>CAMCMT010000010.1 GCA_945875915.1 Synechococcus sp. UW140 | reverse complement strand
CTCACATAACCACTGAACAGCCCATCAAGGCCATCCACGGCCGGGTATTTGCCACGGATGTAAGCATCATCGCCGGGAAAATATTTCTCAAGCCCAGGGGACGTGACACCTGGGGTGGCAAATTCCACACCCGCCACCGTGCCAGCTGGCAGGGTGCCCGGAGCAATGGTGTCGAGAACGCCTGCCCAGGCGTTGTGGGTGTCGCCGGCCAGGCTGATTAGCCGCTTGCCAAGACCGAGGGCGCTCTGCAGGATCGTCTCGCGCTCCACGCCATAGCCATCCCAGGCATCAAGGTTGTAGGGGATCTTGCCGGCTTCAGCAAACAGGGCCTGCTCAGCCGCCGACAGCTCAGCGAAAGCGGTGCCGGTAGCTAGTTTTTGCAGGGGAGCCGCATATTTGTCGAGCAGGGCTGGTGGATCGCCAGGCTTCCTGGTTAGCAGCTCGGCAGGTATAGCCATCGACTGCATCAGCACCTGCTGGCCGAGCACCTGCCACCCAGCAGTCGATTTGGCCATCTGGCTTTGCAACCAGGCCAACTGGGTATCACCAATGAGATCCCGGTTTGGATCTCCCCAGGCTTTCTGCACGGTGGCCACTACCAGCTCCTGGGATACGGTCGGCGCTAGGGCAGTGCCGAAGGCCAGGAACTCTGCTGAGGTTGCGGGGGGAGTGAGTCCAAGATCTGAGGCGTAGTTATTCCGCAACTCGGGGTTGGCCAGGATCTCGCCAATGCGGGCCTGCACGGATGCCGCGTCTGGGTAGTTGAGTTGCTCATCCCTGGCCGTTAGCCGGGTTTCGAGCACATGCAAATCAAGGACATCCCCAAAATTGAAGGAGCGGTAACCCTGGGTCAGGGGTGTGCTGGCATCACCTTTGTCCACGCCTTGACGCAGGAGTGGTTCGCGGATCGGCAGCCACTCGTAGTAGGCCTTGAGGGCGGCATCACGGCGGGCGATCCACTCGCCTTCGGTTTCAGACTGGTGATTTCCCGCACCACCACTCCAGCTGTCATTGGCTGTTTCGTGGTCGTCCCAAATCGCAATCAGGGGCGCTACAGCGCGCAGGGCCTGGAGGTTGTGATCGGTGTGGTATTGGGCATAGCGCTGGCGGTAATCGGCGAGGCTGACGATCTCGCGGTTCGGCAGGAAGCCCCGACCCGTGGCGGCGTCCTGGGCGGCTGGGTAGCCATCGGGGCCGTATTCATAGATGTAGTCGCCCAGGTGCACCAGCGCGTCATAGGGATTGACGACCTGGATGGCGGCGGCACGGCCGTAGGCCGCAAAGGTATCCGCGGCGGGGAAGTTGGCGCAGGAGAACACCGCCAGGCGCACCGCCTCACTATCGACAGGCAGGGTCTTGGTTTGACCGACAATCGACTCCCCATCCCCCGCGCGAAAGCGGTAGTAATAGGTGGTGTCTGCAGTGAGGCCATCGGCCTCAACCTTCACCGTCCAGTCGCGACTGGCACTGGTGCTTAATGTGCCGCTATCGATGATCGAAGCGGCTTCGAAACCAGCGCTGCGCGACACCTCCCACTGCACGTCGAGTAGCCCGGCGAAGCCGGCAGGGGGGGTGATGCGGGTCCAGAGGATGACCGAATCGGCGTAGGGATCACCCGAAGCCACGCCATGGTTGAAGCCCAGGCCGGAGGGCAGGGTGCGGCCGAGTTTCAGATCGAGCAGTACAGGGTCGTGGTCGGAGGTGCGGTAGGGATCGGCGACGTAGAAGTCACGAACGGTCGCACTGCCGTTGCTGTTCGTGTCGCGGTTGTAGTCGCGGAAGGCTCCTTCTGAGGCATTGATGCTCCAGTCAAGGGCGGCCGTGGCCTGGGGCACGAGGGAGGGGGAGATAAGCATATGATCCAACGCTCCACTCATCTCCACCGGGGTGTAAAAGGCGTAACTCGACGGTGGTTCGGCCGTGAAGCTGGGCAGGGCATTGCGAAAGCCCGCCGCTTCAAACACCTGGATCGGATCTTCCTTGGCGTAGGCGTTGAGGTCGCCGAGCACCACCCAGTCGGGATCGCTGCTACCGGTGGGGTTGCTGTTGATCCACTCCAGCAACCGGGCGGCAGCTGCGGTGCGGGTGGCGTTGAAGGCTGCCTGGCCATCGCGCTGATCGAGATCGGCACCGGCGGCATCGGTGGCGCCCTTCGACTTGAGGTGGTTGACCACCACATTCACTATCTCGCCGCTGGCCAGTTCCCGGAAGGACTGGGCCAGGGCTGGGCGGTTCTTCGGGGTGCCGCTGGCCAAAGGATCGGTGAACGCGGCTGCATCGAGGACCCGAGCCACGCCATTGGTCGCCACGGCGAGGTTGTTATAGATCAGGGCTACCTTGATGGCATCGGCGCCGATCTGGCCGGTGGGCACATAGCTGAAGGCCCGACCCGAATTAGCTGGCAGGGCCCCATTGAGCCGATCCACAATGATTTTTAGCGTGGCATCGTCGGCGTCGTTCTCCAGCTCCATCAGACCGATCACATCGGCCTTAAGGCCAAGGAGGGCCGTGGTGAGTTTGCTGAGCTGACGCTCCAGTTCCTCGGCCGTGTTGGCACCGCGGGGGGCCAGGCCACTGTCGGTCAGAGCCCCACCGCTATTGAGGGTGGTGAAGGTGTTGAGCACGTTGAAGCTGGTCAGCCGTAGCTGACCAGCACCGGGTGCGGTGGGGGCTTCAGGCCTGGGGTTCTCGCTGGCGAAGGCCAGCGCAGCTGTGGGGTGCAACCGGTATTTGCTGAAGTCGTACCCAAGGACCCCCTCCACAGCGTCGATCGCGTCACCGCGGCGCAGCAGCTGATCGCGCACGGGGGCCGCAACCGTGGCGGCCGATGCGGGGCGATAGCTACTGGCGCTGCCGTCGTCGAGCACCAGCTCCCGTAGGGCGGTGGCCTGCTCGGCGGCATAGGCGGCCGCACCAGGCTCCATCACATTGGTGGGCTGGACGGGCAAGCCGCCCGCACTGAGTGCCACCTCCCCATAGCGGAATTGCCCGAAGAGGCCATTCACGGAGAGGGTTTCTGGGAAGCGCACCCACATGCCCTCGTAGGGCTCCAGATCGAGGCTTGTGCTGCGCTGGGCGAGTAGATCTGGGACGTCAACCCTGCGGGTGTCCGCTAAACGAGCGCTGGCTTCCACCGAGAGGGCCTGAACGCTGGTGAGGATGGTCTGGCTGAAGCGCTCGCCCACGACGCCATTCACCAGCACCCGGGCGCCCAGCTGCACGTCAACGTTGCTGCCCGAGAGGGGGTAAGCCACATAGAGGCCTTCCGAGGTGAGGGTGCTGGAATCCCAGTCGGCCGTTTCCTCCTGCAGGAAGAAGCCACCTAGCTCGCCGCTGAGCTGGAAGTCGCCCACCACCACGGCCCGCAGCGTTACGTTCTGGTCGAGCAGCGGGCTAGTGGCGCCGCTGCCCTGCACCGCCGAGATCAGGCTGATGCGGTCGTTGTCGAGCAGGGTGATTTGGGCCTGGGCGCCCGAAGCGGCAAGGACGTAGCCCGCAGGGGCTGTGAGCTCGACCAGCAGCGATTCGGTGCCTTCATTGAGGGCGTCGTCGCGCACCTCGATGGCCAGATCGACGCTGCTGCTTCCCGCCGGAATGACAACCGAGGCGGGCAGGGGAGCGATGAGGTCGTCGTTGTTGGCCAGGCCAGCTCCAGTGCCCAGGTTAATCGGCACCGTGAGCGCATCAGTTGTGCTGCCAGTGCGGCTGATGCGCACGCTGGCGGAGCCTCCGAACTCACCGGCCTGGCCGACAATGGCCTGAATAGAGAGCTCGGGCAGGGCGGGCGCCTGCACAGTTGCGATCGTCAGGTCGTCAATTGCCAGGCCGTGGTCATTGCCAGCATCGTTGTTCTCAATCCAACGCAGCCAGAGGGTGGCGTCGGCAGCCCAGGGGCTGGCGCCGAGGTTGAGGGTGCCTCCAAGGTTTCCCACCCTGCCAGCGTTGTTGCCATCGACAGCGGCTCCCGTAGGGGCCGTTGCCACCGGAGAGGACCAATTGAAGGTTCCACCCGGTACAGTCCAGCTGGCGACCTGTCCGAAGCTGGCGCCATAGCCATACTCCAGCACCATCGTCTGGACGGTGAAGTTGCCGCCATTGCGCCATTGCTCGCCGTTGAAGGCTATGGCGAGATTGGTGATTGGAGCTGTTGTGGCATTGCTGAGGGCCAGGACAAACCAACCGGCTACAGAGCCAGGGGTGGGCGAACCGAAGTAAGTGCCTCCTGAAGCCAGGCCACCCAGGGCACGATCGCTGCTAGCGCTACTGCCGTAACTCAGAAAACTGCCGGAGCTGTCAGCACCCGTATCGGCTTTATAGCTGGTGATCGTTACAGGAGTGGCCGCGGGCTGGCGGAACAGGTGCCAGCCCAACAGGGTCTGATCGTTGCTCCAGGGATTGCTAGCGCCGGACAATGCCAATGCATCAAAATTTTGGCCGTAGGAGCCGGTGAAAGTGATTGGCATCGTCTTGGGAATCCAGTGGGTGAATGGTTAGGACAAATGCCTTATTATCTCCTGTGGTGAGACAAAAACCGGCCCCCTCATTAGAGGGGACCGGGTAGGGATGGGATCAGACCAGACCGGCGAAGTTGGTCTGGTTGTTGAGGATGCTTGCGCCTACATTCATGAAATGTCCCACCTCAGTGACACCTACTTTCAAGAGCGTGTCACCGCCCACTTGGGTGAAGCTGAGGGCACTGAAAGCCACGCCCCTTAGGCCCACCTTGTCTTCACCAGCGGTGAAATCCATCACGAACTGCTTGGCGGCGGGCCGCTCGCTTTCGCCTGGACCACTCACCAGCCAGAACTGGTCGTAGCCAGCGCCACCATTGAGGTAGTTGGTGCCGGCACCTTCGTTGATGGTGAAGAGGTCGTTGCCCGCACCACCGAGGGCCCGGTTGCCGGAGCTGCCAATGATGAAGTCGTCGTCGCCGGCGTTGCCGCTGAGGCGGTTGCCATTGCCACCATCGGCATAAATCAAATCGTTGCCGCTGCCGCCGGTTATCACATCGCGGCTACCGGCGAAGATTGTGTCAGTACCAGAACCAGTGAAGATTGCGTTGGCGGAACCGCTGAGAGATTCGATGTCAACCTTGTCACTACCAGCACCCGTGAAGAGGACATCTCCCTTGGCATTAAACCCTTGCAACTTGAACGACTCAGCAATACTGTCATCGTCTCCGGCCGTCCCCAGCTTGACATCAATCACTTCATCGGTGGCTAATGCTAAATTCTGCAAGCGTTGATCCTGGGCGGCGATTGTTTCGGGTTGGTTGTAAGCAGTAGTTGCAGTTCCGTAATTGACCTTTAGGTATTCGGCCAGGGCATCTTGCTCTGTTCCATCGCCACTGAAGCGAGCGGCCCCGGTGGAGGCTGCCGTGAGATTGAACAGGTCGACGCGGTTGGATGGACCCGCAACGTTCTGAACAGCATCGGTGGGGAAGGGATAGCCATCTCCTCCAACGGTCGTTGAACCGGGTCCACCGGCCAGGTAATTGAGCGTCACCATCCGGAACGTGCGGGCCGGATCACCCACTAGGGCCCCGCCGCGCACCACCACATCCAGGTCGTTGCCCTGGCTGTCTTGAATGGCCAGGTTGAGGATGCGACTGTTGGCCGGTTTGGTGAGGTCGAAGCTGAACGCCAGGCCGCTCACCTGGGGGAAGCGACCCTGGTTGGGGTACGAGGCAATGCCGTACTCAAGCAGTTCTTTAAGCTTGCTGGCGCTCACGGTTACCAAGGAGAGGCTGTTGTTGAATCGCAGCGAGTTCTCAATATCCAGGGTGGAAACAGCCCCCTCAGGCTTGGAGGCGGAGGGATTGGCGAGGGTGGTTTCCTTCGCCCCACTCACCACATCAACCGATCCAATCTGGGAGCGGATGCCGCCGCCATTCTTGAGGGAGAGCACAACCGTTGGGTCGATGCTCTTCGCGTAGAAGAGGTTGGCATCAGCCGACAGATTTCCGAGGTTGGTTTCCTCTGAGCGCACGAAAGCCCGCTCACCCTCTAGGTAGACATTGGAGTAGCCCCAAAGTTGGCCGTCTTTGCTGCTGATCACGGCCTGAACCGCATCGGTAAGATCCTGCACGTTTTCGCCCTTAGTACCATCGGCGAAGGCGGTGGTTGCCAGTTGGGCCTCGGTTACATTCCAGGCCATGGCCACATTGGCGGCGGTGGCGGCATAGGCACCACTCACCAAGGGATCAACGCTGGCAGGAATGATGCGGCCCTGGGCGTCGAAATCCACCACCAGGCGGCCGAGGTAGGTGTATTCGTTGTCGGTGTTGACGATCAAGGTGGTGCCGCCATCGGCGCCTTGGGTAACGATGGGATAGGTGTTTGCGAAGTTGGCGTCATGGCCGGCGAAGGCAACGGCCTGATCATTGCTATCGCCTAGGCGAGTGTTCGAGCCGGCTGCCAGGATGATGTCGACACCCCGCAGCAGCGGCGCTAGGGCCTGCTCATTACTGATCTGCTGCAGGTGGGACATCAGGATCACCTTGTTGACCCCCTGGGAGATCAGGTCGTCGATCACCGGCTGCAGCTGGCTGGCCAGCAGGGCCATGTTGTCGACCTCGGAGCCGTCGCCGCTAAAACCCTTCACTTCCACGCCACCGGTGGAGCTGATCTTCTCGATGATCTGGGTGGTGGCACCCACTAGGCCAATCTTTTCGCCGTTCTTGGTGACGACGGCCGAAGGCACGATCTTGCCCTTCTGAGCAGTAGTTTCCTCGAGGCCAGCCGTGGCGGTGGTATTGGTGAACCGCGGGTTCAGATCAGTGTCAGCGCTGAAGTCGAGGTTGGCGGAGAGGTAAGGGAATTGGGCTCCGACCCAGCCAGTAACCGAAGCCGGCGTGAAGGAATCCTTAAACACCCGCGAACCCAGATCAAATTCGTGGTTACCGATCGTGGAGGCTTCTACGCCGATCAGGTTGTGGATGGCTATATCAACCGCTCCAACCGGATGGTTGGTGGAGGCAGCCATGCTGATGGTGGAACCAGTTACGGCGTTCAGCTCGTCGCGCACACTGATATCGGTGCCGCCATTGAGGAAGGGACCTGGGATGAAGTTGTCGCCACCGGCCAGGATCAGAGTGTTGGCATAGGTGTTATCAAAACCATCAACGAGCGCTGCAAGGTAAGGCGCCGTCTGGGAAGCCAGCAGGCCAGCTTCACCATCGGAGAGGTGCAGAAGCTGCAGGCGATAGGGGATCGGGAAATCCAGCACCGACACCACATCGTTGCCTTCGCTGGAGGCGATCACGCTGCGGGCGACGTTGGTGGGGCTGGTGAGGAAGGTGATCCCCTCAATCCGCTGGGCATTAGGGAAAGTAATGGGAGGGACAGCCACCGCGGCATACGGGTTAGAGACATCGAAGATCGCCGCCATGCTGGTGGTAGTTCGCTCCAGGGCCACGAAGGCGTAGGTGCTGCCATTGATGGTGAACACTTCCACCATTTCGGGCTCGACACCCTTGACATCTTCACGATCGTTAACCGGATAGAGGGTAAGGGTATTGGCGAGCTCTTCAAGGGCCACGCCCGAATCCCAAACAACGTTCCCCTTGGAATCAAAGATCCGTAGGGAACGTGAACCGGCCACATAGGCCTGGTCGATGATGCCATCGCCATCGAGATCGCCGGTGTTGGTGAGGATGTTCAGTCTTTGGGCGTTGGTTGCCACAAGACCTGCCTTCTGGACGTCCGTGGCTGCGGCTGCAGCGGTGAACAGGGCCGAGACCCGGTTGGTTTCGTCGGGGTTGAGGAAGTCGTTGCGGTCGTCGCCTTCACCAGCGGCAAGAATGAAATTTTCACCTTTGTAGGTGAAGGTCGCCAGACCATCCGGCATTACTAGGCCGTAAACGTCATGGTTAGTGGCAGCGGTATAGCCTCCGTTCGCGTTGTCCTCGGTATCCAGAGCCGGGTTGCTGAAGGTCACCACGGTGAAGGCGTTACCGTTGGCGCCCTCGGTACCGAAGTCGTTGTCGTAGTTGATGACAACCGCGCCGTCATCCCGCAGGGTGAGTCCTTCGGGTTTGTCGTAGGCAAGGCTGCCACCCACCGAAGGCAGGTTAAACAGCTCAACTTTGTTCACCAGCTTGATACTGGCGCCTGCCAGGCGATCGGCGCTGGAGGCTGAGTAAATACCATTTGCCAAGGCGAGGCTGTTGTCGAGTAGCTCGGGACTAGCCACGCCGATTTTTGCGAGCCAGCCACTGGCCGCCTGATCGGCGGCGAGGGTGACAGGCAGGGTGTCGCTGGCACCGCGCAGATCTACCTCGTAAACACTCTTAAAGCCGTTAAGCAGCCGGCTGCTGTCGCGCTCCATCACCAGGAACACATTGCGGGCCGCGTCGTAGGCGACATCGCCAATCTTGTCCTGGCCAGAACGGCCGCTCAGCAAGTAGAGATGCTCCTTGACCGGGGTTCCGGTGGTGGGGTCGATCGCCAGGATACGGGTGAGTTGGGAAGGACTGCGCTCGGCTACAACACCATCGTTATTACTGTCAACATCCAACGGGCTCTGCATGAACGCGTAAAGCAGGTTGTCCTTGCTGTTGAAGGCCATGCCTTCGATGCCGCGGTTGCTCCAGCGGTTGCCGTAGATGGCGGGCAGGCTATCGATCGTTTCGGCGCCGATCGGGGTTGCGCCACCCACGTTGTGTTGGGCGCTCAGCAGGGCCTTCTGGCCAGAGGGGATATAGCGCTGAATCAGATTGCCTGTAGTGAAATCAAAGATCGCAATCTGGCCGCGATATTCATCGCCGACGGCGAACACTTTGCGGGATACTCCACCGAACGTGGCGGTGAAGATGGAGATGGTTTCAGAGTCAATGCCGAAGGGGTCGTAGGCAAGGCTCTGGTTAGCAACATCGACGGGGATGTCATCCTTTCCTTGCAGCTCCGGCAGGCCGGTCAGTGATGTGCCATCGGCACGCTTGAGGCCAATCTTTCCCAGCTCGGTGACTGCGCCAGTGGCGCGATCCATGCCCAGCTTGAAGATGGTGGGCTGAAAGTCAGGATCGAGAAACTGACGCTTACCAGCAACCAACGAACCGTTCGGACCACGGTCGGTGACGGAATAGTAAACGTCCAGCGTCGCACTGCCGATCGTTTCGATGCCAGCAAAGAACAGACCCGAAAGGCCCCCAGCCTGAGCTCCTGCGGGGAGATTCTGATTGCCAGCTGCGTAAGAAAGGGTATAGGAGTAATTCTTGGCGCTGGCAGTGCCACGATCCCAATCCTGAATCCCTGCCGAGAAGATCGCCGTGATCGCAGGGGTTGTTGTGCTGATATCGAGCACAGCGATCGCGTTGTTTTCCTGCAAGGAGATGTAGGCCGTCTTACCGTCGGCGGTGATCGCGATCGCTTCGGGCTCGATGTCTTGGGCCAGGGTGGTGGTAACCCCGGCTTTGCCCGTGATGCGGATGCCGCGGTTGCTCAGCTCGGCCTTGCGGTTGTTCCAGGCACTGAAATCAACAGTTTGCACATTCGTCTGGGCTGGCACCACAGGTGTCGCGGCGAGATAGCCACTGGTGTCGATCAACGAGATCGAACCCACAGGGTCAATTGTGTAGGCGGTGTTGGGCTCGCCTTCATTGGTGAGCAGCAGCTTCTTGCCATCGCTGCTGAACTTCACCATGTCGGGCAGGGCGCCCACGGTGACGGTGCTGAGCAGGGTCGGAAGAGAGGGATTGGTCAGGCCATAGAACTGAACAAAGCCTGAATCGGTCTTAACAGCGTTCTGCACCGCAACTGCGAGCAGATTGCCAAAGACCGCCACGCTCTGGAAGGTTTCACCGACGACGTCGGAGGTGCCGCGTGCTACTACCAGCGAACTAGCCGGGTTGCGCAGATCACTAACAACAAGAGCTCCAGATCCGCCGCCAACCGTGTAGAGGTAGCCACTGGCGGGGTTGTAGGCAGAGATCTCGGCGTTGGCATCCTGCGCTTTCGCGTTTATTTTCCCGCTATCGGCGGCAACTGCAGGAGTCAGAAGATTGAAGACCAACGCCACAGGATTTGCCTGAAACAATTTATTTATTTATTTTAAGGAGTCAATTTATCAATGGGGTTAAGAAGACGTTAATGAACCCGCCGACGTTCTTGGCAATACGCTTGGAGGTGACGGGGGCTACATTGTAATTGCAACGTGCTTCAGGATGGCCCTCGTTTTTGTTAATCCGGATTTTTGAAGGTCCTTGAGCTCTCTGCCCTGGCTAGTGATCTCAGATCGGCTCTGCACCTGCGCCGCCGTGAGGGTCTGGGCTCAAGTTTCCGCTTGCAGTGACGGTCGCGGGTGGTGATGTTTATTCCTGCAGGGAGGTCCTCACAACAGCCTCGCTCTGGCACCAGGGGCGTGGCCATACAAGCTCACTGCCCCAGCAACAGCAGCAAACTGCGCACCACCTTGGCCGCCAGCACACTGCTCACCCCACTGGGATCCAGCTGGGGCGCCAGTTCCACCACGTCGGCACCCACCAGCTGGTGATGGCGCAGCTCATCAACCAACACCGCGAAATCCTTCCAGAGATACCCCCCCGGTTCCGGAGTGCCGGTTCCGGCCATCACGGCAGGATCGAACCAGTCGAGATCAACGGTGAGATAGAGGGGCCGGCCCCGCAGGCCCGCCAGGGATTTGGCCATCCGCTCAATCGCCACCAGCCGGCTGCTCTGGCGCAGCTCGCTGAACTCCGCGCGGGTGCCGCTGCGGATGGCGATCTGTAGGAGGTCGCCACTGGGAAGCACCTCCAGGCAGCGGCGCATCGCACAGGCATGGCTGTGCTGGTTGCCCAGCCACTCGTGGCGCAGATCGGCATGGGCATCGAGCTGCACCAGGGCCAGCTCCGGATAGCGCTCGGCCATGGCCGCCACGGCGCCACTGCTGATCGAATGTTCGCCGCCCAGCATCAACGGCTTCAGCCCCAGGCCCAACACCGCCTCGGTTGCCGCCTTCACCGCCGCCACCACCGGCTCCGGCGCGCCGAAGGGAATGGCCACGGCGCCCAAGTCGGCGAAGGCCAGGTCTTCGAGGTCGCGGTCGAGCTGGGGGTCGTAGCTCTCCAGGCCCGAGCTCACCTCCCGGATCGCCGCCGGACCAAAGCGGGTGCCGGGCCGAAAGGAGGTGGTGCCGTCGTAGGGCACGCCGAACAGGCCCACCCGGCAGCCGGCCGGATCACGGCGACTGGCCATGTAGATAGCGCCTTCGGTGTCAAACAAGTCGGCCAGGAGCTCGGCGGCGGGGCGGCTGGGGGATTCGGGGCTGGTCAAGGCGAGCGGGTGGGTGGAAAGGGGCTAGTCGGTATGGGCTGGGCTTTGGCCCCTTCAGGCGTTCAGGGCCCGCTCGATCGCCGCCGGCACGGCCTCGAAGGCGCCCCGCTGCCAGCGGGGGGACCAGATCTCACAGCCTGCGGCAACCGTGGCGGCACGGGCGGCCTGGGGCTGGAGGTAGGGGCGGCCATCGCAGGCGGCGAAGGTCCAGCTCCACCAGCCGCTCGGATACATGGGCACCCAGCCATACATCGGATCGGCCTGGCCAAACACGTCGCGCAATAGCAGCACCATGTCCAAGTGCACCTGGCGGAAGGCCTCGGGCGATTCGCTCTGGGTGGCAAACACACCACCGGGCTTGAGGATGCGGCGGCAGTGTTCAAAGAAGGCGCGGTTAAACAGCCCTTCGGCCGGGCCGGCAGGATCGGAGCCATCCACGATCACCACGTCGTAGCTGGCGTCAGCAGCGTTCGCGGCCCAGGCGATGCCATCGCCGATCGTGAGCCGTAGGCGCGGATCGCTCCAGGCGCCCGCCCCCAGGGAGGGGAGGTGTTTCTGGCTGAGTTCCACCACCAGGCCATCGATTTCCACCATGTCGAGCTGTTGCACCCCCGGATGGCGCAGACATTCGCGGGCCGTGCCGCCGTCGCCACCGCCGATCACCAGCACCCGCTCAATCGAGGCCGCCCCGCAGAGGGCTGGATGGACCAACGCCTCGTGGTAGTGGCGCTCCTGGCGCTCGGCCGTCATCCAGCAGCCATCGAGCAGCAGGCCCTTGCCGTAGCGCTCGCTATCGATGATCGTCACCCGTTGGAAGGGGCTCTCGGCCTCGGCGATCACCGTGCCGGCCAGGCCGTAGCGCACGCCGTCAAACACCTCATCGATCCAGCCCATGGCCCTTGGAAGCACTGCCTCCAGGATTGCGCATCGTCCCTGTCGCCTGGGCAACCCCAGCCTCGCCAGTCCTAGGAACAGACACTGCGACGTTGGGCCCACTTACCCCCAGACGCCATACTGTGATTCTATTGTAGTCCCCGAATGAAGCCAATTTCAACGGTTTGCACCTAGATTTGCCCGAAGGCCAGGGCCTACCCGGCCAAACCATTTAAAAAAATTGAAATGGCTTTTTCTAGACGACACCTATTACAAGCAGCGGGCCTGGTTGCAGGTGGGTTTGTACTGCCAAAGCTAAGTGGCGGCGCTGCCCAGGCGGCTGGCACCATGGATCCAAAACTGGCCAAGGATCTCACCGTCTGTTCACCCCCTACGGATCCCCTCGCTGAACTGTTGCGTCGTAATAGCACATTCAGCAAGGCCTGGCAGCAAGCAGTGAGTGCACCAACGGCAAGCCAGCGCATGGAGTTGACCAAGTCGATCTTTGCAGCTGGCTGTCAGATCAATCCGGCCGCCCTAGCCGAAGGCCAGAAGCCCTGGGCCGCCCTGCTGAGCTGCGCCGACGCCCGGGTCGCGCCGGAATGGATCTTTGCTGCCGGTTCCGGCGAACTTTTCCAGGTACGGGCCGCCGGCAATACGGCCTTTGACGATGCGATTGCCTCGATGGAATACGCCGTGGCCGTGCTGGGCGTGCCCTTGATCCTGGTGATGGGCCATAGCGCCTGCGGTGCCGTCAAGGCCGCCATAGCGTCCGAGCCCCTAACCCCCCTCCTGGAGGGGTTGGTGAAGCCGATTCGGGCTTCGCTCAAGCCAGGCGACGATCTCACCAAGGCCATTCAAGGCAATGCCCGCTATACCACCGCTGCACTCAGCCAACGCAGCGACGTGCTCAAGCAGGCCCAGGCCAGCGGCAAACTAGCGATCAGATCTGCCTATTTCGACATTGGCACTGGCAAAGTAACCATTATTTGACGTTACTAGCCATCGATCAGCGCAACGACCACCTTCACTTGACCCCAGGAGTTTCGATTCCCGTGGCCGAATTGGGGTGGCGTTTTTCTCGCTCCTCGGGACCCGGCGGTCAAAACGTCAACAGCACCGATACGCGGGTGGAATTGATCTTTGACCTCGTCGCTTCCACTGCCTTGCCCCTGACCCTCAAGGCCCGGGCTGTGGGGCGTCTGGCCGGGCGTTTGCTGGAAGGCTGCATCGTGATCGCGGCTTCGGAACACCGCTCCCAATGGCAGAACCGGGTCACCGCCCAACGGCGCTTGGTGAACCTGCTGCAAGAAGCCATCGCCCCTCCTGCTCCGCCGCGGCGCCGCACAAAACCGACCCGGGGATCGGTAGAGCGGCGGCTAGCAGCCAAAAAGCAGCGCAGCACCGTCAAGGGGAAACGGCAGAGAGGAGCAGGATCCCCTGAGGATTAGGTCCCAAAAAAGGCACAGAAAAGGGGGACGCTTTTTCCAAAACATCCCCCAAAGACCAGCCCCAGGGAAATCGTACGGTTTAGTTGCTTGTTTTGATCACACGACCATTCAAGGGCTGCACAGGACGGGCGTTGTTCGGATACAACTTGACAAAGGTGTTGAGTTGCTTGGCCGAAATCGTCACGGGCTCCTTAAGAATGAAGAACTGAACACCCTCGGTGCAAGGAGGGGTGGTCAGGGAGCCGGTATAGGTGAAGTAAGCGAGGGACTTGGGCAACAAACCAGCCAGGGAAGGCAGATCAACTTTCACAGTTCCATCCTTCTTGGCAGGCAGCTTGCTCCAGAACGATTCCAGATAGGCATTCGGGGCGCCAACCTTGAGATTCACACCAATCACCTTAAGATTTCCCGCGCTGTTGGCATGGACCAGGTGGGCATTTAAGGGATAATGAACGCCGTTAATCGCCTCCTCACCATGGGCATGGAAGTGAAACTGCAACAATTTATAATCGGCTGCACCGATCTTTAGGTCCCCCTTAAGATTGGCTTGAATGCCAGTGCCCGTATTGACTACTTCGGCGGGGCCAGGGATGTAATTAGGCTTTAGGGGCAGGCTCTTAGAATCCTTGACAGTTTTCGCCGTGACGATATTTAGGGGAGCCTGGCTGGTGCCCTTGGAGCAGGCTGCGTACTCGGGGCTAAGCTGACCCCACTTCTCCGGAGCAACGGCACCGGTATAGCCATACTTGGGCTTGGCCAGACCTGCTGCCGGCAGGGCCAAGCTCAGCAGCAAGGCAGTGGCTGGAACAACCTTGGAAACCATGGGAATCAATGCCAATAGATTAGCAATCAACTTTAGCAGAATTTCGCGTTAGTAACCCATTCAGCCACGATTCAACTTCCACACCTTTACTGGCGCAGCCCTACCAACTCAACAGCCAGGCTGATCCTTTACCACCCTGAGCCGACCGGAATCAAATTTGGTCCCATTGCCAGTGACAGTTTGAATCAGACAATGGCCCGCCTGATCGGGGGGTAATTGCTCGGCGGCGATACTCTTACCGTCAACAATCACCGTAGCCCGCACATCACTACCAACTGTTATCGTCTGACGAATACCATCGGCCCATAGCAGCACATAACGGGCGCTCCAGGCTGGATAGCTCAGATCGGCGCTGGCGCTCACCGCGCAGGGCTGGGATACGCCGTTAAAAGAACACCGCCCTGTTGTGGACCAGGTCTCAGCGAGGACGGCCGGCATGGAGACAAGAGCTAAGCAGACGACGACAAAAGGACGGAAAATGCTCAAGGGTCACCTAGCACGGTTGGACCTATTCACACTTGTCAGATTAAGCCATAGGGTCGAAACTCGGCTCTCAACAAACCCCCGGGCCAATCTGTGCCAGAATCAATGAAAATCTTAAAATACAAAACCATTGCAACGTACTGCCTTAATTCAGATATTGCTCCTAATTGGAATAGCAACCACACCGAAGCTCGTCGCCGCTGCTCCCGCAACACTATCCGATGATCCAAGGCGCCCTGTAGATCAAATCAGCCGTGATCTTGGCATATCAGCTAGCGTTTTTAGGGCATGTTTTTCCAAGGTTCACCCTACCGCACAAGGCGATCATCCCACAAGCGAGCGCGTGCACGCCAATAAAGCCGTTCTACTTGGCTGTATACAGCACAGCAATCCCAAGATCAACAATCAGAGCCTGGATACGGTGATGGATCGCTATCGACCTGGTGGCAGGGGAGCACAGCAACCGCAGCGCTGAGCTACGCTATCAAAGGATTATTAGTGCGTTCAGATAGTGCATAAAAGATTAACCAATGACCAAGCTAAATTCATAATGTGAAACATTTATTTATTGACAACAAGAAACGACATACCTTGCCCCACCAGACCAATAGCAGCTATTCCCAGTCTCTACGTGGTGCTGGCCTGCAACCCCAACACAATGACCGCCCGTCCAAATCTGGTGCATCAGCAATTGGGAGATGACAGAAGCCAGGTTCAAACTAGTTTTCTCACTTTGTCCCCTTCCGTTGATATCAGAAGTCTATTTTATTGCGAACCGGGCCCATGATCAATCCATGTCAATGCAAAAAAACACCTTCAACCCCATTTCGACACTATTGGATGGCCAAGCGATCGATAGCATCGAATAAAGCGGGGCTTCCAACCAGATTCTGCAGATGAACTGTGCTTTTTGCCGACCAGCCAATCACCACGGAGTTTGAAGCCCTGAAGTGGGCTGCATCGACGGGAGAGGCCTTTGATTTGATGAGGACAGGGTGTAACACCTGTCTAGCCAAGCCAGCTTATGCTAGGTCGCTGAGCGAAGACCATTCTGCTGCAAAAATCGCTCGGCGATCTCTAAGTGCATGGTAACAGCAGGAATCATATCAATATAGCGAAATAAACCAGTTCGTCCACAGAAACTGACGTCCAGTAGGTTCGCTGCAAGTTGGCGATATAGACCATACAAACGCTGTGATTCAGACGTTTGAACTGGATAATAATACTCACCTGGATTATCCTCCATGCTACAGGGTTCTTCCTTGGTGATTGTATGTAGTCCGTTTCCAGATATCGCCGAATTGGGCAGCAGACTCCACTGGGTTACACGAGTATATGGAGCGGTATCTGTGAAATTAATAACTGTAGCGGCCTGGTTATGTATGGTCTGGCCATGGTGAAAGCGAATCGACCGATAAGGCAAGACTCCATAAACATAGTCGAAATAGCGATCTATCGGAATACAAAGAAAACAGTGCTTGTAATGATGCTGCATCGACTTTTCAAAGGAATGATTCAAGCGCAGCTTAATATTAGGATGATCCAACATAGATTCAAACAACCTATTGTAACCATATTTAGGCAAAGCCTGAAAAGAATCAGCAAAATAACGCTCATCTCTGTTACAACGCACCGGCAACCGTGCACCAATTGCAACATCCAGCTCGCTCGCCTCAATCCCCCACATCTTGCGGGTATAGGGTCGAAACAACAAATCAGCCAATGTTTCACCGACGCCGTTTAAAAACAGATCATCAGCATTGGCCGGCTTTGGTATTCTTCTTCGAATCGAATCGAGAAAGCGGCTCGCGGACTCATCTTCATCTAGGTGAATGTTGAAAATATCTTCAAGCGTTGTTCGATTAACAGGTAAGGGCGTGGTGGTGCCGTCGGGTAAAAGCGCACGCACCCTATGCTCGTAGGGGGTCCAAGACGTAAAGCGACTCAGAAAGACTACAGCTGGGCTAAGCCGATTGCCATGCAAAAGATGGGGACCATAACGATGAATTCGCTCACCTACACAGTTAACAAAATCGTGAGCATTGCCGCCGACATGACTACGTTTATCAATGATGTCAACTTGAAGACCAGCCTCAGCAAGCGTCCTGGCAATGGTTGCACCTGCAAAGCCAGCACCCACGACTAAGAACACCATCCCAGGATCACCAACGACTGCGCTCATGCATTCTAGTGATCCTTATCCCAAACCAATCAGTGCGGCAGCCCTGAATATCGGCCGGCCTCGGTAAATCTCCAAAGCAACATCGCGGAATGATTGCATAGGCCGCAGACAAACCAGGTCGCAGCAAGAATAATCAGTTAAAACCAAATCAGATTGCAGGATGATGCATCCTAAAAGTGACTTCACAATAGAGCACCGCGTGTCTGTCAACTTTAGCCGCAAAACGAACACTTGAAGAATATCATCAAAAAAATCGGCTGGCATTGCCATTACAAACAAACACAACCGAGTGCGGAATAAAGCCAAGGCCTCACTAGACAAGCGTAGGAGCAAAGCGATAAAGTCCTAGTAATCATTATGCGTGTCACAACACATGAAAGCCGAGTTGGTAATTGCTCGATACGACGAAAATATTTCGTGGTTAAATAATATTTTTGGAAAGATCCCTATTCACATCTACAACAAAGGAGCTATCCTTGATAACACTAACCACGGAGCTATTATTAGTCTTCCCAACGTTGGCAGGGAGTCCCACACCTGGCTCCATCACATCACCACAAGATATGCATCCCTGCCAGATATCACAATCTTTCTCCAAGGAAGAATTGATGATCTTGGTCATAATGTATACACAAATATTGAGAATTACTTTCCACATGCCATCCAATATGGATTTTCAGCCTCTGCCTATGGCATATTCAGCCCACTCCAGTGGCAAGCCATCAATTTTGAAGCTGATCCAAAATATGTTGAGGCTTGGAACAATGGCTCTTTGGCACGAAGTAGCCTCAGCCTAATTGACTATTCGACTAAATTTCTAGGCCCACTTCCCCTTTTGACGGTCACCAGTATGTGTGGATGTTTTGCCGTTAGCAGAAGGGCCGTACACGCTCACCCGATCAATTTTTATAAGCAATTACTAGCCACCGTGTCACACCACTCCAACCCTGTGGAAGGTCACTACCTTGAGCGAATGTGGTGCTATATGTTTTCGTCAAATAGTCTATTACCAATTGCGATGGGAATGCCAGGAGAACTACTAGGGAAGTTTTTATGAATATATTTTGTTCAGATCATACTCGGCTTAGGAATAATCACCAGATTCAATCAGAAGCTCCAAACTTTAACAGTAATTCAAGCCACCACCCTGCACTTCCGGTCCTTCCCCACCCATCCAAAACCACTCTCAAACCGCCATCAGCTCTGGCGGATGCTGCGCCAGCACAATCTCGCCCCCCTTATCGGCCACTTCTGGACCTAGGTCGATTACCCAGTCGCCGCATCAGACCATATCAAGGTTGAGCTCAATCACCAGGAGGATCGAATTCAAGGGAAGAGGCTCATAAGAAAAAGGCACCAACATCAGCAAAAGAAGCCTAACTGCCTCCTGCCCATGAATTCAGTGCCAACTTTCGATTAAAAGACCTCTATCTGTCGGTCTGGCCGTGTTTTCCAGGCTAGCCCCAGCCTTCCCCAGCAAGACCCGAATCACTTTATCGACCTTGGTCGATAGACACTGCCAGCGGCTGGCTGTATTTTGGAAATTGATTTTAATTTACTAAAAATGCCTACAACTGCAATGGTATTCGTTCCTGTTGGAGATTTGAACAACGCCAATGATGCGCTCGACTCAAATGGCTTGGCGTTTGGTAGTGTAAACTATCATTATAATATCTCCAAATACGAGACAACGTATGGGCAATACGTTGAGTTTCTAAATGCTGTCGCAAAGTCTGATCCAAAAGGACTATTCAATCCAGGGATGCAGGATGACAAATTACTCAATGGCATTACTCGGACAGGCAGTTCTGGAAACTACAGTTACAGCTTCGCTCCATCAACAAGTCCATCATCAACCCAAAATCCAGAAGGAAGCGAAAATAAGCCAGTTAATTATGTCAATTACTTGGATGCCATTCGTTTTGCGAATTGGATGCACAATGGCAAGGGATCTGGAAGCACTGAAAGTGGCGCCTATTTAATTACAACCGCTGCGCTTGTGGGCGCTACGCGATGGGATAATAAAATCACTTACAAAGCAACAGGAGATTTAAGTATCTCAGTGGGAGACCAGGCACAAGCGAGTGGCCTTACTGGCAGCGGATTTGAGACTCGTAGCACAATCAGATCTGTCACCAAAAAAGATGGGTTTACCTACTTCACAGTTCAAAATAGAAATTCCAATGGAATAGCGACTGGATCTGGAACCGTAACCGTAATACCGGCAACCCATGCCTCAGGCGCAAGGTATTGGATCCCAACCGAAAACGAATGGTACAAAGCAGCTTATTACAATCCCAATAAAAATGGGATAGGGAGTGCTGGTTATTACGATTGGGCTACCAAAAGCGACACCACGCCTGGCAATACCTTAATCAACCCCTCTGCACCAAATCTAGCCAATACCCGAACAAACACTGGGTTCACTAAATCACCTTTGTCTACAATTTTCCTTGGCCAATTGCCAGATCCCTTAGTTGGGCCGAATATGCTGACAGAAGTTGGCGTATTTAGCGGCAGTGCAAGTCATTATGGAACCTTCGATCAAGACGGCAACGTCACTGAGTGGAATGAAAGCATATATGATCCTACAGCTGCATTTGGAGACTACAATGGATCTGTTAATGGTACAAGATCAAAACGTGGAGCCAGTTTTTACAATCCTGCCTCTGGGTCGTCGTTGCGTGACGATGGGCTGATGCCCAATGATGCAGGATATGCCGCAGGCTTTCGACTTGCCTCTGCAAGTGCTCTTACACCTAATAGCAATCCGACCCCAGTTACGACAACAAATGCTACTGCCAGCTCTACCTTGTCAAGCGTGGGGGCATCATGCAACTGTTGTGAGTTTGATACTGACGAAGACCAAATTTACTCAGGAGTGCTGACTTCTCGCAATGAAATATGGCCTACAGTAAGTACAGCTTATGGAACAATTCAACTCACCCTGAACAGAGCTAAAACCGAAGCGATTTATTTATTAAATATTATTGGATTAGATTTCGGCAAGTGGTTCGATGGCACACCTAGAACTACTGACCCAGGCGATGATGTAGCCGGGATGCATTTCCATGTTGCACCTAACTATACCGTTGGGGATGCGCACATTGGTCTAATTAATCCAAATCAGGATAACGATCTAAATATTACTTATGATCAAACTAAAACCATGTGGACCCTAACGGGAAAATGGACAGATTCTGATCAAAGCATTGTGAGCCTTACTAACAGCCTAGAAGACATCTACGCTGGAGAACTTTATACGAATATACACACCGAAAGAGTAGCGCTTGGTGAGATTCGCGCGCAGTTTACTCGATCGGGCTCAACCACTTCTAACGCGATGCTTTCTGGTTCGGCTCACTCTCATGAGGATGGTTCGGCTCACTCTCATGAGGATTCTTCTATCGCAGATAGCTACTGCCACCACGTTGATCCCGATGAAATCTATCAGTCGTCATCTCTGTACCAGGGGAATGGCACAGACTATATGATTGATCTCTCGAGTGTTAGTTTAATCTCTACAACGGTTCAGGCCTCACGATCGGCTTCATACAATACGGATGCCTTCTTCTATAGGATAGCTGATGCCCAGGGTTCCGTTGTCGATGCCCTGACGGGTACTTGGATCAAACCTGGTGAGTCTGGTTATGCGGCTGCTGTCCAAGCCAGCAAGGTTTCGAACATAACATTGAGCCGCCAAGACAACGTATCAGCTTCTGAATCATTTACGCTTCAGTCTGACGGCTACATGCTGGGGCTTGTGGCTACGGTCGCAAATACCGGTAACACGTTCTATAGCTTCACTGCTGCGAATGCCGATGGTTACAATCACTTCAAGTACCTCTCGGCCAACAAAGTTGGTTTCGAGGACGTCTTTGGCGGTGGCGATCGCGATCACAACGACCTGATTATTGATCTCACATTTGCGGCCTAAACCATTTTCGTTCTCTGATCCAAGAGGCGGGCTGCTGAGCTCGCCTTTTTTTATGCCGTGATCGCTGGCTCTAACTTGGATCTGGGCACCGCAAGTCCCGGAGAGCCGCGATCATGACAAACCAGCTCTTTCGGCTAGCTTTGCAGGGGCGTCAACAACCGGCAGAAAGCTCTGATTGCAGCCCTAAAAATTGGCTACTCCAGATTTGAAAATTGGTTCTAATCTGCCAACGCGGTTAGCTTCTCTGAATACTTGTTTGACTATTTAGCAACAATCTAACTGCCTTTTCTTGCGCTTATTTACATGCGCAATGAAGAAGGCTTACTGCGGTATCCAACTTAGGTGGCCAGTGCTGTGGTTGCCTGCAAAATGAGAGCCCCTACCCCGCCATAACCACCATTAAACTGCCACCAGCTCTGGCGGATGCTGCGCCAACACCTGCTTGAGATACCTGCCCGTATGGCTGGTGGAATGCTCCGCCACCTCCTCAGGCGTGCCCGCCACCACGATCTCGCCGCCCTTATCGCCGCCTTCGGGTCCTAGGTCGATCACCCAGTCGCCGCAGCGGATCACATCGAGGTTGTGCTCGATCACCAGGATGGAATTTCCCTTATCGACCAGGCGCTGCATCACATCCATCAATTTATGGACGTCGAAGAAACTGAGGCCGGTGGTGGGTTCATCGATGAGATAGAGGGTCTTGCCGGTGGCCCGCTTTGAGAGTTCGGTGGCCAGCTTCACCCGTTGGGCTTCACCGCCGGAGAGGGTGGGGGCGGGTTGGCCGAGTTTGACGTAGCCCAGGCCCACATCCACCAGGGTGCGCAGGCGATCTGCCGCCTGGGGAATGGCGGAGAACACCTCGGCGGCCTGCTCCACCGTCATCTCCAGCACTTCAGCAATATTGTGACCGCGATAGGTCACCTGCAGGGTTTCACGGTTGTAGCGAGCTCCCTTACACACGTCGCATTGCACATAAACATCGGGCAGGAAATTCATCTCAATCACGTTCACGCCTTGGCCGCTGCAGGCCTCACAGCGGCCGCCTTTCACATTGAAACTGAACTGGCCCACCTGGTAGCCGCGGGCCTTGGCCTCCACCGTGGCCGCAAACACC
Source organism: Synechococcus sp. UW140 (assembly GCA_945875915.1). Taxonomy (GTDB): domain Bacteria; phylum Cyanobacteriota; class Cyanobacteriia; order PCC-6307; family Cyanobiaceae; genus BAIKAL-G1. The sequence goes on along the minus strand of CAMCMT010000010.1, from coordinate 48,962 downwards.
TGGCGAATTGGATCGAAGGCGCCCGTGTAGGTGGCCGGGTTGGAGCGGGGGGTGCGGCCGATCGGGGATTGGTCAATCACGATCACCTTGTCAATCGCCTTGATGCCCTTGAGTTCATCCAGGCCCGCCGGGAACGGCACCTTCATGCCTAATTTATGCTCTAGGGCCGGATGCAGCAGCTCGTTCACCAGCGTGCTCTTGCCGCTACCGCTCACGCCGGTCACGCAAACCAACCGTCCCAGCGGAATCTCAATATCGAAGCCATTGAGATTGTTGCGCTTGCAATTCACCAGGCTGATGCGGCGACTGCCCGTGCTGCGGCGCTCGGCCGGGGTCGGGATCGACAAACGGCCACTGAGATAGGCCCCCGTTAACGACTCCTCAGAAGTGAGCAAATTCTCCAGGGATCCCTGGGCCACGATGTGGCCACCATGGACGCCGGCGCCGGGACCGATGTCCACCACATAATCCGCGGCCCGGATCGTGTCTTCATCGTGCTCGACCACGATCAAGGTGTTGCCGAGATCCCGCAGCTTGAACAGGGTGGCAAGCAACCGATCGTTATCGCGTTGGTGCAAGCCGATGCTGGGTTCATCGAGCACATACAACACGCCCGTAAGGCCAGCACCGATCTGGGTGGCTAGGCGAATCCGTTGGGCTTCCCCACCAGATAGGGTCATGGCGGGGCGATCCAGACTTAGATAATCCAGGCCCACATCAAGCAGAAACTTCAGCCGCATGCGCACTTCGCGCAACACCAAATCACCGATCTGGATCTGGCGGGGCGTGATCAGGGGATCGGCCCCCTCACTGGCTCCCACGCCCATCAAAGCCTCGATCCGCATCAAGCTTTCGCCCACACTAACGGCCGTGAGTTGATGAATCCCATAGGGGCCCACCTTCACCGCCAAGGCCTCAGGGCGCAGCCGCAAACCCTTACAGGTGGCGCAGGGCACCATCTCCAGAAACTTCTCTAATTTCTGGCGCACTGCCTCACCACTGGCATCGCGCAGCTGCCGCTCCAGGATCGGCAAGATGCCCTCAAAGGGACGCATGTAGGCCTGGCTCTTGCGGTAGCGACTATCGGCCTGAATCGCAATTTCTTCAGTACTGCCATTCAGCAGCACATCCCGCTGAACAGCAGTTAATTGATTCCAAGGCAGTTTAATTTCAAAACCAAATGCTTCACCTACGCTATAAATCATTGAGAAGTAATAGGAATTATCCTTATCACTCCAAGGTGCGATTGCCGCATACACGGGCAAAGATGGATCGGGCACCACCCGCTGCGGGGTGAACTTGCGCAGGTGGCCGATGCCATGGCAATCGGGGCAGGCCCCATAGGGGCTATTGAAGGAGAACAGCCTGGGCGAGAGCTCCTCCATCACGGCGCCATGGGCCGGACAGGCAAAGTTTTCCGAATAGAGCCTTTCCCGCTCCACACCCTCGGGCAAGGGTTGGTCCGCCTTGGGCACTACCTCCACCAAAGCCAAGCCATCGCCCCGTTTTAGGGCCGTGCGTAGGGAATCGGTGAGCCGTTCGAGAATGCCTTCACGGGCCACCAGCCTGTCCACCACCACCTCAATGTGGTGGGCGTGGTTCTTATCAAGTTCGATGTTATCGGCAAGTTCGCGCACCTCACCATTGATGCGCACTCGAGCAAAACCTTCAGCCACCAGACCGCCCAGTAATTTCACATGGGTGCCCTTCTTGCCGCGCACCACCGGCGCCAGCAATTGGTAGCGGGTGCCCTCGGGCAAGGCGTTGATCTGGTCCACCATCTCATCGATGGTTTGGGGGCGGATCGAGCGGTCACATTGGGGACAATGGGGTTCACCGGCTCGGCCATAAAGAAGCCGCAGGTAGTCCTGAATCTCCGTCACCGTGCCAACGGTGGAGCGGGGGTTATGGCTTGTGGATTTCTGATCGATCGAAATGGCTGGTGAGAGCCCCTCAATCGCATCCACATCGGGCTTATCTATCTGGCCCAGAAACTGGCGCGCGTAGGCCGAGAGGCTCTCGACATAGCGGCGCTGGCCCTCGGCAAAGATCGTGTCGAAGGCCAGGGAACTTTTGCCGCTACCGCTAACGCCGGTGAACACCACCAGGCGATTGCGCGGAATCGTCAGGTCAACATTTTTGAGGTTGTGCTGGCGGGCGCCCCGCACCCGGATCACATCCTCCAGGTTGCCGCCATTGAGCAGGCGGTTAGCGCTCAGCTGGGCCGCCTTCTCGTTGATGGTGCGGGCTGGCGCGGCGGAGCTGGTGGCAGGCCGATCAGAACTGGCGCTCGCGCGAGCCATCCATGGGATCCGATAAGGGTCGATTCTAGGCGGGACGGGGGGCCCGGTTGGATCCAATCTGGCCAGGGAGCCGCTGGCTATCGCCTGGCCCGAGCGGAATCCCTGCTCCGCCGACGTTCAGCTCGGCGGGCTAGCGAGCAAACTGGCCGCATAGCTGCGGGTCCCGCCGGAATCGCCACCGGCCAGTTCCGCCAGTTCCTTTTGGCGGGCCTGGATGTCCCGCAGTTGGGACACCCGCGTCTGGGTTTGGCCCGCTTCCACCCATTTGGACACAAGGAAATGGTGCTCAGCGGCGGCGGCCACCAGGGGCTGGTGGGTGACGCAGAACACCTGGCGCCGTTCGGCCAGCTTCTGCAGCAGGGCCGCCATGGCGCCGCTCACCCGACCGCTGACGCCACTATCGATCTCATCAAACAGCAGGGTGACGTGGGGATCGGCCGCCGCCAGGCAGGTTTTCAGGGCCAGCAGGAAGCGGCTCATCTCCCCACCGGACGCCACCTCTGCCAGGGGCGCTAGGGGCTGGCCCGGGTTGGCCGAAAACAGGAACTGAACCCCATCGGCACCCTCCTCGCTGGCCACCGCCGCAGTGATGGCTACGGCAAAGCGCACATTGGCCAGGCCCATGGGCCGGAGGGCCCCCATCAGCTGCCCCTCCAGGGCCATGGCTGCTAATCGCCGGGCTTCCCTGAGCTGGCCATTGCAACGATCCCGCTGACCACGGCTCTGTAGCTCCTGGGCTTCGAGCTCGCTGAGCGCTGCCTCACCACCACCGGGGGCCAGGAGCTGGCGCAGCTCATCGCGCCGCACGATCAACTCGCCTAGGCCTTGGCCATGGCGCCGCTCCAGGGTCTTCAGCTGGGCGATCCGCTCCTGCAGGGAGGCCAGGGTTTCGGGATCACTCTCCAAGCTGGCGCCATAGCGATCGAGATCGCGGGCCAGGTCCTGGAGTTGGGCCAGGCCATCGGTGCAGGCCTGGCGCAAAATCTGAAGGCTGGGATCAATGGCCTCAAGCAACTGCAGCTCCTGTTCGCAGGCGGCGAGATGGTCCAGGGCAGAGGGGGCCTGATCGGCCCCCTCGATCAGCCGACCCACCAGGGTCATCACCCCTTCCTGCAGGCGCACCCCGTGAACCAGCCGGTCCTGGGCCGTTTCGAGCTGCAGGCGCTCCTGGGGATCCTCCAGTTGGGCCGCTTCAAGGTCGAGCAGCAGTTGCTCCTGTTGCTGGCGTTCCTGTTGGAGCTGTTGCCAATCGCGCCGGGCCGTCTCCAGGGCAGCGGCGGCCTGTTTCCAGTGGCGATAGGCCACCGCCACGGGCCCTAGGGCCAGGGCTAGCTCGGGGCCGCCAAAGCGATCGAGCCAGCGGCGCTGTTGGCCAGGCCGGCCCAATTGCTGGGTCTGGCCCTGAACGGTGAGATCGAGCAGCAGGGGCCGCAGCTCCTGCACCTGGGCGCGACTCACGACCACGCCATTCAGCCGGTGCCGACTAGTGAGCCGCTCCTCCTGCAGCCGCCATTCGCGGCTGAGCAGCAGGTCGTCGTCCTCCAGCTCAAAGTGCTGCTGGGCCAGCCAGCTGTGCAGGGGCGGCGTCAGACTGAAACTGGCTTCAATCCGGCCCCGCTGCTGACCCTGGCGCAGCAACCTGGCGCCCGCCGCCCCCTGGGCGCCCCCCAGCAGGGCATCGAGGGCATCAAGCAAAATCGATTTACCAGCACCAGTTTCCCCGGTAAGCACCGTGAAGCCCCCACTGAAAGTGAGCTCCAAGCTCTCAATCAGGGCAATGTTTTCAAGGCGCAGACCCGTCAGCACGCCGGTCCCAGGCAATCAGGTCGACCGTAGCGGCTGTGGGATTCGTTTAGAAGGGGGCTGGCCATCTGCATCCCGCTGGATCGCCGCCCCTTGCTGCCATGGTCCTTACCGCCGCTGAAGCCGCCGTTGCCGCAATGCAGAGGGCTGTGACGGGCGAACCGGTTGGACAGGACCCAAGTGGAACCCATCTGGCTGAGGACTGTCCAATGGCCAACCTCCAATCTGCAGCCCAACCGGACGGAGATCCCCCTGACAACGATCAAGTCCTGAACATCGTCGCCAACCAAGCCATCCCTGCTGCCCAAAGCCTGGACCTGGGTGATTTCATCGAAGCCTCTGGCCTGCTCAGCTACGACCCGGCGGCGATCACCCGCATCTACGCCGGCCACCCCCAGCGGCTAATCCGGCGCCTTTGGCAAACCCTCGTGCCGATCGGCCTCTATCTCCTAGGGGTGGGCTTTGACTGGTTCACAGGTCTTTTGAAGGACAGGGACCGCGCCCGCCAGCGGGCGCGGGAATGCGCCGAACTACTGGCCGATCTGGGCCCGGCCTTCATCAAGGCGGGCCAGGCCCTCTCGACCCGGCCCGACATCATTCCGCCCCTGCTGCTGGAGGAACTGGCCCAACTACAGGACCAACTTCCCGGCTTCGACAGCGGCCTGGCCATGGCCTGCATCGAGGAGGACCTGGGCGCACCGGTGAACCAGATCTATGCCCAACTGGAACGGGACCCGATTTCAGCGGCCTCCCTGGGCCAGGTCCATCGCGGCGTGCTCCTCAGCGGCGAAAAGGTGGCCGTCAAAGTGCAACGGCCGGGCCTACGGGAACAAATTACCTTAGATCTTTATATCGTTCGCAACATTGCCGCCTGGATCAACCAGAATATCGGCCTCATTCGCAGTGATCTTGTTGCCCTGATCGACGAGCTTGGCAAGCGGGTCTTCGAAGAGATGGATTATCTCAACGAAGCTGCCAATGCCGAAAAATTCGCGGCGTTACATCGTCATAACAAGCGCATTGCCGTACCGGTGATCTACCACCAGGCCACCAGCCGCCGCGTGCTGACCATGGAATGGATCGATGGGGTGAAACTCACCAATCTAGAAGCGGTTCGCGCCATTGGCATGGATCCCGATGACATGGTGCAGGTGGGCGTCAATTGCAGCCTGCAACAACTGCTTGAACACGGTTTTTTCCATGCCGATCCCCATCCCGGCAACCTGCTAGCCCTGGCCGATGGTCGGTTGGCCTACCTGGATTTCGGCATGATGAGTGAGGTGAGTCGGGAGTCCCGCACCGGCCTAATCCAAGCTGTTGTGCACCTGGTTAATCGAAATTTTTCAGCCCTTTCCAAAGACTTTGTCAGCCTGGGATTCCTCGCTAACGACGTCAATCTGGAGCCGATTGTTCCCGCCTTTGAAAGTGTGTTCAGCCAGGCCATTGAGATGGGGGTGAGCCGCATGGATTTCAAGGCCGTCACCGACGACCTCTCTGGCGTGATGTATCGCTTCCCTTTCCAGGTTCCGCCCTATTACGCCCTGATCATTCGCTCCCTAGTAACCCTCGAAGGAATTGCCTTAAGCGTAGATTCCAACTTCAAGATCCTCGGAGCCGCCTATCCCTATTTTGCCAGACGCCTGATGGAAGATCCCGATCCCCAGCTGCGGGACAGCCTGCGGGAAATGCTTTTCGATGGTGAGATCTTCCGTTGGCAACGACTGGACAACCTGATCACCAGTGCCGCTTCAGGTGCCGAGCTGGATCTCGATGGCCTGCTCGATCAAGTGCTCGATTTCCTCTTTTCAGCCCATGCCGGCCTGTTGCGCCAACAGCTTGTTGAGGGTGTGGTCAACCAAATGGATGCCCTGGGCTGGCAGGCGGCCCTACAGCTCAGCCAACGGCTACCAAAACGCCTCCAACCCCCCGGCCTGCGGGACCGCGATCCGATCAGCAGCAGGGAGATGGAACTCCTCTCGCTCGAACCCATCCAACGGCTGGTGGTGATCCTGCAGCAACTGCCGGGCTTCGAGCCCCAGCTGCTGCTTAAGCGCTTACCTCGCCTGCTGCAGGAACCGGACCTACGCCAGATGGGGATCAGCCTCGCCCGGGGCCTAGCCGAGCGGGGAGTGGTGCGGTTGCTGCGGGATGTGCTGGTCTCCCCGTCCAACCGGCGGGCCATGGGCTTGGCTCCCGCGGGTGGCGCCTAAAATCTTCCGTAACACTCAGGCGTTCCGGTTTTGACCCAGGTTTTGCAGAGGCTGACGAACCGAATCAGCAGTCTTCAGGGCGCCCGTAAGCCCCATCCACGGGGCCGTCAACGGCTTCGGGTTGCCGCTTCCCTGCTGGGTCTGGGCCTAACCACCTCGATGCCCGCCGCCCAGGCGGCCACCAACGTGGTGTTCGTCAGCGGCGCCTTCATGCGCTCGATCCCGGTGGTGGATTTAGAAAGCCTGGCCCAAACAGGCCAGGCCAGGGGCTTGCTAGCCGATGTGCTCACCCTCAGCAAACAGAAACCGGCCGATGTGGCCAAGCTGCTCAACCAGCAACTGACCCTGCCGGTCGTGCTCACCAGCCGGCTGCTCAATACCCGGATCGGTGAAGCGATCCTCACAAGGGTGGCCCAGATCGTTTTCCCGCTTAAGGCCAAGGCCTACGGCGTGCCAGCCCTGAAGGCCGGCGTGATCCTGGGCCTGGACAACAGCAAGGGCAGCCTTTCGGCGATCAGCTTCCTCAAGGCCTATCCCACCAGCGAAATGGAGGTGAGCATCCCGGCCCTGATGGCCATCGCCAGCAAGGCCAGCTCCATCGCCGATCTGGTCAATTTCTTCTCGAATGCACCCCTGGATGGTCTCAAGGGCGAACCAACCAGCACTAAATGAAATTGGTAAGGGACTTCCCCAACTCACTAGGGGAGTCCCCAGGCAGGACACTCGGCTGAAAGCCACTGAAACAGGCATGGCTCCAAGGGTTTTGGCCTGAGCCGTAGATTCATCCCCACCCTCCCTTCGCTGCCCGTGCCTCTGCTGTCCGCCCTCCGGCGCCTGGGTTCCAAGCCGGTGATGCAGGACTGGCCAGGCCTGATTGAGGCCTACCGGTCCTGGCTGCCCGTTTCAGCAGCCACGCCGGTCATCACCCTGCACGAGGGGGCGACCCCCCTGATCCCAGCGCCCGTGATCTCGGAGCGGATTGGCAGGGGCGTGAGGGTGTTTCTGAAATACGACGGTCTCAACCCCACCGGCTCCTTCAAGGACCGGGGCATGACCATGGCGATCAGCAAGGCCCGTGAAGCGGGCTCTGAGGCCGTGATCTGCGCCAGCACTGGCAACACCTCGGCCTCAGCGGCGGCCTACGCCCGCCGGGCCGGCATGCGGGCCTTTGTGCTGATTCCCGATGGCTACGTGGCCCAGGGCAAGCTGGCCCAGGCCCTGCTCTATGGCGCCGAGGTGTTGGCTGTTAAGGGCAACTTCGACCGGGCCCTGGCAATCGTGCGCGAGGTGGCGGACAAGTACCCGATCACCCTGGTGAACTCACTCAACCCCTTTCGGCTCCAGGGCCAGAAAACGGCCGCCTTTGAGGTGGTCGATGCCCTCGGCGATGCGCCCAATTGGCTCTGCATCCCCGTGGGCAATGCCGGCAACATCAGCGCCTACTGGATGGGCTTCGGGGAATACAAAGCCGCCGGCCGCTGCCGCAGCCTGCCCCGAATGATGGGCTTCCAGGCTGCCGGGGCGGCACCGATGGTGATTGGCCACACCGTGGAGCAGCCCGACACGATCGCTACGGCGATCCGCATCGGCAACCCGGTGAACAAGGAGAAAGCCCTTAAAGCCCAGGGAGAAAGCCAGGGCGCTTTCATGGCCGTCACCGATGCCGAGATCATCGAGGCCTACAAGCTGCTGGGCAGTGGCGAAGGGATCTTCTGTGAACCGGCTAGCGCTGCTTCCGTGGCCGGGCTGATCAAGCGCCGCGAGGAGGTTCCGTTCGGCGCCACGGTCGTCTGCGTTCTCACCGGCAACGGCCTCAAGGACCCCGATACGGCGATCGAAAACAACGACTCGAAATTCCACACCGGCATTGAGCCCGACACCGCCACGGTGGCCCAGGTGCTCGGCTTCTGAGTTGGGGCTAGTCAAAACCAAGCAACCCCCTGTTGTCCTAGTCGGATAGCGACCTGGCGGGCCAATGGTTTATCGGCTTCCCATCAACAGGGAACGCAGCCCAACCCCAGGTTCAGGACAAGGGAAGCTTGGTTATTGGGGTCACCCTTCGGTGGCCCTTTTTTCATGCTTTTTAGCCAAACCAGCTGGAGAACCGGCCGCTGGAAAGGCTGGGGATTGGGCTGGTCCAAACCGGGGAAAGAAGGGGGAAGCTTTTCTTCCCCGCTAGCCCTCCGTTTTCCCCAGACTTGGGAAACAGGGGAAAACAGTTGATTTTGCGATTATTAGAATTGCTTTTCCCGGGCCTGGATTGGCAAAACCGTAGTGCTTCACATGGTTATTTAGGTTTTCCCTGCTTTCCCCAGCCCCTACGACTACTGGATTGCTTCTTTGTTTTAAAGATCAATCCATTAGTCAGAAGAAGGGACGGGAAGCCGGCAAGCCAGACCGTTGCGCTTGGGCCTGGCCTGTGGAAGCGTGGGGGGCCCCATGCGCTGACCCATGAAGCTGGTTTGCTCCCAGGCTGAACTCAGCGCCAGCCTGCAACTGGTCAGCCGCGCCGTGGCCAGTCGCCCGACCCATCCAGTCCTGGCCAATGTCTTGCTCACGGCCGACGCCGGCACGGGCCGGCTCAGCCTCACCGGCTTTGATCTCAGCCTCGGCATCCAGACCAGCCTGGCCGCCGCCGTTGAGGCCAGTGGCGCCATCACCCTGCCCGCCAAGATGTTTGGCGAAATCGTGTCGCGCCTTTCGGCGGATAGCCCGATCACCCTCAGCAGCGACGAAGGCAGCGAGCAGGTGGATCTGACCAGCAGCTCGGGCACCTACCAGATGCGGGGGATGCCGGCGGAAGACTTCCCCGAGCTGCCCCTAGTGCAAAGCGGTGAACCGATTCGCCTGGATCCCGAGGTGCTGGTGAAGGGCTTACGGGCCACCCTGTTTGCCAGCAGCAGCGATGAGGCCAAGCAGATCCTCACCGGGGTGCACCTGGGCCTCGACGGCCAGGGGCTGGAATGTGCCGCCACCGATGGCCATCGCCTCGCCGTGCTCAAGCTCAATCACGCCCTGCCCGAGCAAGGTCTGCCTGAGGCGGCGGCTGGCAGCACGGTGGATGTCACGGTGCCGGCCCGTTCCTTACGGGAACTGGAGCGCCTGCTCTCGGCCCGCCAGTCCAGCGAACCAGTCAGCCTGTTCTGCGATCGGGGCCAGGTGGTGTTCCTCTGGTCGGATCAGGTGCTCACCAGCCGCAGCCTTGATGGCACCTACCCCAACTACCGCCAGCTGATTCCAGACAGCTTCAGCCGCCAGCTGCAGGTGGATCGCCGGGCCCTGATCGCTGCCCTCGAGCGGGTGGCGGTGCTGGCCGATCAACACAACAACGTCGTCAAGATCGTCAGTGATCCCCTAGCCGGCCAGTTGTTGATCAGTGCCGACGCCCAGGACGTGGGCAGTGGTTCCGAGAGTTTGGCGGCAGTGGTGAGTGGTGAGGCGATCCAAATCGCCTTCAACGTGCGCTACCTGATCGATGGTCTAAAAGCGATCTCCGCTGACCAGGTTGAACTCCATTGCAACGCCCCCACCACGCCGGTGATCCTGGTGCCCGTGGGCGAGCCAGGCTTCACCTACCTGGTGATGCCGGTTCAGATCCGTAGCTGAGCCGCTTAACCAGACGCCAACGCTGATTTCATGGCCCTGCCCGACCAACTCCTACTCAGTGACCTGTTGCGGCGCCAGGTGCGCTGCGACGAAGGTCATGAGCATGGCATTGGCGTGTTGGCTTGGATGCATCCTCCGGTACATCGCCTGTTGGGCTGGATCAGTAAGCCGAGCAATTTTGGTTCCAAGCGCCAGGCCTGGCGGCTGAACCAGTTGCGCGGCCTTGGCGAGCTGGAGCTGTTTGTCCAGGGCGAGGGGGCCGACACCGACCTGCTCACGGTCGAACGGCTGCCGACCTTGATCGATGCTGCCTTAATTGGCCAGCAGGGCCAGGTGCTGGGCAGCGTCGCCGATGCGGCCATAGAGCTCAGCAGCGGCCGCATCCTCCATTACCTGGTGGCCCGCAGTGATCCGAGGCTTCCTGGCAGCAGTCGCTGGCGCCTCAGTCCCGATCGTCTGCTGGATCAGCAACCGGGCCAGGTGGTGACCGCCTTAACCCAATTGGATGAACTGCCCCTGGCCCGGGCCAGCGTGCGCCAGGAATTCCTGCGCCGCTCCCGCCGCTGGCGGGAGCAAATCGGTGAGGAAACCTCCCGCCTGCGCGACCAGTTTCAAGAGGTGGGCGGCCGCGTTGAGGAGCGACTTGAGGGCTGGCTAGAGGAGCCTGAGGATCCAGATGGGCCCCGCCGCACCGCCTATGGGGACAGAGCTGAGGCCTGGGAAGCTTGGGGGGAGGAGCTTGAGCCAGACCCCTATTCCAGCCGTTACGGCCCGCCTGGCGATCGTCGTTCCCCGTCCCGTCCAGATCCGCGACAACGCCCTGACCCTGTTCGGGACCTGAACTCCGAGGAGGATCCCTGGATCTAGCTCCACCAGCGGGTAGGGCCCTCAGCCAGAGTGGGGCCATCTGCTTCGCTGCTGTGGTCGCCACACCGCCCTTTTCGCTTGCCGAGGCACTGCGCAAGGAGGGCCTTAGTCGGGCTGACTACGACGAAATCGTGCGCCGGCTCGGGCGGGAACCGAACCGGGCCGAGCTCGGCATGTTCGGGGTGATGTGGTCGGAGCATTGCTGCTATCGCAACTCCAGGCCCCTGCTGGGCCAGTTCCCCACCACCGGCCCCCGCATCCTGGTGGGGCCTGGCGAGAACGCCGGTGTGGTGGACCTGGGCGAGGGCCAGCGGCTCGCCTTCAAGATCGAAAGCCACAATCACCCCTCGGCTGTGGAACCGTTCCAGGGGGCGGCCACCGGGGTGGGCGGCATCCTGCGGGACATCTTCACCATGGGGGCCCGTCCGATCGCCCTGCTCAACGCCCTGCGCTTTGGTCCCCTGGAGGAGGGCCGCAATGCGGGCTTGATGGAAGGGGTGGTGGCTGGCATCGCCCATTACGGCAACTGCGTTGGCGTACCGACCGTGGGCGGTGAGGTGGCCTTTGATCCCAGCTACAGCGGCAACCCCTTGGTCAATGCCATGGCCTTGGGGTTGATGGAAACCGAGGACATCGTGCGCTCGGGCGCCAGTGGCGTCGGCAATCCGGTGGTGTACGTGGGCAGCACCACGGGCCGCGATGGCATGGGCGGTGCCAGTTTCGCCAGCGCCGAACTCACCGAAGCCTCCCTGGATGACCGGCCCGCCGTGCAGGTGGGCGATCCCTTCCTCGAGAAGGGGTTGATCGAGGCCTGCCTGGAGGCCTTCCAGAGCGGCGATGTGGTGGCGGCCCAGGACATGGGCGCCGCAGGCCTCACCTGCAGCTGCTCGGAGATGGCCGCTAAGGGCGGTGTGGGGGTGGAGCTCGATCTCGATCTGGTGCCGGCCCGGGAGCAGGGCATGACGGCCTACGAGTTCCTGCTTTCGGAATCCCAGGAGCGCATGTTGTTCGTGGTGGCCAAGGGCCGGGAGGAGGCCCTGATGGCCCGCTTCCGCCGTTGGGGCCTGCAGGCGGCGGTGGTCGGCCGGGTTCTGGCCGAGAACGTGGTGCGGGTGCTTCAGCACGGTGAAGTGGCAGCTGAAGTGCCCGCCAATGCCCTGGCCAATGACACGCCGATCAACCAGCACAGCCTGATCAGCGAACCGCCCGCCGAGATCCAGGCCCATTGGCGCTGGTCAGAGGACCAGCTGCCCCCCGCCAGCCGGGAAGGCATTGGCTCCCGCAGCTGGAACCAGGTGCTGCTCGCCCTGCTCGATGACCCCACCATCGCTAGTAAGCGCTGGGTCTACCGCCAGTACGACCAGCAGGTGCAGGCCAACACCGTGGTGCCCCCCGGCGGCGCCGATGCGGCTGTGGTGCGCCTGCGGCCCCAGCAGGGTTCCGAAGCGATGGCGGCGGCTACGCGCGGCGTGGCGGCGGTGGTGGATTGTCCTAATCGTTGGGTGGCCCTGGACCCCGAGCGTGGCGCCATGGCGGCGGTGGCCGAGGCCGCCCGCAACCTCAGCTGCGTCGGCGCTGAACCCCTTGCCGTCACCGACAACCTCAATTTCCCCTCGCCGGACTCCGACACGGGGTATTGGCAATTGGCCATGGCGTGTCGGGGCATTTCAGAGGCCTGCAGTGCCCTGGACACGCCCGTCACCGGCGGCAACGTCTCCCTCTACAACGAGACCCGCCTGCCCGATGGGCGCATGCAGCCGATCCACCCCACCCCCGTGGTCGGCATGGTTGGTTTAGTCCATGACCTAGCCCAGGTCACCGGCCTGGCTTGGAAGCAGCCTGGCGCCGCCATCTGGCTCTTAGGTGTGCCGTTGGAGGCCTGCTCTGGCCCTGGGTCCATGGCTTTGGATGATCGGCTCACCTTGGCGGGCAGCAGCTATCTGGAGTGCATCCACGGCCTGCTCACGGGCCGGCCGCCCCAGGTGGATCTGGCCTTGGAAAAGGCGGTTCAAGCGTTCCTGCGCCAGGCGATCAGCGCTGGTCTGGTGGCCTGTGCCCACGACCTGGCCGATGGCGGCCTGGCCGTAGCCCTGGCTGAAGCCTGCATGGCCTCGGGCCTGGGGGCGAGCGTCGAGGTTCCGGCCGGAGCCACCCGTTTGGATCGCCTTCTGTTTGCCGAAGGCGGTGCCCGCATCCTGGTGGGGGTGGCCCCGGAGCAGGCGGAAGCTTGGCAGCAGGCCCTCGACCAGGCCGGGGGCGCAGGCCCTGCCATTCCCGCCCAGCGGTTGGGCCAGGTGCAGGCGAGCGCTGAGCTGGTGATCAGCCAGGCGGATCAGGTCCTGGTGCAGCTGCCCATCAGCGAGCTTCAGAAGAGCTATGAGCAGGCCATCCCGCGGCGGATGGCAACCGGGGTCTGAGGCAGAATGACCATCCTGGAGAGGAACGATTTGTCAGTGCCGTTCGAGCAGCCGGAACGGCCTGATAAGCCCGAAGAAGCCTGTGGCGTGTTTGCCGTGCTCGCCCCGGGGCAGGCGGTGGCCAACCTCACCTATTTCGGTCTTTATGCCCTGCAGCACCGGGGCCAGGAATCGGCGGGAATTGCCGCCTTCCAGGGCGCCAAGGTTTGCCTGCACAAGGACATGGGCCTGGTTAGTCAGGTGTTCGATCAGGAGGTCCTGGAGCGCCTGCCTGGTGATTTAGCCATCGGCCATAACCGCTATTCGACCACCGGCAGCAGCAAGGTTTGCAATGCCCAGCCGGTGGTGTTGATGACCCGGCTCGGGCCCTTTGCCCTGGCCCATAACGGCAACTTGGTCAATGCGGCCGACCTGAACCGATCGATTGCGGCCACGGCCCTGGCCACCGCCACCGCCGTGGAATTCACCTCCACCACCGATTCGGAGCTGATCGCCTTTGCCTTGCAGCAGGCCGTAGATAGCGGCCTCGATTGGCAGGCGGCGATTGTGACGGCTGCGGGCCTCTGTAAAGGGGCTTTTAGCCTGGTGATTGGAACTCCCCATGGCCTATTTGCCCTGCGCGATGGTCATGGCATTCGCCCCCTTGTATTTGGGAGCCTGGGGGAACCGGATCAGGGCCACTGGGTAGCTAGTAGTGAAAGCTGTGGACTCGATATTGTTGGAGCCAGGTATTTAGATGATGTAAAGCCCGGTGAGTTGATATATTTTCGTGCTGGTGATCCAATACCAACGCGTCAAATTTGGTGTCAAGAGCCTACCAAGCTCTGCATCTTTGAGATGATCTATTTCGCCAGGCCCGATAGTCGCTTTTTTGGCGAATCTCTTTATAGCTATCGAGTCAGAATCGGTGAGATCCTGGCGCTGGAAACGCCTCTTGATGCCGATATTGTTATCGGGGTGCCCGATTCAGGTATCCCGGCTGCGATTGGTTACTCCCAGGCAAGTGGCATTCCTTTTGCCGATGGCCTGATCAAGAATCGCTATGTCGGTCGCACCTTCATCCAACCCACCCAGGCCATGCGCGAGGCCGGTATTCGCGTCAAGCTCAATCCTTTGCCTGATGTGCTTTCTGGCAAGCGGGTCGTGGTGATCGATGATTCGATTGTGCGCGGCACGACCAGTCGCAAGTTAGTGGCTGCCTTGCGGGATGCCGGTGCTACGGAGGTGCACATGCGCATTAGTTCTCCGCCGGTGACCCATCCCTGTTTCTATGGAATTGATACCGACACCCAGGATCAGTTGATCGCGGCCCGCCTGACGCTGGCGGAGATCGAACGTCACCTCGGCGTTGATTCTCTCGCCTACTTGAGCAAGCAAGGCATGGTGGAAGCGGCCCATGAAAATTCCAATAATTTCTGTACAGCCTGTTTTGACGGGGCCTATCCCATTCCAATGGATGAGGAAGTGCGAGCTAGTAAACTTACCTTAGAGCCGGCTCTTCTGGTCAATTCTTGAAAAATTTACAAGTGAGTTAAGAGATTATTTCGAAACGATATATATTAATAGATCTTTAGTTTTCTAGCAAAAGCGATCAGGAGTTTGTTTGGAGTAGGGGGATCAGTTCGTTGATCGCTTCATCCGCTTTTAGGTCCAGGGTGATGCCGGTGCCGCTGCAATCCTGGGCTTCCAGGGATTCGCTGGCGAGCCTGAGGCTGCGGCCGTCCTTCAGCACGATCGCTACCAGTTTGGAGGCTCCGTCCTGCAGGTCACTGAGCTGGTCATCCCCTTGGGCAAAGCCCAGGCCTATTTGCCCCAGATCCCCCCGCTGGCGGAGCCGCAGGCTGGCGATGGGCAGTCGTTTGAGTTGGCCCCGGCGGCTGGCCAGCAACAGAGTTCCATTGACGGCTCCGCAGGCCGCCCCCACCACCGTTTCCCTGGGCAAAAGCCGCATGACCACGGGTCCTTGGGCGGTGCGGCCCATGGTGGGGATCGACTGGTCATCGACCAGCAGGCGCAATAGGCGACCAGTGCTGGTGCCCACCACCAGGGTGTCGCCATCGCGGCAGGTCACCACCCGCCGCAGTTCCACACCATCCTTGAGTTTGAGCACGGTGGCGGCCCGGCCCGAGAGCTCCAGGAACTCCTGAAGGGCTAGACGCTTGAGGCGTCCATCGCTGGTTAGCAGCCCCAGGCCGGCAGCCCTATCGCTGGGCAGGGGCAACAATTGAACCACCCGCTCACCTAGGAGCCCATCGGGCAGGAACTGCTCCAGGGCTCCGGGGTTCTGGCCGGCAAATTCCCAGCGCAACAGGGCGACTCGGCCCCTACTGGTGAAGGCCAACAGCGACGGTTTTTCATTCACCGGCAGGATCAGCCGGGCCGGTGACGGGTGATCGCCCGCTTCGATGGCCTCATCGAGGTGCAGGCGGCCCAGTAATTGGGGCGCTACGATCTTCACCTGGCCATCGGCCTGGATCAATAATTTGCCATCACTGGAGAGCCCTTCTAGGGCTTTCTGCCGTTGCAGTTCCGCCGTTGGACGGCTCGCGGCAGCCCGTTGGGCCACCAGGTCATCGCCCCCTTCGATCAGGCGGGTGCGCCTAGGTGTGGAGTAACGCTTTTTTAGCCCCTTGAATTCGCTCACCATTGTGTCGAGCAGGGTGCTGCGGTCATCGAGCAGGTTGCGCAGGCGATTGCGTTCCTGGCGCAGATCCTCGGCCTCGTTGCGCAGGCTGGCTTGCTCTAGGCCGGTCAGGCGCCTTAGGGGCATCGCCAGTACGGCATCGGCCTGACGTTCATTCAAGTTGAGATGGACCTGCAGGCTGGCCTTGGCACTGCCAGCATCGGCGGCGGCGCTGATCATGGCGATCACCTGGGGCAGGGCATCGAGGGCAATTATCAAGCCTTCTACGACCTCGAGACGATCCTCAGCCCGTTTCAGGGCATAACGGGTGCGGCGGATGATCGTGAGTTCGCGATAATCGAGGAAATGGTGCAAAATCTGCCGCAGGGACAGTTGCAGCGGTTTGCCATTCACTAGGGCCAGCATAATGGCACCAAAATTGCTTTGTAAGGCGGTGCGCCGTTGCAGTTCGGTTAATACTTTCTCAGGGTCTGCATCGCGGCGTAATTCGATTACTACGCGCATGCCATCGCGATCACTTTCATCGCGAATATCGGCGATGCCGGTAATCTTGCCATCGTTGACCTGGTCGGCCAGTTTTTCAATCCAGCCCGCCTTGCTCAATTGGTAGGGCAGTTCCGTGATAATTACGGCGCTGCGGCGATGGCGGCCCTTGCCGGGTTGCACATCCTCGATGTGGGCCACACCGCGCATGGCGATACTGCCGCGACCAAGCAGGTAGGTATCCCGCAGGCCGCTGCTGATCAGTACTTCACCGCCGGTGGGAAAATCTGGCCCGGGAACCAGCTCCAGTAGTTTCTCGTCGCTGAGTTCCGGTTTGCGGATCAGGGCGATTAGGGCATCGACCACTTCGCCCAGGTTATGGGGCGGAATGCTGGTGGCCATGCCCACGGCGATGCCGGTGCAGCCGTTAAGGATCAGGAAGGGCAATTGGGCCGGTAGGACCGTGGGTTCCTGCTGGGAGGAATCGAAATTGGGCGCGAAATCAACTGTGTCGCTGCCGATTTCATCCAGTAAACCTTCGTAGGCGATCGGGGCTAGCCGCGTTTCCGTGTACCGCATGGCGGCCGGGGGGTCGTCGTCCACCGAGCCGAAATTGCCGTGGCCATCGAGCAGGGGGTGGCGGCTGGCGAAGGTCTGCACCAGCCGCACCAGGGCGTCGTAGACGGCCTGGTCGCCATGGGGGTGGTACTTGCCGAGGACGTCGCCAACGACGCGGGCACATTTGCGGTAAGGACGATCGGGAGTGAGCCCTAGCTCCTGCATTGCAAACAGGATGCGGCGCTGCACTGGCTTGAGGCCGTCGCGCACATCGGGGAGGGCCCGTCCCACGATCACGCTCATGGCGTATTCGAGGTAGGAACGCTGCATCTCCTGATGCAGGGCGATCGGTTGGATTCGCTGCCCGTTCTGCTCCTCGGCCATCCGCTGTTGGTGTCTGAGGGCTATTGGCTTTCAGCCTACAGATCCCGTCGAGGAGGGCCGCGGCCCGAGCCTCGGGACCCTATTGCTCGTCCTGGTCGTCGCTGTTGCCGCTCGCATTGGCCAGGGCCCGTTCCAGACTGGCTTTGAGTTCGTTGCGTTGAACCAGCTGGCGGGTTGCGGCCCGCAGGCGCGGACCCCAGAGCTGCTCTTTTTGGTAAGTCTCGAGCGCGTAGTTGGGTTCGGCGGCCAGGGCCCGATTGGCCAGCTCGATGGCTTCCTGGCTGCCCGGCTTAAGGCCATTGAGGGCTGCGGCCAGGGCCAGGCTGGGTTCGGCCGCATTCGCCTTGATGCGTAGGACCTGGTGCCAACGGCTGATCGCCTCGAGTGGTTTGCCCAGTTCAAACAGCACCAGGGCCTGGTTGTTGATCGCTTCCCAGAATTTCGGCCGTAGGGAGGCCGCTTTTTCGAAGGCGACCAGGGCCGGCCTGGATTTGCCGAGCAGGATCTGGGCATTGCCGAGATCGAAGTAGGCGCCTGCGTTTTTGCGATCCAGTTTCAGGCCCTGCTCCAACAACTGGATCGCCAGTTGGGGGTGGTTGTCATGGAGGGCCAGGGAGCCTTCGGCAAACCAGATGCCGGGGTTTTTGGGATCAAGCCGTTTGGCCTGCACTAGGGCTATGGCGGCCAATTTCGGCTGTTTGCTGCGCAGCTGGGCTTCGGCCAGCAGGATCCAGCCGCGGGGGTCACTAGGGATGAGTTGCACGGTCAGGGCCGCAAGCCGGGCCGCTTCCTCGGCCTGGCCGAGGCGCAGCAGGCGGGCGGCGGCCTGGGCAATCCCCAGGCCAGCAGCTTCTAGGTCCTGGGGGGGGGGCAGCACCACGAAGGGAACCAGGGCCTGGGCCGCTGGGGCTGGGCCAAGTCCAACCCCAAAAACCAGGGGTAGAGCAACCAGGGACCTCAACCAGCGCGGTGCCATGGTGCCGTTCATTCCAGAGCCCAGCCTAGGAGTCGATTCCCGACCAGCCGCCTGCGCTGGGCCCAGGTTTGGGGCTGATGACAGCAGTCTGCTGATGGCTTGGTGCTGGCGGCGTTTTTGCTTGGACTGGTGCTGCAGCGGCGGCGTTGCGGCGCCACATCCAGGGCTTGATGCGCCGCAGGGCCGAGGCCCGCAGCCGTTCGTCCCACTCCGCCTCACTCCAGCCCTGAACCTGCTCAACCTGCAGGTTCAAGAGCCAGTCGCGGGGCTGCAAATCCGGCTCAGAACTGCTTGTGAGGCCCTGATGATTCCAGGGGCAAACGTCCTGACAGATGTCGCAGCCGGCCACCCAGGAGCCCAGGCCCGCCTTGATGGCGTCGGGTAGGTCGGGGTCCCGGTTTTCGATCGTGTGAAAGGCGATGCAGCGGCGGGCATCGACCACAAAGGGCTCGGTGATGGCGCCGGTGGGGCAGGCCTCGATGCAGCGGTTGCAGCGGCCACAGAGGGGTTCGCCCGGCTGGTCCGGCGGTAGCTCCACGGTGGTGAGCAGGTGCCCAAGTAGCAACCAGGAGCCCTGGCGGGGATGGATCAGGTTGCCGTTCTTGCCGATCCAGCCCAGGCCCGCTTCTTCCGCCCAGGCCTTATCGAGCAAGGGCGCGCTATCGACGCAGGCGCGCCACCCCAGGCCAGGCACTTCCTGCTCCAGCCAGCGGCCCAGCTGGCGCAGTCGGCCATCGATTACCCGGTGATAGTCCCGGCCCCAGCCATAGCGCGCCACCTTCAGGCTGCCGGGTTGGCGTTCGGCCGCCACGTAGTAGTTGAGCCCCACGGCCAGCAGGCTGCGGGCGCCGGGAAGCAGGCTTTCTGCGGCCCGGCGCCGGGGGTCGGCCATCCAGGCCATCTCGGCCTGGTGACCGGCCGCCAGCCAGCGCTCTAGGGCCGCGGTGCGCAGGCCAATCCGGGGACTGCCGGGTAAGGCAGCGATGCCCACCGGACCGAACCCCAGGTTTCTGGCCTGTTGCTTCAACCGCGCTGCTAACTGGGAGGCCTGCGTTTTCACCCCTAAAGTCACCCGATTCCGCCATCTTGCTGTGAGTTTTGCTTCCCTAGGTCGTTTCAGCGTCCTACTGCGCTGGCTGGGCCTGACCCTGGTGCTGTTACTGGGCCTCCAGCTCCTAGCCCTTCTGGCCGTGAATGGTTGGGGCGAGGAGAGCTTCAAACAAATGCTGGTGGAGCGCCTGGTCAACCAGTCGCCCATGGCGCTGGTCGGCCTGCTGTTGGCGCTCTTTGGCTCCCGCCTCGATTCGCCCAAGGATCGGTTCACGCCCCTGCGCTGGGTGGTTTGTGGGATCAGCGGCCTGCTGGCGATCTCGATGATCGTGGCGATTCCGGTGTCGATCAGTGGTGATCGCACCCTCACCGAGCAGGCCGACCAGGCCCTCACCGCCAAGAAGGGTCAGGTCGCCATGGCCCGCACCCAAATGCAGAACCCCCAGGTGCTCGAGCAGGTGGTGCTCCAGGGCGAACGCGCTGGCCAGATTCCGCCTGATGCTCCAGAAGCCCAGAAGCAGGAAGCGGCGACCCGCTTTATCAATGGCCAGCTGCAGCAAGCCGAAGGCCAAATCAAGGAGGCCCAGAAGGTCCGTGATCTGGCCGCCAACCAGCGTTCGATTGCCGGCACGGGCACGGCCCTGGTGATGGCGATTGCTTTCACCCTCTTGGCCCTGGCTTCGGTTCTCTGAACCGGGTCTCTCGGGCGGGCCTGGCCAGCCGGCTGGCTAAGTTGCATAAAGCGATGTGCAGACCGGATCACCGGGGGGTTAGTTGGTGCAATCCAGTCCCAGATCTGATCAGCCGCTTGGCGACCGCCTTCAGCAGGACGTCAAGAACGACCTGATCGCCGGCTTGCTGGTGGTGATCCCCCTGGCCACCACCATCTGGCTTGCCGCCACGGTCAGCCGGTTTGTGCTGGCTTTCCTCACCTCCATTCCCAAGCAGGTCAATCCGTTCAACACCCTCAATCCGCTCCTCCAGGAGCTGATCAACCTGGGGGTGGGGTTGTTGGTGCCCCTGCTGGCGATCCTGCTCATTGGCCTGATGGCCCGCAACATCGTTGGCCGCTGGTTGCTCGAATTTGGTGAAGGCACCCTGCAGCGCATCCCCCTGGCGGGATCGGTTTACAAGACCCTCAAGCAACTGCTGGAAACCTTTTTGCGTGATAACTCCTCCCGCTTTCGTCGGGTGGTGTTGGTTGAGTATCCCCGCCAGGGTCTTTATGCCCTGGGATTCGTGACAGGGGTGCTGGGGTCCGCGGTGCAGGCTGGTTTTGACCAGCCCATGCTCAGCGTCTTCATCCCCACCGCCCCCAACCCCACCACGGGCTGGTACGCGGTGGTGCCGGAAACCTCGGTGCGCGACCTGGATCTCTCGGTAGAGGATGCCTTCCGCACGATCATCTCGGCTGGCATCGTCAGCCCCGACGAACGGGAAACCCCTGCCAGCCGCAGTTTTTCCAGCCTGCTGGCCCAGCTACGGGCTCCCGCCTATTCCCCCGTTCCTCCCAATAAGGCCTGATCGGTCCTGAGTGCCAGTCCCATGCAGAGTCGATCCGTTGCCAGAGAATTGGCCCTGCTGATGCTTGGCCAGATCAGCGATCGCCAGCCCGCCAGCGACCTGTCCCGCACAACGCCCCTGGATGCCCTGTTGCTCCAGGCCTTGGCCAGCCTCAGCCAGCACGTACGCGAAGCCCTCGACCAATCCGCCACCGACCTGGAGCAGGCCCAGCAACAGCTGCTCGACAGTGAGCTGGTCGATGCCGGCGGCGACAGCCTGCCCCAGGTGCGCAGTCACCTGCAACAGGGTCTCTCCCATGCTGAACAGGCCCTCAATCGCCTCTCGGCCAGCCTGGAATTGCCGCGGTTGCTGTTGCTCGCCAACCAGGAGGAGGTGCGCAAGGGCGCCCTGGAACGCACCCGCGCCGTGGTGAGTCGCCGCCAGGAGCTCGATCAGCGCCTTGATGGCGTGATGGAGGGCTGGCGGCTCACCCGGCTTCCCCGCATCGACCGCGACATCCTGCGCCTGGCCGCCACGGACATGGAGGATTTCGGCACACCGCCGGCGGTGGCCTGTAACGAGGCGGTGGAACTCGCCAATCGCTACAGCGATGAGCAGGGCCGTCGCATGATCAACGGGGTGCTGCGGCGTCTCACGAATCTTTCCGGCTGATCGCTGATGGTGTTCGACTGGTTCCAGCGCAGTTCCGTCCCCGAGGGTCAGTCAGGGGACCAGCCCGAACAGGAGCCTGGGTCGCCGCCGGCATCCCAAGGGGCTGGCGGCCTATCCCCTGAACCCAGCGAAACCCCTGGGCCCTCCCAACCCGTTCCCCCCTCAGCCCCGGAGCCCCCCTCTGGTGCTGATGCTGGTGCGATCCAGGCCTCGCCAGCGGTTCCAGCCAGTCCGGCGCCGATGGCCGGAATTGATAGCGAAGCACTGGAATGGGCCCGCCAGGCCTACGCCCGCCTCAAGGCCCAGCAGGAAGCCAACCGCCAGCCGGCCCAGGACCGTTCGCCTGAACCGGCCCCCCAGGAGGAGCCGGCCCAGGACTTCCAGCCTTCCGAGCCCGCCCAGGCAGCAGAGGTCTCGATAGGGCAGCCTGCCGCCAGTCCGGGGCAGGGGTTGTCTTTGCTGGAGCAGGCCGCGGCCCAGCGGGCCGAACGCCAGCGGCAGCTGCTCGCCCTTGCCATCGAGGAACCGGCCCCCCAGGTGCCCCCAGGCGGGTCATCCGATTCTTCTGACCCTGGCGCTTGGGGCGCCACCATCGCCGGCTCGGGGCCCGTTGGGGCCCCCGCTCCGGCCCCCCAGACCCTGGCCACCGGGGGTGATGCCGAACCCCAGCTGGGTGCTTTTGATGCCGATTTCACCTGGTCAGCTGAGGTGCTGGCGGCCCAGGGCCGCCGCCTCGACCAGGTGTCCCTCGAGGAAATCGATTGGCTCGGCCGCTTGCGCCGCGGCCTCGAGAAAACCCGCCGCAATTTCGTCACCCAGCTGCTCACCAACCTGGGCGACGATCCGCTCACGCCGGAGGCGCTGGACGAGCTGGAAACCTTGTTGCTGCGCGCCGATGTTGGCGTCAAGGCCACGGACCAAGCCCTGGGGGCCCTGCGCGAGCGCCTCAATGTGGAGGTGGTGGATCCCAGCGAAGGCATTCGCTTCCTCAAGGACCAGCTCAAGGAGTTGCTAGAGGTGCCAATTCGCGCCAGTGGCAGTGCCCTGCTCGCCCCCCAGCGCGACCGGCTCAACGTCTGGTTGCTGGTGGGGGTGAATGGGGTCGGCAAAACCACCACCTTGGGCAAGCTGGCCAACCTGGCCACCCGCAGTGGCTACAGCTGCCTGATCGCCGCTGCCGACACCTTCCGGGCCGCGGCCGTTGAGCAGGTGCGGGTCTGGGGCGACCGCAGTGGGGTCACGGTCGTGTCCAATCCCTCGGCCAATGCCGATCCGGCGGCGGTGGTGTTCGATGCGATCGGCGCCGCCCAATCCAAGGGTCTCGACCTCGTGCTGGTGGACACGGCCGGCCGCCTGCAAACCAAGCACAACTTGATGGAAGAACTGGCCAAGGTGCGTCGCATTGTCGATCGCCTGGCCCCCGAGGCGGCCGTGGAATCGCTGTTGGTGCTCGATGCCAGCCAGGGTCAGAACGGCCTGCGCCAGGCCATGGCCTTTGCCAAGGCGGCCGGCCTTACCGGTGTGGTGCTCACCAAGCTCGATGGCAGCGCCCGCGGCGGGGTGGCTCTCGCGGTGGCGTCGGAAGCGGGGCTGCCGATCCGGTTCATCGGCGCGGGTGAGGGCATCCGTGATCTGCGCCCGTTCAACAGCTTCGAATTCATCGAGGCCCTGCTGGACGGCTAGTCGTTGATCGCCCGCTGGCTTGCCCGCCATGTTGGTGATCAGCCTCGTTGCTGATTGGCCTGGTTGGCGGGGGGCTGATCGGGCCGAAACACTCCCACGGCCGGGACAAATTTGGCACCACTGCTACCTTGCGGGTCCTATTGCGGCCCCCCCTTGGGCAGCAAGCCGCCGCGGATTCAACCCCCGCCCCAGTCCCTGCCCCCAACAGCTTCGGCAACGGCCTCCCTGCGCCAGCTATTCGACAGCCTCAGCCGGGAGCAACGCCGCAACCAGGAGCTGCTGGCCTCCTTGGCCTTTGCCCTGCGCAGTTTCACCAACCTCAACCGCTTCCTGGAGCTAGTGCCCCTGGTGGCCGCTCGCTTGATGGAGGCCGAGGGGGCTCTGCTGCTGCCTTTCCATGCCAATGGTCAGCTGTGGCGTGACCACTTCCAGGGCACCCCACCCGGGCGCAGTCGGGACGTGCTCCGCCAGCTGGCCGGCTTAAACGACGCCAGCCTGTTGGCATCGGCGGGGGAGGCCGGCCTGGTGGCCCACCTGGATCAGGTGGTGGCCCAGCATTGGGGGGAGGGGGCTGTGGTCGGCACCTCGGTGGTGGCCCGCAGTCGCCAACGGGGACGCCTCTACGTGTTCGGCCCAGCCGGGGGCTCGGGGTGGAGCGATGGGCACCGCCGCCATGGCCAGCTGGTGGCCGACCTCACCGGAGTGGCGCTGGAAAACGACGCCTTGTTGCAGGAACGGCGCCGCCATGAACGCCTCGATCGCCAGCTCAGCACCGGCGCCGAGATCCAGGCCCAGCTGCTGCCGGACCACTGCCCGGTGATCGAGGGGGTGGAATTGGCGGCCCGCTGCCGGCCCGCCTACCTGGTGGGGGGCGACTACTACGACTTCATCTCCACCCGGCCCCAGCTCCAGGGCCGCAGCCGTGAGCAGGGGCGCTGGGCCCTGGTGATGGGCGATGTGATGGGCAAGGGGGTGCCCGCCAGCCTGCTGATGAGCCTGCTGCGGGGCATGTTGCGGGCAGAGGTGCTCACGGGGCTGCCCCCCGATCGCATCCTCCACGACCTCAACCAACTGGCCCAGGAGGATCTGGCCCACTCCCACCGCTTCGTCACCCTCTTCTATTCCGACTTTGATCCGGCCAGCCGCCTGCTGCGGTACGCCAATGCGGCCCATAATCCTCCCCTGGTCTGGCGGCGCCAGGGCCAGCAGGTGGAGCGGCTCGATGCCCCCGGTCTGTTGATTGGCTTAGAGAAGGAGGCCGATTACGGCTGTGAGCAAACCGTGCTGGAGCCTGGCGATGTGCTGCTCTGCTACACCGATGGGGTCACCGAAGCTGCCGGCATCAGCGGCGAACGCTTCGAAGAGCAGCGGCTGCTGACCTGCCTACAGGAGGCCTGTCGCGCCGGCTTGGGGGCCCAGGCGATCTTGGACCAGCTCTTTGCCCGCCTCGATCGCTTCGTTGGCAGTGATCGCTCCCTGGAGGATGACGCGTCGCTGGTGGTGCTCAAGGTGAAGGAGCAGGCTGCGCTGGCCAGCCTGCCAAGCTGAGCAGTTGCGGCACCCAGGCCCGATGGCAGCCCCTAATCCCGAGATCGTTCCTGGCTCCGAATCCGGTGGCCTGGGTCTCCCTGGTGGGGTCACCGGCGGTGGGGCGGCGGGCTGGAGCGACCGCTTTGAGGAGGGGCTCCACCCGGCGATCGAGCGCTTCAATGCCTCGATCGGCTTCGACATCGAGCTGCTGCAGCAGGATCTCGACGGCTCGATCGCCCACGCCACCATGCTGGGCAGCTGTGGAGTGATCACTGTTGCCGAAGCCCATCAGCTGGTGGCTGGGTTGGAGCAGGTGCGCCAGGAGGCTGCGGCCGGCGACTTTCGCCCCGGCCTGGAGGCCGAGGACGTGCACTTTGCGGTGGAACGGCGCCTGATTGAGCTGCTTGGACCCGTCGGCAAGACCTTGCACACGGGCCGCAGCCGCAACGACCAGGTGGGCACGGACCTGCGCCTCTGGTTACGCCAAAAGGTCGACCTGATCGATGGCTCCCTGCTGCGCTTTGAGCGGGCCCTGCTGGCCCAGGCCGAGGCCCAGGCCGACACCCTGATCCCCGGCTACACCCACTTGCAACGGGCCCAGCCGGTCTGCCTGGCCCACCACCTGCTCGCCTATGTGGAGATGGCTGAACGGGACCGGGGTCGCCTGCGGGACCTGCGCCATCGGCTCAATACCTGCCCCTTGGGCGCGGCGGCCCTGGCCGGTACACCGGTGCCGATCGATCGTCGCCAGACCGCGGCGGCCCTGGGCTTTGAGACGGTTTACGCCAACAGCCTGGATGCCGTTAGTGATCGGGATTTCGCGGTGGAATTTTGCGCCGCCGCCAGCTTGATCATGGTGCACCTCAGCCGCCTGGCCGAGGAGGTAATCCTCTGGGCGAGTGAGGAGTTTGGCTTTATCCGCCTCACTGATCGCTGCGCCACCGGCAGCAGCCTGATGCCCCAGAAAAAGAACCCCGATGTGCCCGAGCTGGTGCGCGGCAAGTGTGGCCGGGTTTTCGGCCACCTGCAGGGGCTGCTGGTGATGATTAAGGGCCTGCCCCTGGCCTACAACAAGGATTTCCAGGAAGACAAGGAAGCCCTGTTCGACACGGTGCGCACCAGCCTGGATTGTCTCGAGGCCATGGCCATCCTGCTGGAGGAGGGCATCAGCTTCCGGCCTGAGCGGCTGGAGGCTGCGGTGGGATCCGATTTCTCCAATGCCACCGATGTGGCCGACTATCTGGTGACGAAGGGGGTGCCCTTCCGCGAGGCCTATCAGCTGGTGGGCGGTCTGGTGAAAACCTGCCTCAAGGAGGGCCTCCTGTTGCGGGACTTGCCCCTGGAGCGCTGGCAGCAGCTCCATCCCGCTTTTGACCAGGCTATCTATGCGGCCATCGCCCCCCGCCAGGTGGTGGCGGCCCGCCGCAGTGAGGGCGGCACCGGCTTTGATCAGGTGAAGCTCCAGCTGGCCCGCACCCGCAGCCGCCTCTACGGCTGAGCAGGGCTGGACCCTGGTTCGCTTCGGGCCAGGAGCGGAGGCCAGTCCTGGAGGCCGGCTGGGCAGATTGGGCCCTAGGGCCCAATCGGATTGCATCGCCGGGTTTAGATTTGGCCGGTTGGATCTCTGCCTTTTGGCCCCCTAGGCCTGTGAGTATTTTTGTTGGCAACCTTCCCTTCCGCGCGGAACAGGAAGACATCGCTGAATTGTTTGCCCCTTTTGGAGAGGTGTCGAACTGTTCCCTGCCCCTCGAACGGGAAACGGGCCGTAAGCGCGGTTTTGCCTTTGTCGAGATGGCCGATGTCGAGAGTGAAGGCCGGGCGATCGAGGCCCTCCAGGGCACCGAGCTGATGGGTCGCCCCCTGCGGATCAACAAGGCCGAACCCAAGGGAGCTGCCACGCCGCGCCGCGCCCCAGGCGGGGGCGGTGGTTATGGCGGTGGCGGTTACGGAGCTGGCGGTTATGGCGGCGGTGCTTCCGCAGGTGGTGGCGGCTACGGCGGTGGCGCCCCGGCTGGTGGCTACGGCGGCGGTGGTGCCGAGTCCGAACGGTCCTCCGGTGCCAACGGTTGGGAAGATCGCAGCTACGGCGGCGGTGACAGTTTTGGTGAGGGTCGCAGCCGGCGCCGGCGCAGCTCCCAGGCAGACCCCCATGGCGGCAACGACGACTACGGCGGCGCCGAGGTCTGATGTCCTGGCTTGGCCCTGGCTTATAGGCCCTGGGCCTCTAGCTCCTGGGCTGCTCTTTCCAGCACGATTGCTCCGGCGCCGCGGGCGCCAGCGGCCTCGCCAAGGCGCCGCCGCCAGTGGCGGGCCCCGCTCACCCCTTCCACCACCTGCACCAGGTGCCGGGCGATCGGCCAGAGGCGCCCGCCTGCCTCGCACCAGCGCTGGGCATAGGGCACCAGGCCCCGCACCACGCTCGAAGCATGGGCTAGGGGTGAAGCCCCGTCGCCAAAGAGGTCCCGGTCGACTGGGGCCCAGCGCAGCGGATGGCTGTAGGCGGCCCGGCCCACCATCACCGCATCCACCAGCTCCAGCTGGAGCTGGCAGGCGGCCAAATCCCCCAGGCCGCCGTTGAGTTCGACCTGCAGCTGGGGCCGCTCCTGTTTGAGCTGGTGCACCAGCTCGTACCGCAGGGGTGGCACGCTGCGGTTTTGTTTGGGGTCGAGACCCTCGAGCCAGGCCTTGCGGGCGTGCACGCTGAAGCGGCAGGCCCCGGCGGCAGCCACGGTGTCTACGAAGTGGAGGAGTTCGGCGTAGGAATCGCGGTCATCGATGCCGATCCGATGTTTCACGCTCACCGGCAGGCCTGAGGCGGCGGCCATGGCGGCAATGCAGTCGGCCACCCGGGCCGGTTCCGCCATCAGGCAGGCCCCAAAGCGGCCCTTTTGCACCTTTTCGCTGGGACAACCCACGTTGAAGTTGACCTCGTCGTAGCCCCAGGCCGCCGCTAGGCGGGCCGCGGCTGCCAGTAGCCCCGGATCGTCGCCACCCAACTGCAGGGCCAGGGGTTTTTCGATGGGATCGAAGCCGAGCAGGCGTTCGAGGCGGTCCTGCTGGCCTGGCTTGTCGCAGTGGTGGATGGCCTGGGCCACCACCATTTCGCTGTAGAGCAGGCTGCGGCGCGTGACCTGACGCATCAGCACTCGGAAGTGCCGATCGGTGTAGTCCAGCATCGGCGCCACACTGAAGCGGTAGGACGGCACCGCGGTGGACGGAACTTCCGTGGGGTCGTGCTGGTTGGGCCCATTTGCCATCTCCCCATGCTGCCCCCTGCCTTGCCCCAGTTCGACACCCAGTCCGACGTCGCGTCCGAGCCTGGAGCGGAGTCTTCCGGCCTACGGACCTGGGACCTGGTGGTGGCCGGCGGCGGACCGGCCGGTTTCATGGCGGCGATCACGGCTGCGGAGGCAGGTGTGCGGCAGGTGGTGCTGCTCGAATCCACCCCCACGCCCTTGGGCAAGGTGTTGATCAGTGGCGGTGGCCGCTGCAATGTCACCCATGCCGACTGGGACCCCCGCAGCCTGGTGGGCCATTACCCCCGGGGGGGAAAGGCCCTGCTTGGGCCCTTCAGCCGCTTTGCTACCGGCGACACGGTGGCCTGGTTTGCCGAGCGGGGCCTCTCCCTGGTGCAAGAGGACGATGGCCGCCTGTTTCCCACCAGCAACCGGGCCAGTTCGGTGGCGGCCAGCTTGCGCAACGCCGCCCTGGCCGCGGGGGTAACCCTGCGCACGGCGGTGGCTCTCCAGGCTGCCGAGCCCCTGCCGGCGGGGGGCTTTCGGCTGGCCCTGCGGGCTGGCGGAGGGCTGTTGGAACGGCTGGAGACCCGCCAGTTGGTGCTGGCAACCGGCAGCCACCCCAGTGGCCGGCGCTTGGCGGCGGACCTGGGCCATGGGCTGGTGCCGCCGGTGCCCTCCCTGTTCACCCTGGCCCTGGCCGGGGCTGGGATGGGCGACCTTGCGGGCCTGGTGATGGATCCGGTGGGGTTGAGCCTGGAGTTGGCGGAGGGCCGGTTTCGCCAGTCAGGTCCGGTGCTGTTCACCCACCGGGGCCTGAGTGGCCCGGCGGTGTTACGGCTTACGGCCTTTGCGGCCCGCAGTCTCAAGGCGGTGGCCTACCGCTGCGAGCTGGGCGTGGATTGGAGCGGCGGCCGCTCTCTGGCGGATCTCGAAGCCCTGTTTGCCAGCCTGCGCAGCGACCAGGCCCGCAAACAGCTCGGGGCCTGGCGACCCTGGCCGGAGTTGGCCCGGCGTCTTTGGACGGTGCTGCTGGAGCAGCAGGCCGTCGATCCCCAGCAGCGCTGGGCTGATCTGAGTCGGACGCAACAACAGCGCCTGATCGAGGCCCTACGCGCCAGCCGTTATCAGGTCAGCGGCCGCGGCCCCTTCGGCGAGGAATTTGTCACCGCCGGTGGGGTACCCCTGAAGGAGTTGAACCTGGCCACGATGGCCAGTCGCAAGCAAGCCGGTTTGTATCTGGTCGGAGAACTGCTGGATGTGGATGGGGTGACGGGCGGCTTCAACTTCCAACATTGCTGGACCTCCGGCTGGCTGGCTGGACGGGCGATTGCAGCAACAGCCGATCCCAGGCAGGCTAGTTAATGTTTTGAAAAACACTGAACATTGGAAGATACATTGCCACCAGGATCGCCCCCACAATTCCACCGACCAAAACGATCATGGCCGGTTCCAGCATGGCCGTGAGATTTTTGACAATCAGACCAACTTCTTCTTCGTAAAAATCGGCCACCTTGGAGAGCATGGCGTCCATTTCACCAGTCTCTTCGCCAATGGCCAACATACTCAAGGCCATGTCAGGGAAGATTTGTTTGCTAAGCAAACTTTTGCTGAGGCTGATGCCCTCCTGTACATCATTTCTTGCCCGGTCCAGGGCTTCCTGAACGGCCGCATTGCCAGACGTTTGTTTGAGAATTTCTAGGGCCTGAAGAATCGGTACACCGGCCCGGCTTAGGGCGCTATAGGTTCGGCAGAACTGGGCGGTGGCGCTTTTGAGGATTAGGTCGCCGAAGAGGGGAATCTTCAAGAGGACTTTATCCACACCCATGCGACCAACAGGTGTAGCATAATAGCGGGAAAAGATAAAGATTGCCAGTGCAATCAGTGCCATGATAGGGAGCATGTATTCAGGCGAACGCAGAAAGCCGCTGAGATCAACAAGCATCTGGGTAAAGGCGGGCAGCTCGGCGCCAAGGCTTTTAAAAATATCGGCGAATTGGGGAATAATGAATATCGTCATTCCCAGAAAAACAGCAATGGCGATGAATAAAACTGCGACCGGATAGCCCAGGGCACCCTTGATCTGGTTCTGAAGTTTGGCAACATCTTCCTGCAATTTGGCGAGCCGCCGCAAGGTTTCATCGAGTACGCCACCGGCTTCGCCAGCTTCCACCATTGAGACCATCAGACGGTCGAAAACCGTGGGCCAGCGCCGCATGGCGCTGCCGAGGGTTGTCCCCTGGTTGACTTCGACGCAGATCGCTGACAGAGCCCGCTTGAACAGGGGTTGGGTCTGCTGGCTGGCCAACATTTCCAGGCTCCTAACGATCGGTACCCCGGCATCAATCAGGGCTGCCATTTTGTTGGAGAACAGGGCCTTATCCCGCACCCCAGGACGTTTTTCCAGCATCTTTGAGAGGCTTTGGCCCAGGTCTGGACGGGCCCCCTTCGCTTTGGTGGGTTTGTTGCTGGTGGGTTGGGGAACAATTGAGGTTGCAATTTTGCCGGAGCGCCGCAGGTCTCGCTTGGCGAGGGCCATGCTCGCTGCCGTGACGTGCACTTCCTTTGTTTCGCCTTGGCGGCTGGTGTAGTTGGCGATGAAAACGGGCATGGCGCTCTGGCAGTCAGGTAAGACGTTGAAAAGCGTTAATGGCGGTAGGGGGCTCTTAGGGCGTAGGCCGCGGAGTTGATGGCAACCTAAGTGGCTTGTAGCATCCTGTTTAACTCCTCCGGTTTGCTGGCTTTCGCCAGACCTTCTTTGGCGCTGATAATGTTTTTATTGACCAAGATGGATAGGGCTTTTTCAAGGGTCTGCATGCCAAGTTGCCCGCCTGTTTGCATCTGCGAATAGAGCTGGGCTGTTTTGCCCTCACGAATTAAATTGGCGATGGCTGGTGTATTGACCATGATTTCTTGGGCCAGCACCCGGGCGTATTGACCTGGTAAGGGATTAAGGGCCTGGCAAAGGGTCTGGGAAAAGATTCCCACCAGGCTGCTACTGAGTTGGGTGCGAACCTGATTCATTTGTTCAGCAGGGAACACATCGAGAATGCGGTCGATGGTCTGGGGTGCTGAGCTGGTGTGCAGGGTACCAAAGACAAGGTGGCCGGTTTCGGCAGCAGTGATCGCTAGTTGGATGGTTTCTAGGTCACGCATTTCTCCAATTAGGATCACATCGGGGTCTTCCCGCAAAGCCGCCCGTAGGGCAGCACTGAAACTCCTGGTGTCTTCGTTGATTTGCCGCTGATGAATCAGGCTGAGGTCATTGACATAGGTGAATTCGATCGGATCCTCAATGGTAAGAATATGTTCGGCCCTGCTGTGGTTGATGTGGTCCATCAAGGAGGCCAGGGTGGTGGTTTTCCCCGAGCCAGTGGGGCCGGTTACAAGAATCAGGCCCCTCGGTTTGCTGCAGGAGTCCACCACCACGGCCGGCAGGGCCAACTCTTCCGTGGTCGGAATATGGTTGCTGAGGGCGCGTAGGCAAGCGGCATAGGTGCCTCGTTGCCGGTAGGCATTAACGCGGAAACGGGCGATTCCCTTCAGTCCATAGGCACAGTCCAGTTCCCAGGTCTGCTCGAGTTGTTTGCGTTGGGAGTTGTTGACCAGCGAAAAAATTAATTGATTACAGTCCTGTTCTGAGAGCCTCTCTTCGCGCATGGGCGTCAGCCTTCCATTGAAACGGCCATAGGGGGGCTGGCCGACCGAGAGATGCAAGTCACTGCCCCCCCCCTCCACCAGTTGGGTCATGAGGTCTTCGATCAGTAACTCCAAGGCAGTGACTCCCGGTCAAGATGGTGGTGATTATCAATGAAATTAATTCAATAAGCAACCCTTTTAGGCCGATTTATTGGTTGTTTGCCTGATGGTCTAGTTTCGGGATTAATGCGACTGACGTCCAGGCGTCGGATGGTTAGCCATTTTTAATCTAGTTCCTTGGGGTTAATTCCTTGGGGTTAAGCAGTAGGGGCATTCCAGCCAGTCATCCTGCATGCCGGCGCCACAGCCCTTGCAGCTGATCGTGTGCAGGGCCTTGGCTTTGCGTTCTGATTCAAGACCGGTATCGGTGAGAATCATCCGGCCAACCTCCTCTAGGGTGGTGTAGCCATTGCGAACAAGATCAAGTCCGTAGCCGAGTAAGGTTATCATGCCATTTTCTATGGCCAGACGGCGAATCTGCTCCGTGCTTGCTTCCAGGGAGATGGCAGCGGTTAAAGCATCATTGATACGCAGGACTTCGTAGACACCAATCCGACCCTTGTACCCGAGACCTTTGCAGGTAGCGCAAGCTTTCTCATGGGGCCCAGTTTCGCGCTTTGATTTGAAGAAGGTGATCGTTGCTTCGCTATTGGCAAGCAAGCCAAAGCGACCTAGCTCCTGTTCGCTCGGACGGTAAGCAAGACGACAGGTGGGACAAACCCGCCTGACTAGTCGTTGCGAAACGATGCCAATGAGGGAGGCGCTGACCAGGAACGGTTCTACGCCCATTTCCACAAGTCGAGCAATGGCACTAGGAGCGTCATTGGCATGCAGGGTTGTTAATACCAGGTGACCGGTAAGGGCCGCTTCCACAGCGGTTTTGGCCGTTTCTAGATCCCTGGTCTCACCGACCAGCAGCACATCGGGATCCTGGCGCATGAACGCCCGTAGGGCCCGGGGAAAGTCGTAGCCTTTGTCGCGATTAACCTGGGTTTGGGAAATCCCCTTGAGGCTATATTCAATTGGATCCTCAACAGTTGATATGTTGATAGTCGGACTATTACGTTCCGACAGGAGTGAATAGAGAGTTGTGGATTTACCCGATCCCGTCGGGCCGGTCACCAGGATCATGCCGTAAGGTTTCGATCCCATATCCCTCACTATGGCGAGGCAGTCTTGATTGCTGATCAGTTTGTCGAGTCCTAGTTTGGTCGAACCGCTATCGAGCAGTCGCAGGCAGACTTTTTCGCCATAACGGGTCGGCAGGGTGCTGACCCGCAGATCGAAGACGCGGCCGCGGTACATGCGGCGAATGCGACCATCCTGGGGCAGTCGTCGTTCGGCGATATCTAGATCCGCCATGATTTTTAATCTGGACGTGATCGCTGGGATGATATTTTTGGGCAATACGGCGAGCTGCCCGAGCACGCCATCGTGGCGCAATCGAATGACTAGACCATCCTCTTGGGGTTCAACGTGGATATCGCTGGTGCCACTACTAAGGGCTTGAATCAATATCTTGTCAACCAGGTTGATGATGGGCGAGGAATTGGTTGTTTCCAGGTCCATATTGGCGAAATTTTCCTCCTCTGGTGCAGCCTCAAGACTGGCTACCTGGTTGAGGTTGTCCAACAATGAAAAGGTCTCATTGCTGGTGCTGCTATCGCCGGAATCAACCTGAACGGCATCCTCTTCGGCTCTGCTTAAGCGAGTTTCTTCCAGTACCGCTTCGATATCCGTGTTCATCGCCAGACGCAGTTCCAGCCTCAGGCCTTGGCTCAGGGCGATGTCCTGGAGCCGGCCACGGTCCTCCTTTTCAAGGGTGGTGGGGATCGCGACCACCAGAACGTCGTCGTGCTGACGGACTGGCAGGCAGGTGAACTCCTCGCATTGCTCCTGACTGAGCGAGGGGCTCCAGCTCCAACGGATCGGCCCGGCCTCGCCCAGTTCGGCTGTCGTCAGCAACCGTTCCCCCAGTAGTAGCTCCACTTCGAGCCTCTGCTGCAGGGGATCGGTGGCTACGGGTACGGGTCGAGAAGGGGTCAGGGTCATGGCTTGGGGGGGCCAGGCAGACCTGGGAGGTGCGGGCTTCCCCCGCTTGTGGGTAGAGCCCGTGAGAATCCAACATGTCTAGGTCAGATCCTCGCTTCAGTCAGCATGAGTGGCGACGCCAACCACCCCCACGACTCCGCTGCCGAGGCCGTTAGCGCCGCGGCGGTCGACCAGTCCTCTGACCAGTCTTCTGAGGTTGGGGCTGAAGGCCCGATCTTGGAGGCCATTCCCGATCCGGGAAGCGAGGTCGATGGGGCCAGCGAGGGAGGGGCCGTTTCCGGCTCCAGGGAAGGGCAGTTGGAGGCGGAACTAACGGCCCTGCGCAGCGAGTACGAGAGCCTGCGCTCCCAGTCCATGCGAATTGCCGCCGATTTCGACAACTTCCGCAAGCGCCAGTCCCGTGAACAGCAGGACCAACGCCTGCAGATCACCTGCTCAACCCTCACCGAGATCCTCCCGGTGGTGGACAACTTCGAGCGGGCCCGCCAGCAGCTTGAACCCCAGCACGAGGAGGCACAGGGCCTGCATCGCAGCTACCAGGGGCTCTACAAGCAGCTGGTTGACGTGTTCAAGCAGCTGGGGGTATCGCCCATGCGGGTGGAGGGCGAACCCTTCGATCCCAGCCTGCATGAGGCCGTGATGCGAGAGCCCAGCGACGAGTATCCCGAGGATGTGGTGATAGCCGAACTCCAACGGGGTTATCACCTCGATGGCCGGGTGCTGCGCCACGCCCTGGTCAAGGTGTCGATGGGACCAGGCCCCTCGGCAGCGGCCGCCTCCAGCGAAGGCGATTGAGCTAGTTCACGGGTTTTTACGGTTCCACTAATAGAGCTGAGCGATGGCGGATTACTACGACCTCTTGGGGGTCAGCCGGGATGCGGACTCCGAGACCCTCAAGCGGGCCTATCGCCGCATGGCCCGGCAGTACCACCCCGATGTCAATAAGGATCCAGGGGCTGAGGACAAGTTCAAGGAGATCGGCCGCGCCTATGGGGTGCTCAGCGATCCCCAGACCCGTAGCCGCTACGACCAGTTCGGTGAGGCCGGCCTGGGCGGAGGCGGTGGCATGCCCGACATGGGCGATATGGGTGGATTTGCCGACCTGTTTGAGACCTTCTTCAGTGGCTTCGGCGGTGGCGGCGCCAGCCAGGGCGGCGGCGGCGGTCCCCGGCGCCGCGGGCCCCGTCAGGGCGACGACCTGCGCTTCGATTTGACAATCAGCTTCAGTGAGGCGATCGCCGGCCAGGAAAAGGAGGTTCAGGTCCGACACCTGGAAACCTGCACCACCTGCAAGGGCTCTGGCGCTAAAGCCGGCAGCGGCCCCACCACCTGCGGCACCTGCTCTGGAGCTGGCCAGGTGCGACGCGCCACCCGCACCCCCTTCGGCAGTTTCACCCAGGTGGCCGCCTGTCCCACCTGTGAGGGCACCGGTGAGGTGATTGCCGACCCCTGCAATGCCTGTGGCGGCCAGGGTCTGCAACAGGTGCGCAAGAAGCTCCGGATCAACATTCCCGCCGGGGTTGATAGCGGTACCCGGCTGCGGGTGTCCAACGAGGGCAACGCCGGCCAGCGGGGCGGCCCGGCCGGGGATCTCTATGTGTTTCTCACGGTTCAGTCCCATCCCCAGCTGCGGCGCGACGGGATCACGATCCACTCCGAGGTCGCGGTCAATTACCTGCAGGCGATCCTGGGAGACAAGATCGAGGTGGAGACCGTGGACGGCCCCCAGGCCCTGGACCTGCCCGCCGGAACCCAGCCCGGGGCCGTGCTCAACCTCACCGGCAAGGGCGTGCCCAAGCTCGGTAACCCCGTGGCCCGGGGCAACCACCTGATCAACATCAAGGTGCAGGTGCCCACCAAGCTCAACGACCTGGAGCGCAACTTGCTCGAGGAACTAGCCGGCCACCACAGCGCCAAGGGCCATAAGCATCCCCACAAGAGCGGCCTGTTCGGCGGCCTGTTTGGTGGTTAATCCGTCCCAGGCCGATGACAGGACCATGGGGACGGGTGCCCAAGCTCCCCTAGACGTGGCCCAACTGACGCCTCGCCAAAGCCTGGATCTGCGCGGCACGGCCTGTCCGGTCAACTTCATCCGCACCCGGCTGGCCCTGGAAGCAATCGACCCTGGGGCCTGGTTGCAGGTGGACCTGGACGCTGGTGAGCCCGAGCGCCTGGTGGGCGATGGCCTGCGCCAGGCCGGCCACCAGGTGGAGATCAGGTCCCTTGAAGACGGTGCCGTGCGCCTGCTGATCTGCCGTCATGGGGGCTGAGGCTCCGGATCGGATCGACGGCTCCCCGACCGCCAGCGCGGCGGCCTCCGGGTTGGTGGTGGCCCTGGAGGCCAATTTCTGCCGGGTGGCATTGGAGTCCCCTGGCCCGGGGGGCGTGAAGCAGCTGCTATGCGTGCGCCGCACCCGCCTAGGCAAGACCGGCCAGCAGATTTGCGTGGGCGACCGGGTCCAGGT
Organism: Synechococcus sp. UW140; assembly: GCA_945875915.1. Taxonomy (GTDB): domain Bacteria; phylum Cyanobacteriota; class Cyanobacteriia; order PCC-6307; family Cyanobiaceae; genus BAIKAL-G1. The sequence goes on along the minus strand of CAMCMT010000010.1, from coordinate 12,821 downwards.
GGAGGGGGTGGACTGGATCTCCCGCCGGGGCGCCGTGGCGGCGGTGGCGCCGCGCTCCAGCCTGTTGGCCCGGCCGGCGGTGGCCAACTGCAACCGGGTGGTGGTGGTGATGGCCCTGGTGCAACCCGACCTCGACCCGATCCAGCTCACCCGTTTCCTGCTCACGGCTGAAGCCACCGGGGTCCAGGTGGATCTGGTGCTCACCAAGGCCGATCTACTGGCGCCCCAGGCCCTGCAGGAGTGGCGCCAGCGCCTGGATGCTTGGGGCTACGAGCCCTGGCTGGTGTCTGCCCAAACGGGCGCCGGCATCGAGCCCCTACGCCAGCACTTGGCGGCGCCGGGGATTGCCGTGCTCTGTGGCCCCTCCGGGGTGGGTAAGAGCAGCCTGCTCAACGCCCTGGTGCCCGATCTGGCCCTGCGGGTGGGGGCGGTGTCGGGGCGCCTGCAGCGGGGTCGCCACACCACCCGCCACGTCGAGTTGTTTGCCATTGGCGCCGGCGGCCTCCTCGCCGACACCCCCGGCTTCAACCGGCCTGACCTACCGCCGGATCCAGGGGCGCTGGTGGGGTTATTCCCCGAGGTGCGGGGGCGCCTGGGCGCGGGCGGTTGCCGCTTCACCAATTGCTTGCACCAGGGCGATCCCGGCTGCGTCGTTGGCAGCGACTGGCCCCGCTATCCCCATTATTTGCAGTGCTTACAGCAGGTGCTGGCCCAGGAGGCGGCCGCCCAATCCCGGCCTGCCGAACCGGGCCTTAAGCAGCGCGGTGGCCGCTCGGAGCCCCGCCTCGATCCGCGCCTGCGCCAGCTGTCCCGCAAGCGCCAGCGCCAGGCGGATGGGCCCCAGGGTGAGGGCTCCTCCGCCGATCTGGTGGCAGAGGCGGCGGAGGATCGGCACCTGGATCCGGGGGCCCTTGGTTCGGGTGCCGGCGGCTCCCTGAACCCGGCTCCAGGGCCCTAGGGCCGGCCCGCCTCAGCCCCCCATGCCGGGCAGGTTGAGGTTGAGGCCGCCGGTGAGCTCCTCCATGCGTTCCTTCATCGTGGCGGTGGAGCGCTCATAGGCGGCCTTGAGGGCTTCCAGCACGGCCGCTTCGGTGGCCTCGGCCCCGTCGGCCACGAGCTCTGGCGCCACGCGCACCCGCAGAGGTTGCTGGTTGCCCGACACCCAGACGCTGGCGCGGCCATCGCTGCTGCTGCCCTCCAGTTCCATCGCATCCAGTTCGTCCTGGAGTTTTTGGGCGTCCTGTTGGATTTGCTGGGCCTTGCGGAACGCTTCGGTGAGCTGGCCGAAATTAGGAAGTCCGAAGCCGGCCATTCGGGCAAAACGCAAAGTGAGCACAGGCTAAACCCTGCGGCCCTGGTGTCCTTTCAGGCTGCCTGGGCGGGTTGGCTAAAGCTGCCGAGCCGCTGGACCTCCGGGTGCAGGTCGATGGCGTGGGCATGGCGCACCCGCTGCTGCACCAGGGCAATCAGCTGGTCCATGTCGCTGGCCCGGGCTGAGCCGGTGTTGACGATGAAATTGGCATGGAGGGTCGACACCTCGGCGCCGCCGACACTGAGGCCCTTGAGGCCCAGGGCTTCGATCAGTTGTCCGGCCTTGCGCGGTTCCGGGTTGCGGAAGACGCTGCCGCAGCTGGGTTGTTGGTAGGGCTGGCTGCTGGTGCGGCTGCGCAGGTTGGCGCTCGTGCGCTGGCTAACCGCGGCGGGATCGAGGCCGGCCCGTAGCCGGAAGCGGGCCGAAAGCACCACCAGGGACTCCTGCTGCAGCCGGCTGTGGCGGTAGCTAAAGGCCAGGTCACGGCTAGCCAGCACAAAGGGTTCGCCGTCGCCATTGGGATCAAACACGGTGACCTCCTCGAGCCACTCGCTGGTACAGCCCCCCTGGGCGCCTGCATTCATCACCACGGCGCCTCCCACGGTGCCGGGGATGCCCACGGCCCATTCCAGGCCGCCCAGGCCGGCGCGGGCGGCCCGGCGGGCCAGGGTGGGGATTGGTTCACCGGCCTGGGCTTCGATCAGGCCCGTGGCGCCATCGAGCTGGCTGCCCTGGAGCCGTCGTTGGCAGAGGGTCAGGCCGGCCAGGCCCTGGTCGCTGATCAGCAGGTTGGAGCCGGCGCCAATCACCTGCAGGGGCAGGCCCTGGCGCCGGGCCCAGCGGGCCAGGGCGATCACCTGGTCGTTGGCCTCGGGTTCCCAGAACCACTGGGCCGGTCCCCCCACTCTCCAGGTGGTGAACTCGGCCAGGGTTACCCCTGCCAACAGCCCGGCCGGGAGCCCAGCTAGCAGCTCCGCAGGCGGGGCAGCGGTTTCCATGGCTTAGGCCGCCAGGGCCAGGGGGCTGGGCCGTTCTTCGAGCTGTTGTAAGCGGTTCCAGAGCCCGTTGACATCGCCAGCCCCCATGGCCAGCACCAGATCGCCGCCCACGGTGCTGAGCACGACTTGATCGGCTAGGTCGTCCAGGTCTTGGGCCACGCTCACGGCCAGCTCCGGGCGGATGCGCCGGACCTCGGCGGCCAGGGCCTCACTGGAGATGCCGGCGATCGCGGCCTCGCCGGCGGTGTACAGGGGAGCGAGCACCAGGGCATCGGCCTGGCTGAGGGCCTGGGCAAAGCCCTGCAGGAACTGGGCCGTGCGCGTGTAGCGATGGGGCTGGAACACGGCCACAAGCCGCTGGGGCGGGCTGGGCAGGGGGCTGCGGCCGCTACTCACCATCAGCCGGGCCATGGCCAGGGTGGCCGCCACCTCGCTGGGATGGTGGGCGTAGTCATCAACGATCTGGCGGCCTTGCCAGGTGCCGCGGTAATCGAAGCGGCGACCGGGGGCCTGCAGGCTGGCCAGGGCCTGGCACAGCTCGGCGAAGGGCACCCCCTGGAGGCGACAGGCCGCCAGGGCGCCGGTGGCGTTGCTGAGGTTGTGCAGGCCCGGCAGGGGCAAGGTGAAGCGGCCCACCAGTTGGCCCGCTTCGTGGAAATCGGCCACGCAGCTGTCACCGTTGAGCTGCACCGGGATCGCAGCGAAGTCCACCGCTTCTGCTTGCACGACAGACCACCAGGCCTGGGCCTTGAAGTGCTGCCGCAGGACCGGGCAATCCCAGTTGGCCAGCAGGCTCTGGCAGCCCTGGGCGAATTGCTGCAGAGTGCTGATCAGGGAGTCCAGATCCGGGTAGTGGTCCGTGTGGTCCAGCTCGAGGTTTGTGATCACCCCCAGGCTGGCGGGAAATTTCACCAGGGAGCCATCGGATTCGTCGGCTTCAGCCACCAGCAGGGCGCCGGCGCCACTGCGGCCATTGCTCCCAAAGGCGGGCACGATGCCGCCGATCACGGCCGTGGGGTCCTGGTTGGTGCCCGCCAGCAGGGTGGCCACCATGGTGCTTGTGGTGGTTTTGCCGTGGCTGCCGGCAATGGCAATGGCGCTCTGGGAGCGGATCAGGGCGCCAAGCACGTCGGAGCGATGGCATACCTCAAGGCCGAGTCGCCGGGCCTCCATCAGTTCGGGATTGGAGCTGGGCACGGCGGAACTCACCACCACCAGGGGCCTGGGGGCTGGCTGGGCTTGCCCAGGCTCAGCAGAGTGGGGCCCAGCGGGGGATGGGTTCGCCAGGATCGCCGTGATCGTGGCGGGGCTTTGGTGCAGAAAAACGCGCACGCCCCGGCTACGCAGGTCCGCCAAGACGGTGTTGTCCTTGGGATCAGATCCGCTGACCCGAAAGCCCCGATCGGCCAGGATCCCGGCGATCGCTGACATCCCGATGCCGCCAACCCCAATGAAATGGAGGGGCTGCTGACGATCGAGGGTCAGGGCCAAGGGCGGCTCTCCAGGTCTGGTCGACGCTAATCCGGGAAGCTCTCCTTTTCGCTTGCTTGCAGCGTCCCGAAAAGCTTGGCTTCCAAACCGCTGCGACCACGATTCGGCACGGCCGGGCCGCTTAACCCAATCCCAAGGAGCTGGCAACCATTTCTGTATGATCAGCAGCCAAATCCGATTTTATTAGCGGGTTTCTCCCCTTTCTGCCATGACCTTGCGCGTTGCGATCAATGGATTCGGCCGAATTGGTCGGAACTTCATGCGCTGCTGGCTGAGCCGCGGCACCAATACCGGCATCGAGGTGGTGGGTCTCAACGGCTCCGGTGATACCACCACTAACGCCCACCTTCTTAAATACGACTCGATGCTCGGCCCCCTTCGGGGCGTCGATGTCACCACAACCGATAACGCCATTTACGTCAACGGAAAGGAGATTAAGGTTTTCTACGACCGTAATCCAGCCAACCTTCCCTGGAAGGATTGGGGCGTGGATCTGGTGATCGAGTCCACCGGGGTATTCAATGATGATGTGGGAGCCAGCAAGCACTTTGAAGCCGGCGCTAAGAAGGTGATTCTTACTGCTCCTGGTAAGGGAGCAAAAGTGGGTACTTTTGTGGTTGGCGTCAACGCCGATCAATACCGCCACGAAGATTGGGACATTCTCAGCAATGCCAGTTGCACCACCAACTGCATGGCGCCTGTCGTGAAGGTGTTGGATCAGGAGTTCGGCATTGTCAAGGGCACGATGACCACCACCCACAGCTATACCGGTGACCAGCGGATTCTCGACGCCGCCCACCGCGATCTGCGTCGGGCCCGGGCCGCAGCTGTCAACATTGTTCCCACCTCCACAGGCGCCGCCCAGGCAGTGGCCTTGGTTTACCCGCCGATGAAGGGCAAGTTGAGCGGGATTGCCATGCGGGTTCCTACCCCCAACGTGTCGGTGGTGGACATGGTGCTCGAAATCAGCCGCGACACCACCAAGCAGGAGGTGAACGAGGTGCTCAAGGCCTCTTCCGAAAATGCCATGAAGGGCATTATTAAGTACACCGACCTGCCCCTGGTTTCGAGCGACCACGCGGGTACTGACGAATCCGCGATCATCGACTCTGACCTCACCCTGGTGATGGGCGGCAACATGCTGAAAGTCATCGCCTGGTATGACAATGAGTGGGGCTACAGCCAGCGGGTTGTCGACCTCGCCGAACTGGTCGCCAGCAAGTGGAAGTAAGGGATTAGCGGCTTTTGTTCCTGAGTCAATCCTTTTCTTAAAATACGGTTTCATTTTAAATCACCGTTTTATTGAGCCTGGGCCAGCAGTTCCTTTTACGGTTCTGCCGGGGTCAGGCTTTTTGCTGAGAGGCCCGGGGTTGGGGGGCTGGTGGACCTGGCGCCTTTGCCAGGGCGTAAGGGCTCTCCGGCGTTCGTTGCTAGCAATCAGTGGAAATGGCTAAAACCTGCGGCGTCGGCCAGCGCCAGGGCGGTTCCGTCGGCCCAGCGCAGGGGTCTAGAGACCCAGTCGCTGACGTCAGAGGGTTGGGCTTGCTCTAGGCGACCGATCAACTGGGCCCCCGTCAGCCGCTCCACTAGGGCCTCGGCCCAGGCGGGGGCCAGGGCCAGTACCAATTCGAAGTCCTCGCCGCCGCCCAGGCACCAGGGTTCGCCCTGGGGCAGGTCCGCCATGGCGACGGCCAGGGGCAGGCGGCATCGCTCCAGCACCGCCTGGCACTGGCTGCGCTTGGCGATCGCGGCCACGGCCTGGGCGAGGCCATCACTGCTGTCCATGCCGGCCACCCGCCAGGGCTCGCCCGGAGGCTGGCTGGCCACTAGGGCCGCGAGCCCATCTAGGCGCGGTCGCGGCCGGCGATGGGCGGTGATGGCCCGCTCCTGCAGCTCCGGGTCGGCCAGGGGCTCCAGCTCCCCCTGCAGCAGGGCCAGGCCCAGGCGGCTGAGGCCATGGGCGCCGCTGCTCACGAGGAGGTCACCGGGACGGCCATCGCGGCGCCGAATTGGCCGGGCCGGGTCCAGCCGCCCTAGGGCCGTGATCGCTAGGAGCCGTTGCGGGCTGCCGCTGCAGTCGCCGCCGAGCAGGGTGCCCCCGTAGCGGGCCAGGGCTTCGCTGAGGCCGCCATAAACTCCCTCAACCCAGGCCCAGGGCGTCTCGGCTGGGGCGGCCAGGCCCACGGTGAGACCCACAACCTGGTGGCAGCCCATGGCGGCCAGGTCGGAGAGGTTGGCCGCAGCGGCCCGCCAGCCCAGGTCCTCGGGGCCCATGGTGGTATCGCTGAAGTGGATCCCTTCCACCAGCAGGTCCGTGGTCACTACCAGGCCGTGGTCTCCATCTGGGCTGACCAGGGCGCCGTCGTCGTCGAACTGGCCTGGGGGGGCAAAGGCCCCGAGGCGCTCGATCAGGCCCCATTCCCCCAGGTCCGCGAGCCGCAGCGGCTCAGCCATGGGCCTGCAGGTTTTCGGACCCGTCGATCACCCGCGCCTTGACGATGCCGTCATCGGCGCTGAGCTCCTGCAGCACATCAAAGCCATCCACGACGTAGCCGAAGGCCGCATAGCGCCCATCGATCAGGTTCAAGCCCGCGGGGGTGAGTTCGGCTTCAAACAGAAACAGGAAGAATTGGGAGGAGCCGTCATTGAGGGCCTCGTCGGAATGGGCCCAGCCCAGGGTGCCCTTGGTGGCAAAGGGCAGCACCGGCGTGCCCTTGAACAGCCCTAGATCTTCGAACGTTTGGTTGTAGAAGGGATCGGCCTGGCCCGGTACCCGGATCTCTAAGGGAACCTGGCGCTCGGCCTTGGTGTTGGGATCGACGAAGCCCTTGGCGGCTCCAACGGGATCACCGGTTTGCAGCACGTAGAAGTCTTCGGCGCGGTTGAAGGGCAGGTTGTCGTAGAAGCCCCGCTGCACGAGATCGACGAAGGCACCGCCGGTCAGGGGCGCGTTGTAACCGTCCACCACGGCAGTGAGCACGCCTTTGGTGGTGGTCAGTTCCACGGTGGCGCGGCCCAGCAGCCTGGGCAGGTCGGCGAATTCCACTGGGATTTCAAACGGGAACGGGCCCACCAGAAGGGCTTCCAGGTCACCGATCGTGGCCAGGGCGGTGCGTCGGGCGTTTAGAAAGCCATCGCGGTCCTGTTGCTCGGCGGCGCTCGCCATGGCCTGGAGCTGCTCGGCCACGGCGCTTAAGGCAGCCACGCTCTCGTCCCGATCGGCCGGAGGCAGGCTGGCAGTGATTGCCGTGCCCCGGGTGCCCAGTTGCCCCTGGCTGCGCCGCACGCTGCCCGCTAGGGCACCCCAGCGTTTGGCGCGCAGGTCATCGCTGGTGCCCTCCAATAGGTGTTGCAGCTTCTGAAGATCGGCTGACTCGATCGGCAGGGCATCCCGCAGGATCGCCGCCGGGTCAGTCACGGCATTGCCGGGCGGCAGGAAGGCCCAGGCGGGCCCAGGGGCGAGCAGCCCCAGCAGCAGGGCGGCCAGGAGAGGTCGGAGGCCAGCGGCGCCTAGGGCTTGGAACCACCCAGAGAGCCAGGAGGTCCAGGGCCTGGCCGCCAGTTGAACCCGCCTGTGACTGGGATCCATTGCTTAATGCCTGCCTCTGAACGGACTTTGGCACAGCCGTACAATCCGCCTCAAATGATCTGCCGGAATGATCTCGAGCAACGACTTTCGTACCGGCACCTCGATCGAGCTCGATGGCCAGGTCTGGCGTGTGGTCGAGTTCCTGCATGTGAAGCCCGGCAAGGGCTCCGCCTTCGTGCGCACCAAGCTCAAGGCCGTCCAGAGCGGCAACGTGGTCGAAAAGACCTTCCGGGCTGGCGAGACCCTGGCTCAAGCGATCTTGGAGAAATCCACCCTGCAGCACACCTACATGGAGGCCGAGGACTACGTCTTCATGGATATGGGCACTTTTGAGGAAACCCGTCTCACCGCCAAGCAGATCGGAGATAGCCGCAAATACCTCAAAGAGGGCATGGAAGTGAGCGTGGTGGCTTGGAACGGCAAGCCCCTGGAAGTGGAGCTCCCCAATTCCGTGGTGCTGGAGATCACCCAGACCGATCCCGGCGTGAAGGGCGACACGGCCACCGGTGGCACCAAGCCCGCCATCGTCGAAACCGGGGCCCAGGTGATGGTTCCCCTGTTCCTCTCAATCGGCGAGAAGATCAAGATCGATACCCGCACCGACAGCTACCTGGGCCGGGAGAACTAATCGCCATGCAGCTCGACCACGACCAGCTCCGCCAGCTCATCACCTTGCTGGCCGAGAGCGACATCCAGGAACTCAAGCTCGAGGGTGATGACTTCCGCCTCGAACTGCGCCGCAACCTGCCCGCTAGCCAGCCCCAGGTGGTGATGCAGGCCTCCCCTGCCCCTTCCCTGCTGGCCGCTCCCCTGGCGGCCCCGTCCGCTTCCCCTTCCGCTGCGCCTCCGGCAGCGGCAGCCGTTCGCGGCGACCTGCTGGAGATCACGGCGCCGATGGTGGGCACATTTTATCGGGCTTCAGCCCCTGGCGAACCCGTCTTTGTCGAGCTGGGTAGTCGCATTTCCGTCGGTCAGCCGATTTGCATCCTCGAGGCGATGAAGCTGATGAATGAATTGGAGGCCGAGGTCAGCGGTGAGGTCGTGGAGATCCTGGTAGAAAACGGCACCCCGGTCGAATTCGGCCAGGTGCTGATGCGGGTCAGGCCAGCCTGATCCTGCGTAACGCCAGCATGGCCAGACAGTCAACGGCCACCCAAGCGATCACAAGGACTAGTCAGCCCAGCTCCCAGGCTGTTTCCAAGGCGGCTTCCATACTTTGGCGCCGGGCGATGCCCTTGCCTGCGATGGCGAATGCCGTGCCGTGGTCGGGGGAGGTGCGTAGAAAGGGCAGGCCCAGGGTCGTGTTTACGGCGGCATCGAATGCCAGCAATTTGACCGGGATCAGGCCCTGGTCGTGATATAGGGCCAGGTAGCCATCGGCGGCCTGATTGGCATTTGTTGCATCGGCCCAGGCGGCCCCGGCCCCGAGCCAGCAGGTGTCCGGTGGCAGCGGCCCCACCAGCTCCACGTTTGGATGGTGCAAGCGCCAGGTCGCCAGCAACGGCTCCAGCCAAGTCTGCTCCTCTTGCCCTAGCTGGCCCGCTTCGCCGGCATGGGGGTTAAGGCCAGCCACCACCAGCCTGGGCCGCTCGGCAAAGCGCTGGCAGAAGCCCAGCAGCGTATTCAGCTTGGCTTCGATCCGGGGCCCATCCAAGCTGGTGGCCACGGCGGAGAGGGGGATGTGGGTGGTGGCCAGCAGGGTGTTGAGGCGCCAGGAGCCATGGGGCGCCCGGGCGGTGAACAGCATCGAGGCTTCGCTGACCCCGGCCAGTTCGGCCAGCCGCTCGGTCTGACCCGGGTAGGCGTGGCCAGCGGCATGCCAGGCCTGTTTGGCGATCGGCGCGGTAGTGAGGGCCTGGCAGCGGCCCTGCAACACCAGTTCGGCGGCCCCGGTGAGCCAGGCAAAGCTGGCGGCCCCGCTGGCGGCACTGGACTGGCCCGCAGGGACGGGTTCGCCCAGGGGCAGATCGAGGATGTCGAGGCTGGCTGGATCGGCTAGGGGCAGGTCAGTGACCCCTCGCAGGGCCTGATAGCTCTGTTCCAGCCAGTGGCGGCAGCCCACCAGTAAGGGGTTTGAGGCGGCGACGGCGGCTTCGCTGGGGCTGCGGCGCAGGGCCGCAAGGGCCTTAAGGGTCACCTCGGCGCCAATGCCGGCGGGATCGCCCAGGGCGATGGCGATCCGGCGCTCTTTAACCTCTGGGTTGCTGGCCGGGATTGCCATGCTGCGTCTGCTGCTGTTGGGACTGCTGCTGTTCGGCCTGGTCACCGGACTAAGCCATGGCTGGATTGAGCTGCGCTGGGATCGCTTCTTCCGCGACGCCGGCGTGCCCCTCTTTCAGGATGGTCCGGCGCCGGCTCAACCGGCCGGCCCTGGAGTTGGGGCGCCGGCCCGTTCCTCAGCCAGGCAGGCCCCAAACCCCTCCCGGTAGCTGGGATAACGCAGGGAGTAGCCCAGGTCTTGGCACAGGCGCCGATTGCGGACGCGGCGGTTTTCGGCCCAAAAGCTCAGGGCCATGGGCCCCATGCTGGCGGCCACGCTGGCGAACGCTTGCACGGGGGGCAATTTGCAGCCCAGCAGGTGGGCGGCGAAACCGAGGGTTTCGCTTGACGGGCAGGGGCAATCGTCGCTGACATTGACCAGCTGGGGCCGGGCCTGCGCGGGTAGGGCCAGGCAGTGGCTCAAGGCTCCAACGATGTCATCGACATGGGTGCGGCAGAACACTTGGCCCGGCTTGTGGACCAGCCGGCTGGTCCCCTGCTGGAGGCCTGCAAAGGGGCTGCGGCCCGGACCGTAGATAGCCGGTAGCCGGAAGCTCTGCACCGGCAGGCCACTGCTGAGCCAGGCCTGCTCACAGGCCAGGCGGGCCCGGCTGCGCTCCAGGCTTGGAGCGGCTTCGCTGGTTTCGTCGACCCAGCCGCCCTGGCGGTCCCCGTAGACGCCGGTGGTGGAGAGGTAGCCCACCCAGTCGAGGGGGAGCTGGCGAAGCAAGGGTGCCAGGGCCTCTAGGGCTGGGTCCTGGCCTTGGCGGTCGGGCGGGATCGTGCTGAGCAGGTGGGTGGTGCTGGCCAGGTCGCCTGCGCTGGGCACGAGCCCGGCATCGGGATCAAAGGCCAGCCAGCGCCAGGGATCGGCGGCGGCCGAATCCCGCTGGCCCCGGTGGGTCACGGTTACGCCAAAGCCGGCCTCGGCCATGGCGGCTGCGAAGCGGAGGCCGCCATAACCGCCCCCAAGCACTAGCAACTCGCCCCGGGGCTTGACAGGTGCGCTGGTCATCAGTACAAATGTATTACTGCTTTGGCTGTGGCCGATGGCGTCCTCCAGTTTCTCCCCTTCCCGTTCCAGCAGCCTGCGTTCGCGCCGGCATGCCACCAGTGTTGATTCCAGTCCTTTCGGCCTTGGCGCTGGCCCTGCTGCCCTGCTCCTGGCCTTGGTGCTCCTCCTAGTGGCCACCTTGGTGGCCCCAGAACAGCCCGGGAGCCTGGGCAGTATCTGCCAGCGCCACAATGGCGCTGAGGCCTGCCGGGTGTGGTGAGCCTGGCAGGCATCCCAGTCCCAAGGGGGCGATCTGGAAAGGAAAGAACCTCTGGCTCAGCTGGATGGTTCGTTCAAACTGAGATCGGCCTGGGGTTTCAGGGCGTTGGCTAGTAAATCTGTGGCGGCAGGCAGAAAATAGCCTTGCAAAATCAGGCCGTACAGAACGACGGCGAGGGCGAAGGCCGGCATCAGGGGGCCCCAGGCAACCCCACTTGCGGCAGCCTGGAGGGCAATGGCGATGGGAACCGCTCCTCGCAAGCCCGCAAAGGCTGAGAATGTTTTCTCTGGTGCCTGGAAAGGGGAGCGGTACAGGGTGATAAAAGTCATCAACAGCCGGCTCACCATCGTGATCAGAAACACAACAAAGGCGTACAACTTGAGGGGCCAGATGTCTTGGGGAAAGACAACAAGACCAAGGCAGATGAGTAAAATCAGTTCGGACGCCCGATTGATAATTGTAAATTCGGAGACGATGATGCAATCGATTTTGCTGGAGTTACCGATCACGCAACCCATTACATAGGCGCACAGCAGCGGACTGCCACCAAAAAGGAAAGCTGTTGAACAGCTCAACATCAGCAGGGACAGGCAGATCACTTCGCTGCCAGCATTCGGCTTCAAGTAATGGTCTCTGCTTAGAATGTAACTCCCGAGATAGGCGCCAGCCCAGCCGACGGCAGCCCCAACGGCAAACTCAAGGCCGACATCACGGAGCAGTAGAAGCGGATCTTCCAGCTGGCCTTTGGCGAGGGCAAGGGCTACGCCCGCCAGGATCACCGCCACCGGATCGTTAAAACCAGATTCACACTCGATTAAGTTGAGCAATGGGCCTGGAATTTTGCTAGCGATCGGCCGCAGCAGTGCCAATACTGCTGTTGCATCCGTGCTGCAAAGCATGGCTCCTACAAACAGGGCTAGGGGCAGGTCGGCTGAAAATTGAGTGCCAGAGCTATTGGCTAGGACAGGGATAAATTGGTATTCAAGATTCAATTGGGATAGGCCATAAATTAAGGCAGTTGCTGATCCAGCCGTGATCAGGCAGCCCAGGGTGGCCATCCGTAAGCCAGACCAAATCACACGACGCATCGAGGTCCATCGTGTTGTTAGGCCTCCATAAAAAAGAATAATGGCAAGTCCGAGGCTGGCGATTGACTCTGCCTGCTCATCAGAAAGGTAGGATTGATGGTTGCCGAGGAAATCAGGCAAAAGCATTCCCATGATGAGAATGAGTAGCATGCCCGGTAGTTTGATTTTTTCTGAGATACTTTCTAGGAGGCGAGAGAGTAGCAATAAGCCTCCGAACAGAAGCATGTAAATATATGTCGTGTGTTCCATTGGCAGTGATGATTGATTGATTGCCGTAATCTAGCAAAGCTCCGCCCTGCTTTGGCGGTGTCTCCCCAGGGTTTCGACTCCTTCGACCTAGCTGATGGAGCGAGGGTTCGCCTAGTAATAAACGTCATTAAATCGATGTTCGCCTGCCGATCACGTCGGACTCATGCTCATCGAGCGGCCTCGCCCTAGGGAGGAGTTGGATAGGGCTTAAAGCAGGGTTTTGGCCTTAGGCGGCCTGTAAGGTCCAGCCTGGACCGGTGCTTGGTTTTGGTTGGTTGTGCTTGGTCGCAGCGGTCTTGGTTTCTGCTGTAACTGCTGGATTGGCCCATTGCAGCAGGCGCAGGGCTAGCTTTAGATCTCCGTCAAGCCAGGCCCGAATCGCCATGGCCCGGCGGGGGTCGTAGAAGCGTTGGCGCCGATACCACTCGAACACGTCGGTGTCGCTTTTGAGGCCATTGCAAGAAAGGCAGGCCGGGACACAGTTTTCAGTGACACTTAGGCCACCACGGCTGCGCGGCAAAACATGGTCGATGGATTCGGATTGTTTGCCGCAGTAAATGC
>CAMCMT010000009.1 GCA_945875915.1 Synechococcus sp. UW140 | reverse complement strand
GGTCTGGTCTCGGGAAGGTGGTAGTGCTCCGACCAGAGTCACAGACCAGCCCACCCATTCCCCCGCAAGGGCTCTGAGCAACGGACCGTCAGCACCGGCTACGCCGGTGCTGAGCCCAGGGATTTACACCACTTGGCGGGACGCCCCCCCAGGAGCGGTTGCGCTGGTGGCCGACTGCTCGAACCTGCTCGTTGGAACTGGTGGCCAGTCAAGGCGGGGCCTTTACCTGCCCCAGGGTAGTAAGGAGCCCCCCGCGGCCTACCGGCAGCGTTTTGCCGATGCACGGCCCAGTGGTTTTTCGCGATGCCCTGCGCACCTACAATTTATCGTGGCCTTTGTGCAGTGGTTAGAGCATCCCCGGGTGCTGAGGGCTTAGCCGCAGTGGATGATTGTCCTTGTGGCGAGGAATTAATGGCATCTGCCTGGCCGGCGGCCATGGCCAGGTTGGCCTGGACTTAAATCTGACCCATCTCCACCGAGTAACCATGCCCGCCTTCCTACTTGCTGCAGTTCTCGCCGCAACCCCTGCCGAACCGCCAGCAACCGCTCCGGCCCTCACCCCCGCCCAGGCCGAACTGCTCCAAAAGATCAAGCACCTACGCATTGGTGAAAGCCGCACCTTTGGGAGCTGCACCTATCGCTGGGATCAATGGCGTCCCCAGCCCACCGGCTCGAGAACGACAACGGTCACAGGTTGCGGAACGGCCAGTGTTGCCGTGGCTTGCACTGCCTTGAAGCTCAGCACCCTGCCCGTCGCTGAACCCCAGGTGTGGTCTGCCTGGCGCCTTCCTGAGCCTGGGCCGGAGGAGCGGATGGTGGTTAGTCTCTGCGCTAACGCCTTACCTTTGCCGGCACCAGCACCGGTAGTAGCTGCACCCAAGCCGGAGAAGCAACAGAAGGCTGTCAAGCCCTGAACGGTTACTTGTGGATCAACGTTGCTTGATCATCAACCTAAAGTCAACCTCAAGCTTGCGTCAGATTGGCTCACTTTGACCTTCCTTCCGAGGTCAGAAGGGCACACTATTGGGCTTTGATGAAAACATGAGCTCCATGGGCTGGTTAGCTATAGTGATTTTATTTTTGTTGGGCCTAATCATGACTATTGAAATACTAGCTTTTGGCGACTAAGCTTTTACTATGAGTTGTGAACTACCGCATGGGACAGGCGCGAGCGATTTCCCCTCCATGCATCAGTCCCCAGGCTGGACAACTGGACGGAGCATTTGAGTGAGCTTCGCCCTGCCGTTTGTCCTGGCAGCGATCGAATGATGGCCTGGATCATTTCAGCAACCAGATGTAATGTAAGTATGTCCGAACGGTTGCAATGGCGTCTTTGACATCCCCGTATTTAGGCCTTTCCCATCACAGCTGCTTTACCTTTCCGACGCCCATGCTGCGTAGCTCCGAGAGCAGGCCGTTCAGCACCGCCTTGGCATCACCGAAGACCATGGCAGTCTGCGGCAGCTCGAATAGGGCATTGGGGATGCCGGCGTAGCCGGCGCTGAGGCTGCGCTTGACCACGAACACCTGTCGGGCCTGGTCTACCTCGAGAACCGGCATGCCATACAGGGGGCTGGAGCTGTCTGTCTTGGCGTCGGGATTGACGACATCATTGGCTCCGAGCACGATCACCACGTCGGTGCGGGGGAATTCGGGGTTGATGACATCCATCTCGATCAACTGCTCGTAGGGCACGTCCGCCTCAGCTAGCAGCACATTCATGTGGCCGGGCATGCGACCAGCCACCGGATGGATGGCATAGCTGACCTCGACACCATGGTTTTCGAGCAGCTTGGAGAGCTCCCGCAGGGCGTGCTGGGCCTGGGCTACGGCCAGGCCGTAACCAGGTACGAACACCACCCGCTCGGCCTGTTCCAGGGCCATGGCGCATTCCTCGGGGCTGCAACTGGTGATGCGGCTATAGCCCTGCTCGCCACCAGCAGCACCGCTGCTGCCCTGGTTACCGGAGCCGAGGGCACCACCGAAGAGCACCGACAGCAATGAGCGATTCATGGCGGTGCACATCACCTGCGTGAGGATCAGGCCGGCCGCACCCACCATGGCGCCGGCAACGATCAGCAGCTGGCTGCCGACGACGAAACCGGCGGCGGCGGCAGCCACCCCTGAGTAGGAATTGAGCAAGGAAATGACCACCGGCATGTCGGCGCCGCCGATCGGCAGGGTGACACCAACACCAAGCAGGCTGGAGCTAATCACCACCAACCACAGCGGCAGGCCGGTGGGATCCCCTGGCAGCAGCACGGCCCCCACCAAGGCCGCCACCGCCAGAAAAATGTTAACTACATGGCGCAGCGAACTCTGTGTCCAGGCGGGGGTGTTGAGCCAACCCTGCAATTTAGCCATCGCCACGATGGAGCCGCTGAAGGTGATGGCTCCCACAAAGACCGAGATGTCGATAGACACCAACGCCACCATGTCGGCGCCATCAGAATCGAACAGGGCCACACCAACGGCCACCAGCAAAGAGGCCAGACCGCCACAGCCGTTGAACAGGGCTACCACTTCGGGCATGGCCGTCATCGGCACCCGCAGGGCGGTGATCACCCCGGCCAGGCCACCGGCAGCGCTGCCGGCGGCGATCCACAACCAGGCCATCGGCCCCGGGCGAATCTCGATCAGCAGGCCCAGCACCGCCAGGGCAATGGCCACGGCCGCCAGCTGGTTGGCGCCCCGGGCGGAGCGCACCTTGGAGAGGCCCTTGATGCCGAGGCCCAAGAGCAGCACGGCCACCAGATCGATGGCATCGGTCAACAAATTTGTGGACATCAGTTGTCTCCCTTGCGGCGGAACATGGCAAGCATGCGGTCGGTGACCAGGAAGCCACCAACCACGTTGAAGAGGGCAAAGCCCAGGGAGAGGGCTCCGATCAGCAGCAGGGCCTGGTTGTCACCGGCCTTTTGGATGAGGGTGAGGGAGGCGAGCACGGTGATGCCGCTGATGGCGTTGGCACCGGACATCAGCGGTGTATGCAAGGTGGGAGGCACCTTGCCAACTAGCTCTAGACCCAACAGGCTGCCGAGCAGCAGCACCCACAGGGCTTGGGAAAGGGCACTCATCAGGAACCTCCGTTGCGGGAACCGTTGGGGTAGACGACATCCTCACGCCGGCAGACGCCGCCGTGGGTGAGCAGGCAGCCCTCGAGAATGGGGTCGGTGGGGTCGAGCTTCAGCCCCTCCTCGGCCAACACATGCTCGATTAGGGCCGCCACGTTGCGGGCATAGAGGGCGCTGGCGTGGTTGGCGACGCTGGAAGGGAGGGCATCGGCGCCGATCAGCTGGACCCCCCGGCGCTCGACCGTCGTGCCGGCCACGGTGCCAAAGCAATTGCCACCTTGGGCGACGGCCAGATCGACCACCACGGCGCCGGGCCGCATGCCATCGAGCATGTCCTCACTGATCAGCCGCGGCGCGGTGCGTCCCGGCACTAGGGCGGTGCAAATCACCATGTCGGCGAGGGCAAGCTGGTCGGCCAGCTGCTGGCGTTGGGCCGACAGGAAAGCCTCACTAGCAACTTTCGCATAGCCCCCCTCCTCAGCTGGCTTGTCGTCCAATTCGGGCGGATCGACGAAACGGCCGCCCAGGGATTCCACCTGTTCTTTGACGATGGGTCGAACATCAGAGACGTACACCACGCCGCCAAGCCGCTTGGCGGTGGCGAGGGCCTGCAGTCCGGCCACACCAGCGCCGAGCACCAGCACCCGGGAGGGCTGGATGGTGCCGGCGGCCGTCATCAGCATCGGCACGTAACGATCGAGGGCGGCGGCGGCCAGCAGCACCGCTTTGTAGCCGGCGATGTTGGCCTGGGATGAGAGCACGTCCATGCTCTGGGCGCGGCTGATCCGTGGCAGCAGCTCGAGGGCAATGGCCGAGGCCTCGCGTCCATTAAGGGTCTCAGTCAGCTGGGTGGCGCCATAGGGCGAGAGCAACCCCACCAGCAGGGCGCCCGGCCGCAGGCGCTGCAGGCTCTCGATCGGTGGCGCCTGGACGCACAGCACCCCGTCCGCTTCTTCCCAGGGCAGGCCATCCTCCGGGGCCAGTTCGGCCCCGACGGCTAGAAAATCGTCATCTCGAAAACCAGCCTTCGCGCCGGCTCCCTGCTGCACCGTCACGCTCACCCCCTTCCCCATGAGCCGCCGTACGGTTTCAGGTGTGGCGGCCACTCGCCTTTCCCCGGGGGAATGCTCCCGCGGAACCAGAAAACTCACCATGGATCCACCTGCAAAAGGCCTCTTCCACTTGTAGGGAGGACCACACACCCACCAACCTAGGCCTCGACCTATTTGCGAACTCGCGCACAGGGGGACCCCGGGGCAGGCCTGGTTGGCAGAGGGCTGGGATGGCCAGGGTGCTCAGGCCATGCTCCAGGCTCAGAAGCAAGCCGCGAAACGTCCCAGATGGGCAACCATGATTTGCCGCCGATCGCCGGCCGGGAAGCCGAGATCCTGGCCCTAGCGCAGCAGCACCAGCCGGTGTTTCTGAGGAACGCCCAGATCGATCTGGCGTCGATCAACTCTGCCTTTGCCTGCAACTCTGTCTTTGCCTGCGCCCTGCACATGCATCAGCCAACGATTCCCGCCGGGGTCGATGGAGAGCTGATCGGCCATCTGCAATTCATGTTCGAGCATTCCGGCGAGGGCGATAACCACAACGCAGGGGCCTTTGCCCACTGCTACATGCGGATGGCCGATCTCCTGACCCAGCTCATCGCAGACGGGTGCCAACCCCGGATCATGCTGGATTACTCCGGCAACCTGCTCTGGGGGTTGAAGCAGATGGGGCACGAGGACATTCTCGAGGCGCTACAACGGCTCGCCTGTGATGCCAACCTGCAACCCTATGTGGAGTGGTTGGGAACATTCTGGAGCCATGCCGTGGCCCCCTCCACCCCCATTCCCGATCTGAAGCTACAAATCCTTGCCTGGCAGCACCACTTCGCCGCCCTGTTCGGCCCGGAGGCCCTGCAGAGGGTGAAGGGATTCTCGCCACCGGAGATGCATCTCCCCAACCACCCAGACACCCTCTATGAATTCGTAAAGGCCCTCAAGGAGTGTGGCTATCGCTGGCTGCTTGTGCAGGAACATAGCGTTGAAAATCTTGATGGCAGCAGCCTGCGCCAGGACCAGAAGGTGGTTCCAAACCTTCTACAGGCACGCAATTCAAAAGGGGAAATAGTCACGATTGTGGCATTAATCAAAACCCAGGGCTCCGACACCAAGCTGGTGGGCCAGATGCAGCCATACTACGAAGCCCTGGGTCTTGGTCGGCAAGAGCTGGGGGGACGATCAGTGCCCGCGATCGTGACCCAGATTGCCGACGGCGAAAATGGTGGCGTAATGATGAATGAATTCCCGCCGGCTTTCCTGCAGGCCCACCACAGAATCGCCCAACAGCAGGGTGGCCAATCAGGGACAGTGGCCATGAATGGCACGGAATATCTCGAGTTCTTGGAGGCCGCCGGGGTGCAAGAAAATGATCTGCCAGTCATCCAGGCTGTGCATCAACACAGGCTGTGGCAACACCTTGGTGATGCGCCTACCCCTGAAACGGTGGCAGCGGCGATCGTCGACCTCCAGCAGCAGGATCCCCCGCTCTCCATGGCCGGAGCCTCCTGGACCAACAACCTGAGCTGGGTGGAGGGTTACGCCAATGTGCTGGAGCCGATCATCAGCCTCAGCGCCCGATTCCACCAGCACTTTGACGACCTGGTGGCAGACGATCCCGCCGTCACCCAAACCGAGCCCTATCAAAAGGCGCTGCTGCACCTGTTGCTATTGGAAACAAGTTGCTTTCGCTACTGGGGCCAGGGCACCTGGACCGACTACGCCCGCGAGATCCACCGGCGGGGGCTGAAGGCGCTGGCAGAGGCGGGGGCGCCTGGAGAATAAACCTGCGATGATCTATCCGTAAACCAGAGGAACCGAGAGAGAATGGATCGGCGTGCATGGTAAATGTTCGAAAATTCTATTGAGTGCCTGCTTGTAAAATGAACTAAGAGATTTGGGGTCCTTCAATGGGGTTGATAGGTGACGAAATAGAGCATGGACGAAAAACTTTCTAGGGCACCTCAAATAATCAGTACTTAGCAGTGGCTCTAAGGAAATAAAAAGCCGCCAAAGAGGTAGCAGAGAAGAAGAACTCTATGTCGTTTGCTAGCGAAAACGCCTGAGCGATGGGAGCTTCTACGCGAGATTCATGCAGTGACTGCTATTTGGTCAGAGCGCTGTAGATCACGGAGGAAGTTGAATGTTAGATTTTTCAGGGCCCACCAGGCCTCATTCCTTTCAAGCCCAATCTTTCTAGTCAGCTTGCCACCCATTGACATGGTCATGCTGCCGAAGCCATAAGATAAGACATGCTCAACGCATGCTCGGATTGCTGATTTGATACAATTGAATTCCTTGGCTGCGTCGCTAAGCGGATGATTACGAGCACCTTTTTCATGGATCAGGCTTTCGAAGCCACCGAGTTTTAGAAGATTTTCAAGGGATGCAACTGAATACGCTGAGTCTGCCCAGACAAAGTCATGTTCATTGTCTGAATCCAACAACCTTGGAAGCATTTGACTGTCGTGGATATGGACAGGTGTAACCGCATATTGGCAGACTAAACCATGGCCTACATCAATGTAAATGCTGTTCTTATAGCCGTAGCCATTGATGTCGTTCTTCCTTGTTAAGAGAGCATCTCAGTCCTTTTGCTGCAGTTGATCTGGGTTTTCATCCCAGCCCTTCGGCAGCCTCCCTGCTTTGGTCTCCTTGTTATCCTGGCGGGTATGGCGTTGCTACTGCTTCGCAGAAGCCTGCGGCTTGGGGACAGGGACGAGAGTGGCGTCGATGATCTGCCCACCACGGGCTTGGAGACCCTGACAATGCAGGTAGGACTCAAACAACTCGAAGAGCTCCTCGATCACGCCAGCCTTCCGAAGGCTCTCTCGAAAGGAGGCGACTGTGGTGGCATTTAGAATGTTGTTCATTACGACCAGTTCCACAAGCTCCTCCAGGAGCGCCTGTCATCACCTGGAATTCAAGCTCTTCATCGCCGAGGTTGAAAAGCTGCTGGAGAATGAGCATCTTGAAAGGGATTAACGGATCAATCCTATTGCGACCGGCATTTTTCTTATGCTCTACCAGATACCCCTTGTCTAGCAGTGGGCGCAATGATTCCCATGGGATAAACGTGGTAAGCCTCTTGAGGACTGATTTTTTATCCTGGAGCTTTGTGGCTATTTGTTAATTGTACTATTAAGTTTTTTGGATTCAGGGTAGGGCTCAAAATAGTTCAACCAATCACAATCTAGATCACGCCATAATCTTGTGGCTTATTAAATATACGAGTTGTTCTTGCGTGGTTTAGTTGACCATGCGTCTCGCCGGTCGTTACCTGATTAGTCCGGAGGATTTCTGGGCCGTTCCTGGCTTCACCATGGACGGCCATACGCTTTCTAGGGGCTAGAATTGATGGGTTTGCCGTTATTTTTTGATCGGCGGTAAGTTGGCAGGATCTAAGATCTCTGGGTTCTCAGGTTGGCTTGGATCCGGATCGACAACAAGCATGTGCTGCAACACCCGTTCGTGGCGCTCACTGTCACGCCAGCGGATCATGTAGGCAGGCATGATGGTTCCCCGTGCATTCTTTTGCTCCACCGGCAATACGACCCAACCGCGTCTAGATCTTCCCTGGGGATTGCGCTTAATCACCGCATCACCATTTTGGTAACGGAAGCCGATTCGTTCGCCGCTCATGGAATCTCTGGGGTAAAGGGTTGAATGGGGATGGGGTGAGTCGGGCTTGGAGCTAATGGCGAGAAGTCATTTAGCTCTGTTTCGTAGTGCCGAGAACTTGGTTTTGCCAGTCTGGACCAAGCCTGGATTCGATAAATTCCCGAATCAGCTGGCGCACCACCTGGGATGGGGTTACATCCTCCTGTTTGCAGAGGGCTTCGAAACAGGCTTTTTTTTGGGGATCAATCAGCACGCTGAGGCGGGCTGTCCGCTCTTCGCTTGGCATGGGGGGCGGTTTCCTCGGGAAGGGCGCGCTCGGGCAGGCCTGGGGAGGCTGTACCCACAGGATGGTCCTCCTCTAAAATTTTGATATTATTTTAGCATATTAAGTGGTTGCCCTAGGCACTGCCCTCTCCCCCTGGTGGACAGTCCAGGCTCCTGCTGGGATGGGCCCAAAGGCTTGCTAAGCCTGGGCCCTTGGGGCGGGTCCACAGGGAGTCGCCCTAGGTTTATGGCGCCTTGCGCCCACGTACCGGGACGGTGCTGTGCTTCCTAGCCAATCTCAACTGGTTTGTCTGTGGTGATGGGGCTGGCTGGTGGTTGGCGATCGGCTTGCCAGACCTTCATGCCTGATTCAAGCTAGGTCGCCTAGCCCATCGGGTTGACCTATTTTAATGATGAAGTCCCAGCTTGATTCCTCGACCCACGAACGTTGCAATCCAGACCTGATTTTTCGCCGCGGTACTGAGCGTTTTCACAGCCAGACCGGTTGGCTCGATAGCTGGCATAGTTTTAGTTTTGCCGATCACTTCGATCCGAGCTGGACTGGTTTTGGACCGCTTTTGGTCATCAACGATGACCGTATTGATGCCGGCCAGGGTTTTGGCATGCACCCTCACCGGGACATGGAGATCATCACGGTGATGGTGGAAGGTGCCTTGAACCACCGTGATTCGATGGGGCACAGCGCCACGCTTCAGGCCGGTGAAGTGCAACGGATGAGTGCCGGCACGGGCATTGTCCATAGTGAATTCAACGGTGGCGACAGTGCCTGCAGG
Source organism: Synechococcus sp. UW140 (assembly GCA_945875915.1). Classification (GTDB taxonomy): domain Bacteria; phylum Cyanobacteriota; class Cyanobacteriia; order PCC-6307; family Cyanobiaceae; genus BAIKAL-G1. The sequence continues at coordinate 63,805 of CAMCMT010000009.1, read as the reverse complement.
CTCTTGCAGATCTGGATTGAACCGAGCTTTCAGGGCATCTCCCCCAGCTACGACCAGAGGGCTTTCCCCCTCGCCGAGGGCTGGACGGTCCTGGTCGATCCCGAGGGCTTGGACGGTGCGATGGTGATCCACCGGCCGGTTCGCCTTTGGCGCGCGAGCCCCGGGGCCGGCGACAAGCTTGATCTAGCGCTGGCGCCCAAAACCCAGGGCTGGATCCAGGTAATTACTGGCAGCCTGCTCGTCAATGCCCAGGCTGCTCTGACCCACTCCATCGGGGTGCCGCCAGCCCTGACCCAGGGCGATGGCCTGGGCTTCCGCGCCGGCCAGCTCACGTCCCTCGTCGCCTGTAGCCGGGGGGCAGACCTGCTGCTGTTTGAACTCCGCTGAGCCTCTGGTCCCGTCAGTAGCCCCTGCCTTGAGGGCCGCTCTTCAATCCCGTTGAAACACCAAGGTGCGGTTTTGGGCCGGCATCGGCTGATCGGCCCTGGCGCTGAGGCCTTGCTCCCGGGCCCAGCGCTTGATCTGCTCGGCATCGCGCAGACCCATGGCTGGATTGAGGCTGCGCAGGTGGGCATCGAAGGCGGCGTTGCTGGCGGCCGTGTGAATGCCGCCATCTTGGAAGGGGCCGTAGAGCACCAACAAGCCGCCAGGAGCCAATCCCCTGGAGGCACCTGCTATCAGGTTTGCTACGGATGCCAGGGCCATGATGTGGCAACTGTTGGCGCTGAAGACCGCATCAAAATGGCGTTGGGGCCAGTGGTCGGCTTGGTCCACATCCAGTTCGAGCGGATCGGCTACCCGGGCACCCGGGGCCAAGCCATCGCGCCCTTCGAGCGCAACCCGTTCCGCCAGATCCTGGAGGGTTTCGCGCCGGTCACTTGGTTGCCATTGCAGCCCTGCCAGGGTCCTGGCAAAAAAAATGGCGTGTTGACCGCTGCCAGAGCCGATTTCCAACACCCGGGCGCCTGGCGGCAGCCATTGGCTCAGAAGCTCCAGGATCGCTTCTTGATTGCGCTCACAGGCGGGGGAGTGGAGCAAAACGATCAGCCAGGACGCTCGACCCAGCTTCGGCGACGGTGGAGCCAGCCTTGGCCAGGTCCCAAGCCAGCCCCGCACCTGGATCGCCTCCTCCAGGCTTGCGTAGCAACCGTCTAGCTAGAGATGGGAGCGGCAGATGGTATCGATCAGGCGGTAAGCGCGGGCGTGACAGGGAGCCTGTCCAAGTACTGAGACCCGATGGGTTGGCATCTTTTGCGCTTGACGGGCGTGGGGCCGGGGGCTTGTGCTGCCCGGCCCGTTGTCACATTGCCTATAGCCTGTGCCGTTGCGACGGCCCTGGGGAGGATTGCCACCATCGTTGCTGCCTGGCGACCGGCGGCAGCGCTTCGCATGGTTCGGTCCATGGGATTTTGTTGCGGGTTTGGCTGGTTACGCCGCCTAGGCGATGTCGTGCTGATCGGGATCGTCGTTGATTTTGGCGTAGTCAATGCACGTTAGGATCTTGGCGATGTGATCACCCCAATCTTCCAACTGCTGGTCGACTAATTCTCGGCCATTATCGTTCATCGATATAATTCTCTTGATCACGGGAACGGCTATATATTCTTCGATTGTTCTGGACCTGGCGTGGAGGGCCTGGAGGATGGCGGTGCGCTGGGTAATGCAATGGTAGGGTTCGAATTCTGGGTAGTTAATTCTCATTTTGAAGAGGATATAGCTCCTTAGTCCAAGCAAGGCAGCCTCGGCGTCCCGCTTGCTTAATTGGTCGGGAATGGTTTTGATGTCCTGGATCGTGGTGGCTCCCACTCCTGAACTTGTGGCTAGGAGTGGTCCGCTCGCGAGGCTGGTCGGGCTGGTGGCTTGGGAGATGAAGCAATTTTCGATCCGGGCTCCCTGGCCCTCAATCCGTTCGAGGGATTGGCTCACTGTGAAATGATGTCGTTTGCTTTCATTCATGCCCCGGAGTAATTCGAGTAATACGGGTACAATTTCAGAAGAGCCGCCTTGCTGGCCTGTCATCAGTGAATTTAATGATGCAATCGAGGTATCTTGATCGCCGCCTGATTTGGTTGCGCCCCTGTCAATAGAGCCAGCCTCAGGGTTGACCAGCTGGTTCATGATTTCATTAAGGGGTTGGGAGCAGTCCTCGTTGGGAATGGCAAGCATGGCGTTGAAGCTGGGCGCATAGCCTTGTAGAGACCATGCGACGGTCTGCATGCAGTCCGAAATTCTTACGGCACAACCAGTAGCGGCAATGGCTGTGGCCATGGAAAAATCTTGAATATCTAGATGTTCATCGTCATTTCTTGCTGTTCGCAGGAAGAATGCGCAAGCCCTGATTTCCCACATGCAGCGATTAATGCCGAGTAATTTCTGCTTGGAAATGCCAATTCGATCGAGAATGAATTGCTCATCCTTTTTCTCGGCGAAGAAATTGATGCTGGAAATCAGAGAATTGGAGCGGCCAAAATTCGGGGTTGGCCGCTTTTGATCACCAGGAATACGCTCTATAATAGTAACTGATTTAAGCGATTCTTCGAGCTTCTCAATCTCGATCGGTTCATCGATAAAGATGCCCTCAAATAATTGGGCTGAGCGCCCTAGGTCGCCGCGTCTGCCCGTAGCAATCTGGATGGCCCTGCCGTAATCCTCCGTATTGCTTCCCCACACCTTATAGAGAATATCGATCAGGATTTGATAGGAGAAAATAATCTGCTGAGAAAGAAAGCTTCTGTGCCGACGGGTGAGAAGTTCGTCGAGGATTGTTTGCGACTGAAACATAGTTGAAATCGTAGGGGTCTGTAAGCATGTTTTTACGAGATTAACATATCCGCCGGAAGCCTCCATTATCCCCGCTGGGGGATAATTTTACTCTATCCCGTGCCGATCCCTGGCCGGGCGGCCCCTGGGGCTCCCTTGGGGCCGTTGGTTTGACCGCAAGTTGGCTGGTTTGGATAAGATCAAGGGATTGGCGCCTCATTTGGATTGATTTTGCTAATTATGCAATAGCTAATAAATGCCGGTTCGGTGATGTCCGGGTTCGGTGGTGACGGGTTTGCCCAGGGGTAGGGCTTGAGAAGGGGGCCTTTCTTTTGCCGGCAAAGTATAGACTTGGCCATGGCTGAGTAACAACCAGCTATCCGTTGGGCCGGCTCCGCCTGCCGCTGGGATCGGACCCCAGGGCTGGTTCGGCCCCGGGTCAGTGGCCCAGCACTGCTTCTGGTTGTCCCTGGGGCAGCCCGTTTCCCTTGGCCTGGATTGCCGCTCGGGTGCCCACGCTGATGCCGAGGGCACCCGCCTGGCCAGCGGCCAGCTCCACCACCCCATCGGCAGGGGCTTCGGGGCCGTAGCTCGGACAGGGCAGCCGCATGCAGGGGGTGGCGTTTGCTTCGATGGCGATCACCTGGCCTTGGTGCAGAAACACCATGTCCAGGGGCGCGGGTGTGCGGTGCATCCAGAACTTCACCGCCCTGGCCGGCTCAAATGGAAACCACATGCCGCGCAGGGGCGCCAGGGGGGGACGCCCCATCAGCCCCCATTGCTGCTGTTGGGGGGTGGAGGCCAGCTCCAGCTGGATGCAAGTGGGATTGGGTTTCTGGACTCCTGCTGCTGGGCTCACCAGGCACCATTCGGCGCCGATGGGCAGGACCTGGGGCGGGCCCGAGGGCGGGGTTGGGGTCGGACTCATGGGGGGCTGAGGACTCGCGGCTAGGGGGCTGGTTGGGGCTTAGGGCCCCGTCGTGCCGTCTGCGGGAGGGTGGCGCTGTTCGGGTTCCCTTGGCGCGGCCTTGGGCAGGGTTTTCGGCAGGCTCTCGGCTAGGCAATAGCCCTGGCCGCGCACGGTGTGGATCAGGCGCCGTTCGCCCCCCAGCTCTAATTTCTGGCGGAGGTAGCGTACGTACACCTCAATGATGTTGCTGGCAGCACCGTCTTGATCGGGCCACACCACCTGCAGGATCGTGTCCCGGCTGACCACCTCGCCGGCCTCTTGCAGCAGGAGTTGCAGCAGGGCATATTCCCTGGCGGTGAGGGCTAGGAACCGTTGGCCGCGCCAGGCCTCCTGTCGCCCCGGCACTAAGGACAAATCGGCCAACCGCAGCCGGTCGTGGCGGGCGGCGGTCCGTTCGGCCAGGTTGGTATGGAGCCGCAGCCGCATCAACAGGTCGCTTGGGCCGGCCGAGGACAGCCAAAAATCGTGGGCGCCACTGCTGAGGCTTTGGGAGCGGCCCATGACGCTGTCGGTTTCGATGTCCAGCAGCAGGGGGATCGACGGAAACTGCCGCCGCAACTGGGGGATGGCTCCTGCCGCTTCCACCGCCAGTACCACCAAATCCGGTGCCTCCCAGCTGCCGGGGTCTTGGGGGTCGCCGTTCAAGCAGCCATAGCCCGAGGCCCCAAGCCGGGGAGCTAGGGCTTGGCTTGAAGCCCCCAGGAGCAGCAGGACTGGTCCTGGCTGGGCACCGGCGGGCAATATCTGGAGGGGGGAGGGGGTCAAGGGGGTGGCAGGATCAGCGAAAGCCGTAGGCAGCAGGGCTGGTGGCCGCTGGGTGGTTAGCCGAGCCCATTGCCGGGTTTGGCCACATGGGGTAAGCCCCAGCCCAGTTTGTTACGCAACACTTGGAAAAATTCCTGGTTGGCCAGCCGCACGAACCGAACAGCATGGTCGCTGCGGCGGATCAAAACCCGATCTTCGGGCCACACATAGCAACCGGCGCTGCCATCGACCACCATCATGAGTCGCTCCGGCGTTGCCGGAAATACGGTAACCGGTTCGCGATCACTAAATACCAGGGCCCTGGAGGCCAGAGAATGGGGCGCGATTGGGGTGAGCTGCAACACCGGGCAATCGGGAGTGATCACCGGACCGCCGGCGCTGAGGGCGTAGGCGGTGGAGCCCGTGGGGGTGGAGAGGATCACCCCATCGGCGGCGATATCCACCGGAGCGTGGCGGCCGATCGCAATCTCGAAATGGCACATGCTGGTGAGCGGCTCCCGGTGCAGGGCCATTTCGTTGAGACACAGCACCTCCCAGCGCCGTTGCTCACCCCGCATCACGCTCACCACCAGCATGGTGCGCTCTTCCACAGTCCAGTCGCCGGCAATCACCCGGTCGAGGGCCTGGTCCAGTTCGGGCAGGTAGGCCTCGGCCAGGAAGCCGAGGTGGCCTGTATTAATTGTCAAAATCGGCACGCCGATCGGCGCCGTTTGGCGGGCCGCCGAGAGCACCGTGCCATCGCCGCCGAGCACCACCGCCAGCTCCAGGTCGGTGCGAAAGCTGGCGGGTACGCAGGCCGCATAGCCCAGGGTGCGCAGGTGTTGGTCCGGGTTGGCGAAGCCCACCATGCCGCCGGCGCTGCTCACCCGCAGCACGTCGTAGCCGGCCGCCTTCAGCCGCGACTCAATCGCCTCGGCGGTGTGCAGGGCCAGGTCTTTGCCGTCGTTGACGATCAGTCCGACGCGGGGCACCGATCGTGGGCAGGGGGCAAGTTGAGTTTATGGCTGGAGGAGGCCAGATGGCCGGATGCTTCCGCTGACCTAACAAATTGGCGCTTCGGCCTGAACCTTAAAACTGCTCAAGGAAGCGCAGGTCGCTGGTGAACAGGCGGCGGATGTCATCGATGCCGTGGCGCACCATGCAGAAACGCTCCACCCCCAGGCCTGCGGCAAAGCCACTCCAGCGTTCTGGATCGAGGCCCAGCCCCTCTAGCACTGCCGGATCAACCATGCCACAGCCCATCACCTCCAGCCAGCGGCCGCGCCACATCACATCCACCTCGGCCGACGGTTCGGTGAAGGGGAAGTAGCTGGCGCGAAACCGCACTGGCAAATCGCCAAAAAATTGTTGGAGGAAGGTGGTGACCGTGCCGCGCAGGTGGCTGAAATCGAGCCCCTCATCGATGGCAAGCACCTCCACCTGGTGGAACACCGGTGAGTGGGTGGCATCCACCGCATCGCGCCGATACACCCGGCCCGGGGCCACGATTCGCACCGGTGGTGGGTTTTTTTCGAGGTGGCGTATCTGCACCGGGGAGGTGTGGGTGCGCAGTAGTTCGTTGCCGGAGAGATAAAACGTGTCCTGCATGTCCCGCGCCGGGTGGTGGGGCGGGATGTTGAGGGCGGTGAAGTTGTAGTGGTCGGTTTCAATCTCCGGACCCTCTTCGACCCGGTAGCCGAGCCCGGCGAAAATATCAACGATTTCCTCAATCGTGCTGATCAGAGGGTGGCGATGGCCCGGCGGAATGAAGCTGCTGGGAGCGGTGACATCGAGGGTTTCCTGGCTAATGCGCTCCCATAGGGCCGCCGATTTCACCGCCTCGAGCCGCTGGCTAAGCAACCCCTGCACCAGCTCCTTGAGCACGTTGGCCCGCTGGCCCATCAACGGCCGCTCTTCGGCCGCCAGCTTGCCCATGGCCCCCAGCACGGCCGAGAGCTGGCCCTTTTTGCCAAGCAAGCCCACCCGCAGGCTTTCCAGGTCGCTGGCGTTGGTGGCAGCAGCAATGGCATCGGCGGCCTGGGCTTCGAGCTGCTCCAGCTGGCCCGTGAGCTCCTGCAGGCTGGGGGTGGCGCTCACACGGATGTTGCGTTCAGAACCGGAGCTTAAGCAGCCACCCCCCTACCGTTCTGGCTGACCCCAGCGCCAGCCGAGCCGCGATGGCCCCTTTGCGGATCCTGATCAGCAACGACGACGGGGTGTTCGCCGCCGGCATCCGCGCCCTGGCCGCCGAGGCCGCCCGCCGCGGCCACCGGGTCACCGTGGTCTGTCCTGACCAGGAGCGCTCGGCCACGGGCCATGGCCTCACCCTGCAAACGCCCCTGCGGGCCGAACGGGCCGATGAATTGTTTGGCGAGGGGATCACCGCCTGGGCCTGCAGTGGCACGCCGTCGGATTGCGTCAAGTTGGCCCTGTTTCGCCTGCTCGACGAACCGCCCGATTTGGTGCTCTCGGGCATCAACCACGGTCCCAACCTCGGCACCGACGTGCTCTATTCCGGCACGGTGTCTGCCGCCATGGAGGGCACGATCGAGGGCTTACCGGCCCTAGCTGTGAGCAGTGCCGATTTCCAGTGGCGCCAGTTCGAACCGGCGGCGCGCCTGGCCCTGGATGTGGCCGAACACACCTATGGCCAGGGCTGGCCCGAGGGCCTGCTGCTCAACCTCAACGTGCCGCCCCTGCCGCAGGGCTCGCTCGGTCCCCTGCGCTGGTGCCGCACGGCGGTGCGCCGCTACATCGACCAGTTTGATAAACGCACAGATCCCCGCGGCCGTACCTACTACTGGCTGGCCGGTGAGGTGGTCGATGATATCGACGCCGCCGTGGCGGGACCCTCCGATTGGCCCACGGACGTGGCCCATGTGGCCGGCGGGGGCGTGTCCCTTTCCCCATTGCAGCCAGAATTGTTCTGGCGTGGCAATCCAGCTGCTCTGCCGGAGCTGCCGGCGCGGTAAGTAGCTCGCCAATTCAGCTGGCGTTGGGGCGATAGAGGCGCTGCAGCAGCCAGAGGCTGATGCCCAGGCCGATCAGGTGGGCGAACAACACCTGGGTGTTACTGAGCACCGAGAGCATCTCGATCGAGGTGATCGGATACCCCATCAAGTTGGGGCGCCCCCCCGGCAAGGCCATCTGGCCGCCGATGAAGCCGGGCACCTGCATCGAGGCCTGCACAAACAGGCTGCCCGCCATGGCCTGGTAGCCCACGGCAGCCAGGGTCAAGCCCACCAGGTCGGCGAGTAGACCCCGTTTAATCAACTTGGCGGTTTCACCCTTGCTAGGCCGGGCGGGGCTATTGAGAGCCCGGCCGCAGCGCACCTCCAGCCAGCTTTGCCACAGGCTCCAGAGCAGCACAAAGAAAGCCAGTGTCGTCATCGAGAGCCCTGGACCCAGACCCAGGGCCCGGTCGCCGCGGCCGGCCAGCTGGCCGCCAATGTTGCTGAACAGCAGCACCCCCACCACCACCACCGCCAGCACCAGCTGGATCCAGAAACGCACCCAGCCGACGCGGCGCAGGGCGGCCGAGATGAGCTGGAGATCGAGGCGGTCGGCCATCGGGCGTGGGCGGGGGCGGGGGCGGCAAGGGCCGCGAGCCGCCCAAACTTGCCACGGCCCTGGGGGCTTCGGCGAGCTTTGGGCTGCCCCAGTCGGCCCCTGGGACAGCCCAAAGCTGCCATGGGACACTGGCCTTGACGAGGGTGACGGTGGCTCGAGCGTGATTCCCCTTCGTACCCCGGATGGGGCCCAGGGCCCAACCGCGGTGGCCCTTGGCAGTTTTGATGGGCTCCATCGGGGCCACCGGCGTGTGATTGCGGCGGTCACCGGCAGCTCCAGCCCAGTCGGAGGGCCGCTGGTTCCCACGGTGGTGAGTTTTTGGCCCCACCCCCGGGAGGTGCTCTATGGCGATAGTCGTCTGCGCCTCGATCTGCCGGGCGAGAAGCTCTCCCTGCTGGAGCCCTTGGGCATCGACCAGCTGGTCCTTGTGCCCTTCAGCGCGGCCCTGGCCCAGCTCAGTCCGGAAGCCTTCGTGCAAAGGGTGTTGGTGGACCAGTTGCAGGCGGGCCAGATTGCCGTTGGCGAGAATTTCCGCTTCGGTGCTGGCCGCAGGGGCGATGCGGCTGCCCTAGGGCAGATCGGCCAGGAGCTTGGCGTCGTTGTCACGGTGGTGCCGATGCTTTGGGATGGGCCCGAGCGCTTTAGTAGCAGCCGCATTCGCCGGGCCCTGGCTAGCGGCGAGCTGGCGGAGGCCGCCCGCCTGCTGGAGCGCCCCTATCGCTTCAGTGGCCAGGTGGTGCAGGGGCGCCAGCTGGGACGCCAGCTGGGCTGGCCCACCGCCAATCTCCAGGTAGATGGTCGCAAGTTCCTGCCCTTAGAAGGGGTCTATGCCGCCTGGACCAGGGTCAATGGCGCTGAACCCCTGGCGGCGGTCATGAACCTGGGGCCCCAGCCCACGGTCGATCCCCTGGCGCCCTCGGCGGTGGAGGTGCACCTGCTGGGCCGCAGCCTGGAGCTGGTGGGGGCCGAGCTCCAGGTGGAACCGGTGGCCTTGCTCCGCCACCAACAGACCTTCTCCGGCCTGGAAGCCCTCCAGGCCCAGATCGGCGCCGATGCCCAACGGGCCCAGGCCGTGCTCGATGCCGCCCCCAGGCCTGGGTGAGCCAGGCCCGGGCCGCTAGATCGCCCCATGGGGCGCGACTTCAGTTGGGCAGGTAGGCGTTGCTCAGGCCCCAGCTGATGAATAGGGCGATGCCCCCCAGCAGCAGAATTCCCGTGACGAGCAATCCCATCGCGCCCTCAGATCCACCCTGATCCATTGCTGATCTGATGTCATGGGAAGCCTTCCCAACCTAGTCAGCCCTCCTATCCGCCCAAAGTCATCCCCAGCACGGTTTGCGCCCCTTCCCTTTGATCGCCATGGTTCCTGCCCCGTTCCCTAATCCCAGCCTCGAACCGCAAGACTTCGTTTCGGAAGACCTTGAAGCGCAAGCTGGCATGGCTGGGGCCGTGGAGGAACGGGCGATCGAGCGCTTGCTAGATGCCAACCTCGATCGGGCCCGCGAAGGCCTGCGGGTGATCGAAGATTGGTGCCGTTTTGGCCTGGAACGTCCCGACCTGGTGAGCCGCACTAAGGATTTCCGCCAGCGCCTCGGCCGCTGCCACCAGGCCCGCTACAAGCTGGCCCGCCACACGGCCACCGATCCGGCGGCGGGCATGGTCCATGGGGCCCAGGCCGAGCGCCAGGGGGCCGCTGCCGTGGTGGCGGCGAACTGCGGCCGGGTCCAGGAGGCCCTCAGGGTTTTGGAGGAATTCGGCCGGGGTCTGCCCGGTCCCTTGGCAGGGGAAGCGGCCGCCATCCGCTACGGCCTCTACGACCTGGAGGTGGACGTGCTGCGGGCCGCCGCCGGCCCCGGCTGGCGCAGGGAGCTGTTGCAGCAATGCCAGCTCTACTTAGTCACCAGTCCGGCCGCCAACCTGGAGGCGGTGGTCACCGCAGCCCTGGAGGCGGGCGTGCGCCTGGTCCAATACCGGGCCAAGGGGGACGCTTTTGCTGGGGCCACCCCGGTGGGGGGCGGCCCAGCGATCACCGACCGGCAACGGCTCACAGACGCCCGGGCCCTGCGCCAGCTTTGCGCCCGCCATGGCGCCCTGTTCCTGGTCAACGACCGGATTGATCTGGCCCTGGCCGTGGACGCCGATGGGGTGCACCTGGGCCAGGACGACCTGCCCCCCGCCATCGCCCGGCGTCTGCTGGGCCCCGATCGCCTGATCGGCCGCAGCACCCATCGGCTAGAGCAGTTGCACCAGGCCGTGGCCGACGGCTGCGATTACGTCGGGGTTGGCCCCGTGAATGCCACCCCCACCAAACCGGGCCGGGATCCGGTGGGCCTCGACTACGTGCGCCAGGCGGCCGCCGCAAGTCCGATTCCCTTTTTCGCCATTGGTGGCATCGATGCCACCAGCCTGGAGGAGGCCCTTGCTGCTGGTGCCAGCCGGGTGGCGGTGGTGCGGGCGATTACCCAGGCAGCCGATTCAGGCGCCGCCAGCGCCGAGTTGCTGGGGCGCCTGGCCCAGATCAGGATTGATCAACCCCTGATCAAACGACCTGATTAGCGATGACGGACTCCAGCCTGGCGCCGATCAGCCTGAGGCTCAATGGCGAGGAGCGCTCCTGTCCGGGTGGCATGGGCCTGGAGGCGGTGTTGGAACATTTCGGCTACCGGCCCCAGCTGGTGGTGGTGGAGTTCAACGGCGAGATCCTGGCCCGTCGCCATTGGCCCCTGCAGGCGGTTCGGCAAGCCGACGTCCTTGAGGTTGTCACCATCGTGGGGGGTGGTTCCTAGATTTCTGGTACTTCCGGTCTCCGGTCTTGGCCCACTTCCGCCCGACTCAGCGCCCCAGCCGACCCCCTGGCCTGAGCTCTCCCCTGGGCTCCCTCCTGCTCTGGCGCCGCCTTTGCAGCGGTCTCTTGCTGCCGGTGCTGTTGGCCTTGTTGCTGGTGGTGCCCAAACCCGCCCTTGCCGCTAGCGGCGGCCGCATGGGCGGTGGCAGCTTCCGCGCTTCGCCCATGCCCCGCAGCTATGGCGGCGGCGGTTACGGCGGGAATTATGGCGGCGGCGGTGGCTACTCCCGTGGTTATGGCGGCGGCGGCATCGGCTTCCCCTTCCTGGTTCCCTTCTTTGGCTTCGGTGGCGGTGGCCTCTTCGGCTTCCTGATCTTGATGGCGGTGGTGGGTCTGGTTACCAATGCCTTGCGGGGCGGTGGCGGTGGTGGTGGTGCACCCGCTTCGGGCCAGGCGGGCCCGATGGCCACCTACAGGCCCGATGGCCCAGTGGCCATCGCCCAGCTACAGGTGGGCCTGCTCGCCACCGCCCGCGATCTTCAGCAGGACCTGCGGGACCTGGCAGCTAGGGCCGATACCAGCACCAACGCCGGCCTGCAAAGGGTGCTGCAGGACACCACCTTGGCCCTGCTGCGCCACCCGGACCTGTGGGTCTACGCCAGCGTCGAGGTCGGGCAGGTGCCGTTCGCGGCCGCCGAGTCCACCTTCAACCGGCTCTCCATGACGGAGCGCAGCAAGCTCAGTCGCGAGGTGACCAGCAACGTGGGCGGCCAAAAACTGGAGGATCGTCCCGGGCTGGCGGGCAACGCCGATGCAGTCAGCGATTTCATCGCCGTGACCCTGGTGGTGGCCAGCCGCTCCCGGCTCACCCTTAAACCGCTCAAGACCGACGAAGACCTGCGCGAGTCCCTGCGGCTGCTGGGTTCGGTGTCCTCTACCGAATTGGTGGCTCTTGAGGTGATCTGGCAGCCCGAGGGGGCCGGCGAGGTGTTGAGCACCGAAGAACTGCTGACCGCCTATCCAAATCTGCAGCATCTTTGAGCGTTGGTTTTTAGCCAAGGCCCAGGGCTGCTCCCAAAGCTATTCCTTGTTTCAATGGTTTTAGCGAACTTAAGGAACTCTTCGGGAGTTCAGCCCGTTGCAAGGGCTGAAAAGGCATTGTGATTGTGTATGGTTTTCAACACCATTTCACTTAATTACTGTGCCCGTGGGTCAACCCTTTCCCAGACCCGACCCGCGTGCCATGAAATGGCAGGCCAACGGCGAGCTTGCTCATAACGATCTCCACGTCCTGATCTCCCATCTGCAGCAGGTGGAAACTGAGGAGCGCTCCAGCGAGCTCTGCCGCCTCTCCATGAAACAGCCGCGGGGCTGAGGTTCAGGCCGGTTGAGGGCCTGACCTTCCACCCTGGCGCCGGCTCCAGGGTCTTCGCACACTGTGGCCCAGCAGTGCTTAAGCCCATGGCTAGCCAGCGCCCGCCCCATTGGGTCAATACCCCCGTGTTGCTGGAAGCCATCGAGCGTTATGAGCAGGGCCGCCTTGCCAGGCCCCTGCAGCTCTGGCTCCAGGGCCTGCTGGAGATCGACCCGCTCGACCCGCCATCCCAACTCACCCCCCCCCCTGCTGAGTCCTTTCCTGGGACTGCTTCTGGCCTGCGCTCAAACAGCTGCGGTTTGCAGGATGCGGAGGGCGGCCATCGCCGCGCCGTAGCCGTTATCGATATTCACCACGCTGAGGCCCGGGGCACAGCTGGCGAGCATGCCCATCAGGGCCGCTTGGCCGCCGGCACTGACCCCGTAGCCCACACTCACCGGTACGCCGATCACCGGCTGGGGCAGCAAGCCCGCCAGCACCGTGGGCAGGGCCCCTTCCATGCCAGCGCAGGCAATCAACACCCGGGCGCTGCGCAAATTCTCCAGCTGGTCGAGTAGCCGCTGCAGGCCCGCCACCCCCACATCAAGCACCAGTTCACAGGCGATGCCGTGGCACTGCAGGGCCAACTGGGCCTCGGCCGCCACGGCCAGGTCACTGCTGCCCCCGCCCAGCACCACCACCCGGCCCCGATCGGGATCGGCAGGCGGCAGGGGGCCTCGGGTGAGGCAGCGGGCTTGGCGATGGTGCACCAGGTCCTGGCCCGCCCGGGGGGCCTTGGCCAGCAGGGCGGCCACGGCTTCGGCCTTGGCCGGATCGACCCGGGTCACCAGGCCGAGTTCCGAGGCGGCCTGAAGTTGCTCCAGGACCAGGGCGATCTGCTCGACGCTCTTGTGTTCGCCCCAGATCGCCTCCACCATGCCGAGGCGGCGACGGCGGTCGAGATCGAGGCGAATGGTGGGAGCGAGGGGTGGCTCGCCGGATGGGGGCTGGATCGTCATCGCTTCAACCCCCGGGGGCCGCTGCCGTTTGCCCAGGGGGGGTCGTCACGTTGCCGGTGGAGGCCAGGGGCTCGAGCTCCGCTTCGGCCAGCAGCGGAAAGGGGTTACCCCTGCTCTGGCCAGTCAACTGGCGGGCCCGTTGTTCGAAACGCTCCTGAACCCGGCCCACCTCCGCCTCGGGAATGGCCTTCCATTGGCCGCGACTAGCCCAGCGGATCAGCAGGGTGCCCTCCTGGCGCTGGCGATCCCACAGCAGCTGGCGGCCCTGGAAGCCCGGTTGCTCGGCCAGCCAGGGTTCCCAGCTGGCTTTCTCCGCCTCCAGCCAGGCCCGGTAGTGCCCGGCGGGAACTCCCAGGCGCAGCAGCTCCACCACCGGGCCCTTGGCCGGCTCTGGAGTGGTCAACGCTTCAGCCGCCAGATCGTTTGCCGATCGGGCCGCCGCAGGGCTGCACGAGGCCGTAAACACCACCAACAGCACCAGGCCAAGGGCCAGAACCCTAGGCAGCCAGGGCCATCCCCTGGTCGGGGGTGGCTGGAAGTCGCTCCTCACGGTTTCTGCAGCAGGGCTACGGCGTGGCAGGCGATGCCCTCTTCCCTCCCGGTGGGCCCCAACTGCTCATTGGTGGTCGCCTTCACCCCAACCCGGTCCGGCTCCACGCCGAGCCGGTCAGCGATCGCCGCCCGCATGGCCCCAATGTGGGGTTTCAACTTGGGCCGCTCCGCCACCACTACCGAATCCACGTTGACGATGCTCCAGCCCCGCTCCGCCACCAGGGCCACCACCTGCTCCAGTAGCACCAGGCTGTCGGCGCCGCGCCAACGGGGATCGTCGGGGGGGAAATACTTGCCGATGTCACCCAGGGACAGGGCCCCCAGCAGGGCATCCATGAGGGCGTGCACGAGCACATCAGCGTCGCTGTGGCCATCGAGCCCCAGGCCATCGGGATGGTCCAGCCGCACCCCGCCCAGAATGAGGGGCCGGCCAGGCACCAACCGGTGGATGTCGTAGCCGTTGCCGATACGCAGGTCCATAACCCGGCTGTTGACGCTGCCAAGGCCGCCCAGGCTAGGTGGCCCCAAACCGCCCAGGCCCTTGGCTCGCTGGAGAACCCCATGGGCCCGTAGGAGCGTTGTCAAGCGTGATCTTCGGGCAACGCTGCCGCCAGCTCGAGCGGCATCACTCGCCCAATCGCAGCAGGGGTAGCGCCGAGATCAGGATTAGAAGCGTTGCCGCCAGAAACAAACTGCCGTAGCCCCCTAACCCGCTCACTAGCGCCCAGGCCAACACCGGCGAAACCACCATCGCCGCACTGTTGGCCCCGTTGAACAGGCCCAGGTCGCGGCCGTGGTGTTCGCCACTGGGGAGTTGTTCCACCACCAGGGCCTGGTGGCTGGCGCCATAGGTGCCGTAGGCCAGCCCCAGCAGGCTGGCCCCCACCAGGGCCAGGGGCAGGCTCTGGCTGATCAGCATCAAGGCACAGGCCAGGGCCATGCCGCCCGTGCCGACCCAAACCAGTGGCAGGCGCCTGCCCAGGCGATCCGAGAGCGGGCCCGCTAGGGCCGAGGCCAGGGCGGTGGCGCCGGCGTAGAGGGCTAGCAGCAGGGTGAGGGCCTCCAGGGCCCGGGCCTGGGCGAGGCCCAGGCGATCCTCAAGGAAATAGAGGAGATACACCGTGCTGATCGACCAGCCCAGATACAGCAGAAAGCGGGAGATCCAAAGGCGCGCAAAGGGGCCATGGCGGAAGGCGGCCAAAGCCAGGGGCCAACGCTGCGGTGAGGTCAGCCGCGGGGACTGCGATGGGGACCGGGCCGCAGCCTGGGACGGGGAGATCGTTCCCTGCCCGAGGGGCTGGATCTCGAACCGGGCCTGGGCAAGGGTCTTGGCCGGCTGCCGGCGCTCCAGGGCCAGATAGGGCCCGTTGGCTGCCACCAGCAGGACCGCCAGCACCCAGGCTGCCAGCTGCAGCTGGGGCAGCAGCAGGCTGCAAAGCCCTACCCCCAACACCAATCCCAGGGGCTGGGCCAGTCCCACCCAGCCCCAGAGGCTCCCCTGCTCGCCCATGGGAACCCGGTCTGCGGCGCTGCCATGGAGGCCGGCGAGGCAGGCGGCCAGACCCAGGTTGGCCAGGCCCCAAAGCAACAGCAGGGCCAGGCCGCTGCGGGCTTGGGGCAAAAGGCCGATCGCCAGCGCTGCCCCGAGGCTGCCGGCCCCAACCCAGGTCGAGCGCTGCTCCCATCGGCCGCGGCTGCGGTCACAGAGGCTGCCCGCTAGGGGAGTGGCCACCACGGCCACGAGGGAACCGGCCAGGGTCACGGCGGCGAGCAGGGCCTCCTTGGAAGGACTCAAGCCAGGACCGAAGCCAACGACCGGGCCCAAACCAGCGCCGCCTGCGGCGATCTGGGCGGCTAGAAGCGGCACCAGGGTTTTCAGGGGCGCGTAGAGACCCAACCAAAGGGCCAGTTGGGCCATGGCCATGGAGCCGACCCAGGCGGGCGGCGGCGGCCGGCGGGGGGGCACCATCCCTGCTGCGGTTGGGGTAGGGGTGTATCTTGGGCCAATGTAAAGCGGCCAACCCCGGCAAATAGTCCTGGTAAAGTTCCTGAGGCTGGCAAATTTAATCAAGTTGGCACTTCCTTGCCCCAAAAAGAGTTCCGACCTGGGGGCCGAATCAATAGCCATTACGGGCCTGCTTGGGAGCGCTGTGTGATCCATGGATGCCCTTGATGTGTTCTATCGAATCCGCCACGATCAAGACCGATTCGATGAACTCCTAACCAACCTGCGCTATGTGATTGCCACCGGCTCCCATTTCGAGGCGATGGCCCTAGTCAGAGCCCAATGCTGCTTTGTGATGCGCCACCGCGGCATTCGGCCCGCGGGCCGGGACGAAACCGGCGCCCTGGTGGGGGCGGTCACGACCGCAGCCGAAGCCCTCGAGCTCTGTGCCAGCCACGGGCCCGAGCTTCTCATCACCACCGATCAATTGGAGGATGGGGATGGGCTGGAGTTGGTGAGCCAGGCCCACCAGCGCTGGCCCGAGCTGCCGATCTTGCTGGTGCTCAAGCGGGTGAGCCTGCCGCGGCTGCGGGCCGCGCTCCGATCTGGGGCCCTGGGGGTGTTAACCGATGGGCTGGTCCAGGAAGGCCATGTGCTGATGGCAGTTGAAAGCCTCCTGCGGGGCGAGCCCTTTCTCGATCCAGGCCTAGGGCGGCTGTTAGAGCAAGGCGGCCGGGGCTGGGATCCCCAGCTGAGCGTCAAGCAGTTGACGATCCTGCAGCTGGTGCTCCATGGCCTCACCGACCGGGAGATTGCCGCTGAGCTGGCCATGCCCTTTGACACGGTGCGCCACCAGCTCAAAGCGGCCTACCGCGAGCTGGGCATCAACAACCGCAGCCATGCGGTGCTGATTCTGTTGCAGTTGGGCCTACTGCAACCCCCGAACCTGCCCGCCGTGGCCCGGGCCGACGCCGCCCTGGCCGTGGGCAGCCTCCGCACCCTCGCCGCAGACCAGGCCCCTGAAAACGGCAATAATGCCTCGCCCTCACCCATTTGAGTAAGACAAACGCCCTGTTCCTGCCGCAAAATAAGCAATCAATTCAAATTGAAACTAATGATTCAGGAAGTTAGTCGACTGGTTGGTGCCCTTGGCATGCGCCCCGGGGGAAACCCCGTTTGCCTGCGCCAGGCGGGAGTCGGCCGCCCACGCCGAAGCCTTTCACCGCCCTAAGGCCCTAGGAGCGAATCAGCCCCAAACAGGTCGAGGCAGCGTCCTTCCTCGGTCCATGCTTTCGAACCCATCAAACGGCACCTTGGCACAACGCATGGTGAGACCGAACCCGTGCAAGCGGCTCACCAGTTAGCTGTCAGTAATTAGGTGTCAGTCATGGAGTCCCTTCGCTGGCTGGCTAATTCCGTTGTGGTTCTGTTGCCCCCACAGAAAGAGTCAGTTCGTGGCCCTAGTCAATCCCATCAAACCGTTTTGAGATGAAGCGAACCAACGTCGAATACGAATACAGCACAAACTTACCTGGGCTGATCGAACAGCTGCAGCTGTCAATCGTTGTGAGCACCTATCAGGCCGGTCGCCTTGTTTCGATTGGCAGCAGGAGCGGCGAGTTGAAGGTTGGCTTCAGCCACGTCCCCCAAGCGATGGGTCTCACCCGTACCCCAAGCGGTCTGGCGGTGTGCAGCCAAGAGCAAGTTTGGAAGTTGGAGGCCAACAGGGAGATTGCCAGCCGCATTACCCCGGATGCTGGCCATGACATCGCCTTCCTAGCCCGAAGCTGTCACCTCACCGGACCGGTGCTGGCCCATGACCTGGCCTGGTGCAACAGGGAGCTCCTGCTGGTCAACACCTTGTTCAACTGTCTGGCCACGGTCGGCGGCCCTTGGAGCTTCACCCCCCAATGGCGCCCCCCGTTCATCAGTGCTTTGGCACCTGAAGACCGTTGCCATCTCAATGGCCTGGCCCTCAACGCCAGTGGTAATTCCCCGGCCTATGCCACGGCCCTGGGCGCTGGCGACAGCCTCGACAGCTGGCGTGCCAGCAAAACCACCGGCGGCTGCTTGATCGATATCCAAGCCAACCGGGTGGTGATGGAGGGCATGGCGATGCCCCATTCCCCCCGTCTACACAATCAGCAGTTGCTTTGGCTCCATTCCGGAGAAGGCAGGCTGATGCAGACCGACCCGGCCGATCTCAATGGCCCCACGGCGGTGCCCTTTCAAGACGTGAGTGAATCCATCGCCGAATTACCGGGTTTCACCCGAGGTCTTGATTGTTGGGGTGACCTCGCCGTTGTGGGGGTTTCGCAGATCCGCGAATCAGCGGTGTTCGGGGGCCTACCCCTCGAGGACCGCCATTCGGATCGCAAATGTGGCATTGCCCTAGTTCATTTAGGTGACCGCGAGGTGGTCGCCTGGCTGTGGTTCAACAGTGGCGTTGAGGAAATCTTTGGGGTTTCCTTTCTGCCTGGGTGGAGCAATCCTGTCATCGTTGGTCCCAATACGGAAATTGATCAACAACAAACAATTTGGCTCGTACCGCCAATCAACGAACAAGAATAAACAGAATTCATTTCCTGTTAAACCACTATCAATTGATTTGAGAACGATTCATGGCTACCCCCAAGCTCCTCAAGGACATCAATACCAATCTTCAAGACAGCAACCCCTCGAGCTTCATTGCCCTAGGGAATACGCTTTTCTTTACGGCCAATGACGGCGCAAACGGAACGGAGCTCTGGGAAACCGATGGTACCGAAATAGGCACGGTGCTGGTTAAGGACATCTTCATCGGCTCTAGTGGCGCCTTTGGTTCGAATAATGGCTTCCCATTTCCCCCCAGCGATGGATCCCAATCAAGCTTCATTGCGGTCGGCAATACGCTTTTTTTTACAGCTAATGACGGCACCAGTGGAAATGAACTATGGAAAACCAATGGCACTAAAACAGGCACGGTTCAAGTTAAGGATATTTTCAAAGGGTCTAGTGGCGCCTTTGGTTCGAATAATGGCTTTCCATTTCCCCCCAGCTTTGGATCCAAATCAAATTTTATTGCGGTAGGCAATACGCTTTTTTTTACAGCCAATGACGGCACAAGCGGAACGGAGCTATGGAAATCTGATGGCACTGATGATGGCACTACCCAAGTTAAGGATATCAGTGGCGGGAGTGCGAGCAGCAATGTTTCCAATTTCATTAAAGTAGGCAATATCCTCTTCTTTATCGCAGATGATGGCTCAAGTGGCCAAGAGCTATGGAAAACCGATGGCACCGATGCCGGTACAGTTCGCGTCAAGGACATCCGTAGTGGCAAATACAGCAGTTATATCCATGATTTGATTTCTAATGGCACCACGCTCTTCTTTACCGCCAACGATGATACGCATGGAACCGAGCTTTGGAAAACGGATGGCACTGACGCAGGCACTGTACTTGTCAAGGACATTAGAAGCGGCTCCTCAGGCAGCTATGCCTCCAATTTAACTGTCATAGGAAATACTGTCTTCTTTATTGCCAACGATGGCACAAGTGGAACTGAGTTATGGAAAACCGATGGCACCGAAGCAGGCACAAGTTTAGTTAAGGACATTAGCAGTGGATCCTCAAACAGTTATCCTTCTAATTTCATTACAGTCGGACAAACACTGTTTTTTAAGGCATACGACGGTACAAGCGGAACGGAGCTATGGAAAACTGATGGCACTAGCGCTGGAACCTTCCTAGTAAAGGACATTCTTAGTGGTTCTTTAGGTAGCAATGCATCAAATTTCACTGCTATAGGCAACACACTCTTCTTTACCGCCACCGACGGCGTCAATGGAAATGAGCTGTGGAAAAGTGATGGTACTGATGCTGGCACAGTGCGCGTTAAGGACATTCGTAGTGGCTCTACTGGCAGCTATGCATCCTATCTAACTGCTATAGGTAACACCCTCTTTTTTACTGCGTATGACGACACCCGTGGGAAGGAGCTTTGGAAAACGGATGGTACCGAAAGTGGCACAGTCCGTGTCAATGACATTCGGACTGGGAATCTAGGTAGCTACGCCTCCAATTTGATTGTCATAGGAAATACTCTATTTTTTACTGCCAACGATGGTACCAATGGTAAGTCGCTATGGAAAACCGATGGCACAGAAGCGGGCACAGTTATTCCCAAGAAAATTAATCGCAACACGTTATCTAGTAATCTGTCTAACTATGTAGTGCTAAATGGTAAATGCTTCTTTACTGCTGATGATGGAACCAGTGGAAATGAACTATGGAAAACGGATGGAACTGAAGCTGGTACAGTTCGTGTCAAGGACATTTTGAGTGGATCTGCTGGCAGCAATGCTTCCAATTTCCTTGCGGTAGGCAATTCGCTGTTCTTTGCCGCAGATGACGGGACAAGCGGAAGAGAGCTTTGGATAACCGATGGCACTGACTCCGGCACAGTCCGTGTCAAGGACATTCGGAGTGGGAACGCAGGTAGTAATGCCTACAATTTTATCGCAGTAGGGAAAACTCTCTATTTTACTGCAAACGACGGTATAAGTGGAACAGAGTTATGGAAAAGCGATGGCACGGAAACGGGCACGTCACGCCTCAAGGATATTCGAAGTGGATCCTCAGGCAGCTATCCAGAAAAGTTTTTTGTGCTAGGAGAAACCCTCTTCTTTACCGTAGATGATGGCACGGTTGGGAAGGAACTTTGGAAAACTGATGGTACCGAATCTGGCACGCTCCGAGTCAAAGATATTAAAATGGGCTCCGATGGGGCGATTGGCTGGTCGGATAAGTTCATTACTGTTGACAAGACTATCTACTTCACTGCAAATGATGGCATCAGTGGAAGTGAGATTTGGAAATCCGATGGTACAGAGGCAGGGACTGTCCATGTCAAGGATATTCGAATTGGCTCCTCGGGAAGCTCTGTCTCCAATTTCACTGTCATTGGAAATACTGTCTTCTTTACTGCCAACGATGGCATCAGTGGAAATGAGCTATGGAAAACGGATGGTAACGAAGCAAGCACAGTCAGCGTCAAAAATATTCGAACTGGTTCTTCAGGCAGTTATGCCACTAATTTTACTGCCATAGGCAACACACTATTTTTTACCGCTAACGATGGCACCAATGGAAAGGAGCTATGGAAAACGGATGGCACTGAGGCCGGCACAGCTCTCGTCAAGGACATTGGGAGTGGCTCCCTAGGCAGCTATGCCTCAAATTTCACTGCCATGGGCAACACACTGTTTTTTACGGCTAGTGATGGCACCAATGGAAATGAGCTTTGGCAAAGTGATGGCACTGAAGCAGGTACCTTTCGCGTTGAGGATATCCTTAGCGGATCCTCAGGTAGCTATCCCTTCAAGCTTATTGATTTTGGAGATAAAATGTTGTTCCTTGCGGATGACGGAAAAGCAGGACAGGAGTTATGGAGTCTTCCGGTCGCCAATGATGCTCCCCATGTTTTAAGTGTGTTCGCTGCCGAAGCCGACGGAACATATGTAGCCAATCAAATATTAACGATCAATATAAAGTTCTCGGAGCCTGTCAATGTTGAAGGCCAAGTCGGTTTGCGTCTAAATGTAGGGGACGGCACTGAATATGTATCCAGTGCTGTTGTTGAAGGGGATACCCTTTCTTTTCTCTATAAAGTAAAAGCTGGTGAACAGGCCGCCGACCTCGATGTTCGATCAGCCTCGGCATTGGTGCTCATCGAGGGTGCCACTATTAAAAATGCTGGTGGCACTCCAGTAGATCTTACTCTGCCTGTAGGAGCTGAAACTCCAGGCTCATTGTCAAATAATAAGAACCTGGTGATTGATGGTGTGGCGCCACTTGTCACGGGGGTGACTGCAGGCAGTCACAACGGAACATTTAATGTTGGTGAAGCCCTCGCGATCCAGGTAAGCTTCTCACAAGCAGTCACTGTGGCAGGCAGTCCCAGTCTAAAGCTAGAAACTGGAGCGAACGATCGCACGGCTACTTATAGCTCTATCAGTGAAGATAAAAAAACATTGACGTTCATTTATGCGGTCCAGAGTGGTGATGCCAGCGCTGATCTGGATGTTTTTTCAGCGTCTGCTCTACAACTTACCGATGGCGCCACTATCAAGGGTGTTAATAACACTGATGCGGTCTTGACGCTGCCGGTAGGAGCTGAAACAGCTGGCTCATTGGCAAATAATAAGAACTTAGTTATTGATGGTGTTGTGCCGGTTGTGACGGGGGTGACTGCTAGTAATGGCAACGGAACCTTCAGGCATGGGAATACCATCGCGATCCAGGTCAGCTTCTCAGAAGCAGTCACTGTCACTGGCAGCCCCAGCCTAAAGCTTGAGACTGGAGCGAGCGATCGCACCGCAAATTATAGCTCGACAAGTGATGATAAGAAAACTCTAACTTTCATTTATACTGTTCAGAGCGGTGATAAAAGCGCTGATTTGGATGTGTTTTCAGCATCGGCCCTGCAACTGGCTGAAGGGGTCAGCATTAAGGGTAGTAATAATACCAATGCTGTTTTGACCCTGCCCGTAGGAGCTGAAATAATAGGCTCATTGGCAAATAACAAGAACCTGTTGATTGATGCTGTGGAGCCGGTCGTTACAGGGTTGACGGCCAGCATTGCCAATGGAACTTTCAAGCTCGGCAGTACTCTCGCGATCCAGGTGATCTTCTCAGACGCAGTCACTGTCACTGGCAGTCCCCTTCTAAAGCTTGAGACCGGAGTGAACGATCGCACTGCCCTTTATAGCTCGATCAGCGAAGACAGGAAATCGCTCACCTTTACTTATACAGTGCAGAGCGGTGATAGCAGTGCTGATCTGGATGTGGCCTCTGCTGCTGCCTTGCAACTGACAGAAGGTGCCACCATTAAAGGTGTCAACAATACCAATGCGGTTCTCACCCTGCCGGTTGGTACCACAACGACGGGATCCCTTGCGAACGCTAAGTCGCTAGTAATTGACGGAACCCCACTGTTCGTCAGTAACCAGATCGAGCTACTCAGCTATGGCCCGTATGAAAAAATAACAACCAATGGCAAAACAAGCTATCGTTTCTTGTCTAAAACAGAGCTGAATCTCAAGCTCCTTGGTGGTGACACTCTGCGGGTGAATGCCAGTCAACTCACTGTTGAGAACGGATTGATTCAGACCCTCCAGGGCACGGCCACTGGAACGGGCGCCTATGGCCTCTCCCAACTTCAGCTGGCCAGCCTTGGGATCGATCGGGGTGCTTCAAGCCAGTCAATTAGCGGCACGGCCAAGCTTGGTTCCCAATCCGTCAGCCTTTCTGGCGACTTGAAGCTTGAAGCCAATAATCAATATTCCTTCCTACCGGTCACTGTCTCAGGGGCCAATCTGGCCTCGCTCTTGCCTGAAACCGGTCATTTGCAAGACCTTAGTAATACTAAGCTCGGCTTTGTTGGCAACGTAGCTGGCACGAACTTGGTTTTGAGCGGCAGCACCGATGCCCGTTTTGATTTGCGCCCCGATCAAGCCGACATCTCCACCCCCTACCCGGTTTCGCTCACAAATCTGGGCCTTGATTCCAACCAAAAAGTAAACAGTTTCAAGCTTACTCCCAAAAATCAGGCACCCTGGCCTATTAAGCTCGCCGGCGCCACGATTAGTGCCAACAGTGAAACGATCACCTATAGCCTCATTCCCGCCAGCGAGGGCAAACTAGCCCAACAGGTGTTTACCGTTGATCTCAACGGAACCCTCACACCGGATGGCGGTGACAGCCTCACGGTTGATGGCCAGATTACCTATCGCTATAGCGTTCCAGCCTCTGGGGCCCCGACGCTGTTGCCGGTTTCGGCCCATTTCGACATTCTCAACACCACGCCCTTTTCGATTGGTGGCACCAGGTTCAAAACTAGCGGCGGCCTCAAGCTCGATTACCAGGAGGACGCCAACCGCTCAGCCGCAATCCTGGCCCTCAATGGCGAAGCCAAGATTGACCTGGAAGTGATCAAGGGTTTGCCGGTTCAGCTGGGCAGCCCAACCCTGAACTTCAGCGATCTGCTCGCCTCCGCCGACCTGGCTGGCAAGGCCTTACCGGCAACCAATGGCTGGAGCCTGGGTCAACTCAAGGAGGCCACCACTGGCCGTAAGGAGGATCTTGGTTTAGCCACCATTTCCAAGGTCGCTCTCACTAGCGGTGATCTCAGGCCCAAGTTCTATGATCCCGTACAAAATATTCCAGCTTTTGAGAATGGCGCTGGTCCAACCCTCAAACAATTAAGCGGCAGCCTCGGCCTCTTTACTATCACCCCGATTGCTACGGCCTACACCGACCAATTCAAGGTATTTGGTCTTGATGGTAAGCCGATTTCTACCGTTGTGTTGGACCTTGTGCCCAGCTCAACCAATTCTGCTGCACCGCAAATCAGCTTAAAGCGCCAGGAGATCTTAACCAATAAGGAACGGCTGGATCTTTATGCGGCCTATGTAGAGAAGGAGTCCGCGTCGGGTGATGTAACACTTACTGCTATTCTCGATCAGACAAAAAGTCAGGAGATTGATAGTTTCAGCAAGTATTTCAAGGCTGGCACGCAAAAAACCGATTTCGGTTCCGTCACGATCAATGATACGGGAGCATGGACCTATAACCTCGATACCAGTAATAGCACCTTGGCGCCAGTCTCGGGTGGCTACACAATCGTGCCGCGTGTCAACACGCAAACAGGTCTGATTGCCAACCTGTCTAATGTGGAACTGCAGCTCAATGCTGTTCTGGTTGGCCTCAGGCCAGAAGCTGATGCCATTCTCGATCTACTCGATTCCTTTGGAATTCGTAAATTTGTCAAAACACTCGAAAAAGAGGTTGATTTACCCAGCTATGAACCCCTGCGCAATACCCTGCTCAAGCTTTTTGAATCGGTGCCGGGCAATGCCTATGCCGATGGCAAGTTGCAGGTTATCGAGATTATTGATACGCTCTACTATACCGCCACGCGCCTAAACAAAAAGTCAAGCAAAGGCTATGTAGCCCTCACTCCTACCATCAAGGGCTTGGGCAAGGTGATTGGTTTTGCCGAGGGTGTGATTGCGCAAACCTGGAAAAGCAGTGGCCGTACGGCGGATCAATATTTCTACACTAATTCCCTGTTCCGCGATGAAAAGGATGGTACCCCTTATCAGTTTGACAATATTCTGCTTGACCTTGTCTATCATAATGATAACACTGCAAATCCCGGTTACACCTGGCTTGACGACGCTATTGTGTCTAGGGTTGGCAAGCTACCCGAGAAAGTTAATCTCTCAACACTTTACGATGATCTTCTCGAGCAAATCCAAGCTCAGAATTCCTATCGTAAGTATCTCAAGTCGAAGGGTGCAGGCCAAGAGGAACAGGCTGCTGGCGACAGTACCTTCTCGGTCAGCTTAGATTCCCAGCCCCTGTTTGCCCCCACCGAGTTTATTAATCGCTACTTAACTGAGGATCAACTTGATCTGTTGCGGCTTGATCTTGCTCTCGATATTGCCGTCAATGCCGAAGTAAGCTATCCGCTTTTCCCCCTTGTTTCCGCCCTATTTGGTGCCACGCTTAACGTGGAGTTGTTGCTCAATATTATTTCGCGGCTCAGCCGCGATCAGCTTAATACCCTGATCCTGTCGATCAATGTTGTTAAGGCTGATGCGAGCTTGAGTGACACAGCAAAACAAAGTGCTGTCGATAAACTGATCGCCTCGGCATTTAGTAATAGCCTGAGCACTGATCTTTCGGCTGATAAATTTAAAATTGGGATCGAGCCCTATGTGGGCATTCAATTGGGCTTCCCGCTGCTCAACATCACTGGGAAAATGGGTCTGGCCGTCGATTTCACGGTCGGTTTTGAGCGGTTGCTGAATGGCGAGTTGGCGGATGATCAAACGGTTTCGCTAGCTGATTTCTTTGGTAAGAGTGCTGGCACCAAGAGTCCCTATGCCTATAATCCAAAATTTGAATCGCTAAATTTCACCCTCGACCATAACTATGATTTCCTGCTAGCAAAGTCGCCAACCGATAAGAGCGGCTTTGCCGATTTCCGTACGGCCTATGCGCAGAATTCCTGGTTGTTCAATATCTATTTTGAGCCGATCAACCTCAAGGCCCTCATCGGCGAATCGAAGCTTGCTTTCGACGTCTCTTTGCTGAAGAAACTTGGCAATAAGTTGATTACGAGTTTCGATTGGGTCAATATCGTTGATGAGCGCATCGTCACCGCGGGCGGCATTGATCTACTCTTCAAAGATGCCAAGTATCTTAATTCACCGGTTAGTAGCGCCTTCAATGCTGCCCTGAAGCGCCAATATCCAAAGCTAACCGATAAGGAGCGGGCGCGCCTTCTCTCCCTAGTTATTGACAACGCCAGCCCCACCCGCATTACCTATGCTCTGGCCGATACCCAAAAAATTGATCAGCGCATCAATGAGCTCCAGAGTAGCTATGTGGTTCGTGCTGCTCGCGACATCGGTAGTCCCTCGCTAAGCAAGGACAAGTTCCGCTATCGCTATGACACTGTAGACGCCGAGAATGCCGTCGATGTTTATAGTTACTACAGTCTCTATGCGCCCAAGTATATCGATATCAAGCCCAAGCTCGCCTATAACTTTGTCGAAGTCCAAATCGATCTGATTTCCACGGGAGCCAAGGTCAATACCGATTTGCAGTTTTTTGATGGCAGCCGTTGGCAAACCCTCGGCTCGCTCCAAGACGACCTCAAAGGTGCCGCCAAGGTCACCATGGCCACCACTTCCCCGGGCATCGTCATGAACTATGACGAAACTGCCAAGGCGAATCCTGGTCACTATGTCCACAATGCCGGCACCCTCAGCCTGCAGCTGTCCCTTGCCCATCTCAGCCGCAGCGACGCCAACCCCCAAGAGAAGCTGCTCAAGCAGCTGGCCGAGGCGGGTCAATTGCAATTGCGTTTGTTTGATGAGACCACCTCAGGCGTTGGTGAAGACACCACCTTCATGTCGGATCCGCGGATTATGCGCGGTGGATCGATTTACACCAAGAGGGTCGATTCTGGTAATATTTTGCGCCAAGATAATGTTGTGGCCTGGAATCAAAATTTGGTTTCCGGTGCGGTGCAATGGATCTCTCCGAGCTTCTTTAGGCCCTTATCCGACCAACCTGATCTGGCCTTCCTCAACCAGCAAGAGAGTACGCGTTCTCAAAAGATTGGCCAATATCTCAACCCTACGGCCCCCCTAGCGATCCAATTTGCCGGCCAGCAACTTTCGGCCCGGCCCAGTAGCCATAGCAGCGCCAGCCAAAGTGGCACATTATCTGATGCCGTCGATGGCACGATTCGGTTTACCCGTGATCCGATTACCTCACTGACCTATAAAAGCTATATCGGCTCTGATCGCCATGTACGAGTGGCGGTCCGTTCGGCCGCCGATCAAGATTGGGTCGATGTGGCGAATCTTGCCGATTTAGCTCTTTCACCCACGGAAACCCAGGCTCCCGATCTCGTTGCCATCAATGGCGAAGTTGTGTTGGCGTCTTGGGATGCCAATGGCAATCTTTTGCGGTACTCAATCAAGCTTCCCACCACAGCTGGAAGCCAGGTTCAGATCAGCAGTGCCGCCATCGAACACGAAACCTTGGCAAGGGTCATCCTTCAAGGCACGGGCCCTACCAATCGGCTTGAGAGTGCCCAACAGCCTAGCCTGCGCAGCAATACCGATTTGCGTATCGGCCTTGAGAAACGCCTTGATCTCAATTCCACCTCCAGCCTCAACCAAGCCTTCTATCTCTCGGTAGTTGATCCGATTCAGCAGGTTTATGCCACTTCGGCCAAGCCCCTGAGCATGACGATCAATAACTACACGCCTGGATCCGCGGCCCAAACCCTCACCCAGGCGGCTAACGCCTGGATCGGCACGGCCCAATCCAGCCCGTTGAAGAAGCATTTAAGCGCCTTACTTGGTTTTAATGAATATTCAAATTCGGGTGTTTTTAGCGGTACAGGTGCTAACTCCACCGGCAACATTGGCGTGATAACTGCGGCCGATTTTATTGAATATAACTCTACTGCCGATATGGCAAATCACCTGGCTGAATGGGGCAGTGGTTCCCTGTTTGTGGCCAGTTCCAGTGCCATTGGCAATGGTGAAGCCATGATCTGGAATTATGACGGTGATGCCTACACGCGCAACAATCAAGATCGTCTCAAGCCAGAAGGTGTGACTAGCTCGGGCCGTGTCTATTCCATGAATGGATTGACGCCTGATAGTCTGTCGGTGGTTTATCGAAACCTCGATCAAAAGGATATTTTCACTTCGAATTGGGCCGGTCTTGTCGATCAAAGCCTGTCTCCTTACTCCCAGGTGGGTAATAAGCCGATGCGCACTGCCGCCCTGCATGATAGGGACAGTCTCGTAGCAGGGGGCAATCTTGCCATCCTGGCCACGGGTAAGGCGCTCAATTTTGGTCTGCTCAACCAACCGTTTGCCAGTGCCGACCAACTCGGAGCTAGGGCTGATCAGGGCTATGCCTTGACGGATGGCACTGATGTCGTCCGCTATTTCTCTCCAGAGCGCTTCAGTGGCAACGATGGCCTCAACTATTGGTATGACGCCAGTAATGTCGCCCCCCTGAACCTTCAGTCTTACCAGGTTGGTGGGCTTGATCCTGCCCATGCTGCGACAGCCGCCTTGAACAGCAGTGGTGCGGTGTCTGGCCTTGGTTGGGCCTGGCTTCCGGCCCGTCAACTCAGTGATGGTCAATTGGAGTCCCTCATTAGAACTAGCGGCCTCTCTTTTATTGATAGTCATTCTCTGAATTTGGTCATTGGTAGTGCCACAAATGAGTTTGCAGCCAATGGCCAGATCCATCTCAATCCGGCCTCGATACAATTGCTGCCATCAAGCCAAACTCCCGAGCTCTTCTTAGGAAGTCAGGCGTCAGGTTCGGCCAAGGCAAACAATTTCTCGATTCTTGCTGGGCCTCGCAGTGAAGTTGGCGTAGTGCTCACAGCTAACGAACTGAAGTCTCCCAGCTGGTTTACAGGGGACAGCAGTCTCACTTCTTACGATTTGATTGGCTCATTGTTTGCGGGCAGTCGCCCTTTCCTCTATCGCGGCGATTATGTGCCTCTTGCCTACTACAACGAAGGGGATAATACCTACTACGGAAATCTCAACGCTCCGGTGCTTGCCAGTGCTGATCAAGCATTTAACCCTGCTTCTTTCCAATTGCCAAAAACGGCTAATGCCGTAACACCGATCGGTTTTGAAGGTTCAATATCGGACTATGTCAGTTTTGGTGTTGATCAGGCCCATAGCAAGGATATTCTATCCCTGATCAAAACCATGCCGGCCGTGGTGCCAGCGGGCTATTTCCGCATGGTGGATCCAGCCGGGGCAAACTTGAATCCAGGCACGGTTGTGCATGCGCCGATGGTGCCGATGCGGAGCACCGCGTCCAATAAACAGCTGATCTACGCAGATCTCTCGCCCACATCCTCTCGGCAAAGCCCCCTTTACGTTGCAAGTAGTAATCCCGTTCAGGTCAGCCTCGGTCGCAATGAGCCTCCATCGGTGATTCTGCAACGCATGGAGATGGTAGGCACCTATGTGCCAGGTATTGACAGTATCGACAAATTTGCTGCTTACGCTTGGAATGACGCCCAACTTAAGTATTCGTTGCTGGATGATGCCCTACCTGTCGATGCATTTGGCAATGCAGCAGATTGGTTGGCAGAATTTAGGCGTCGCTATGCCGGTCTTGAAATTCCGCGAAGCATTGAATTCGTTAGCCAGAATACGCCCCAGCTTGTCAATAACACCCTGTTCACGCCTGTGGCCGCCAATGGCGAGATTGGCTCCTATCTCAATCTTCCCTATGCCAATTCGAATGCCCTGGACCAAATTAATCTAACAACGACGATTGAATCGACGTTGAAATTGAGTGCGGAGGTCAATGCCCTGTTTTTGAGTTTCAATGTTGCTTCTTTGGATATTCCCCTGCATAAGCCCTATGTCAAGAGTTGGAAGATTGCTTCCCTAACCGGGGGCCCGCTCGCCGGTACGTTCGATCTTTTCTTCGATGAAAATCGAGATCTCAGTCGCAATAGTAGCGAGATTTCGGACCAGGGAGTGGCAAGCACGCTGCAGTTGGACCTTTCCAGCAGGGCATCAAAAATCCTGCTTGATACCAGCCTCGAAACAGCGAATCTCTGGAATGGCACAGATTATCAACCAAAGTACCAAAATGGCAGTCCTGATTGGCGCTCAGGTCTCCTAGTTATTCGACCTGCCAGTAACGGTTCGGCTGTCGATGTAATGACTGGCCTTGCGAATACATCCACCTATCTTTCCAGGCTTGAAGCGAATGTGGCCGATACCCATTGGGAGTCGATTAAGAACAGCGTTTTGCTCGACTATATTCCCTACTCGGCTAAAAACATCACCAGTATTGATAAAAGTCGTTGGTTTACCGACCGTAGTTCGCTCACCAAGCTTGTTCCTTCAGAGATTGCGGCCGCCTTTACCTCAGCCTTCGTCCTGCCAACGGGCCTCGATGCGGAGCTTTCTGATCCCATACATGTTTACGACGCCTTTGGTGCCGCCGACGCTGTTAGCAAGCCAAACCTGCTGAATCTCTATTCATTTGAGAATCGCATGATGGCGATCAGTACCCTGATTCGCGAGATTTATAAGCAGGCGGCCATTGATAGTAGTCAACTTGAGTCCCCGAACGCTCCGGCTGGATATGACCCTGAAATCTACGCTTATCAAGTTATTCCCTATTTTGCTCTGACACTTGCCGGTAAAACGGATCCCTATTATCGCAAGCTTCTCACCCTGATTGCCGAATCGATTGGTGGTAAAAATGGTTCTTTGGCATTGCGGTTGGAACAATCTGGGTATAAATTTAACCCCACTAATTCCGACGATTTGGCTTTGTTGCTTGGTTATGCTCAGTTAACAATGCCCAGTACAAATCAGAACCTAACATTTTACAATGGTCGGCTTGATCTTACCTATACAGCTGGAATTTCAGACTCATTGGCGAAGATGCGCTTAAAAACAGTAGCCTCTTCCCTAAGCGATTATTTGGATGCTTTTGATCTTGTTGCTTCCAAGCAATTTAGCCTTGATCCGAGGTTGATTACCACGGCTGTATCAGGGCTCAAGCGGCAGATCCTTGCTCCTGCTGGTGTGATTGCAGAAGCAGCCAGTGCCATCGTTAATCAACAGCCCCCTACAATTTCGCCGGTTGATCCCAAGCTCCTAACCCAGCCCGTTACACCGGAATCCTTCACTCTGATCAATCAGATGATCAGGGATAGTAGTGACCAATCCACCCAGGTTATCCCTGGTGTCGCAGGCTTGGCTCGCTCCTTAGTTGTCGATCAGGTCTATAAGACAACTGAAGACGGTATCTATGAATTTAACCTGCGCCTCTCCCAACCGGCACCATCGGGTGGCGCCCTTTTCTTGCTGAATTACGACGGTTCTGCCGTTTACGGCACCGACTATAAACTAAATGGTTTTGCCTCCAGGCCCGATTACCTTTACGTGCCTGCTGGTGAAACCAGCCAGAGCTTTAAAATCGATGTTTCAGCCTCTCAATTAACCTCCAGTTTGCTAATTCATTTGGCGGCAGCTTCTGCTGATTATCAGATTAGCAGTGGCTTTGATCGGATGCTCTTTGAAATCGATGCTGGTAAGGCCCAATTGTTAGAGCAGCAAGACAAGGTTGTTTTTAGGCAGTTTAGCAATCAGATCCAGGTTCCCTTAGGTGAATCGATCTTCACGCCCAGTGAACTGATTAAACAGGCAGGCACAAACGATATCCGTATTGTTGGTAGTCAACCCAAATTAACCGATCGCCATGTCACGGTTAATGCTTACCAAGCGAAACTCAACCCCAGCAACATCCGTTTTGCCGCGCAAGCCCCCAATGATGCTGAGGTCACCGGAGGATGGGGGCTGATTGGTAAGAACCTATACCGCGCCCATGCGGGGGATTGGGGCGCAGTTGATATTTATGAGCTGCGCAATCAAGCTTCTGGTATCTACACCTATGTCAATAGCCTCTCCGAATATCAAATCCTGCAGGCCCAGGGTTGGCTTGGTAATGGAGTGGCCTTTAGTTTCGATGAGGACCATAGCCTGCCCCTACGTATTAGCAGCGTTCCTGCCGCATCTCCTCCCCTCTCCTTGCCTGGTTTAGATCTCCAGGCAATTAGTGGCTATCTTGATACCTATGAATATGCCGCCAATCAAGATATCTCTGAGTGGCGCTTCCTTGGCAAGATTTCAGGTCTTAAATTTAAGGACTCTTTCACGCTAGATGGCGCCATCATGGTTCGTCATCGCCAAGATTATGCCGATGAAACCTGGTGGATTGATGCTGACGTATTGGGTTTTGATTTGCCGAATTTGGCTACGATCAGCACAGGTGTGGGCACTGCTAAAGCCAACGGGCATCTTAACCTACGTATTTCCAACGGCCAATTAAACCAGTGGCAAATCCAGGCTGATGTTAATGATTTTAAGTTGACTGATGACCTTAGCCTGAGTGGTAGCTTAGATTTATATTATGAGAATAGTAAGGCAACCCAGAATAAGTCTCGCTATCGCGCCTCGGGTCGCGTTAAGGACTTCGATTTCAGTACGCCAGGCTTCCAGCTTCAAAACCTTGATGTCAGCCTCACTGACTTCTTGCTTAATGATGGCAAGGTCCTGTCCTGGTCGCTAGCAACCTCCGTCCAAGATTTACTCATCGGTGATCAGTTTAGGGTTTCTGGTTCTCTCAATCTGAGTTACCTTACCGACAATTTAGGTAGCCACCTGCAGGGTGATGCTGCTTTAAAGAGTTTTAACCTCGATTTGGGTTCAGGCGTCGGTCTCGATGTTGCCGCTGGCACCATTGAGTTTGCCGTTGATAATGGCAAGTTAGCTACCGCTTCCTTGGATCTGCAGCAGGCCAAGCTTAAAATTAATCAGTCTAATATCCTCAACTTCACCACAGGTTTTCTTGACCTGAGCCAAACCAATGGCAATCCAGATAGTTTCGACCTGGAAGCCACTCTTACCGCTTCCAAGCTAGGCCCTTTAACGATTGATCATGGTTTAGCCTCAATCCATTACAAGCGTTCGTTTGTGCCGGGCACAGCCAGTGCGCACCATGAGCTATCTCTTGGCCTAACGAAATCTGATCTCAGCCTTGATCTTGGTTCCAGTGTTGGTGTGCAGACGCTTAAGGGTGTTACTGCGGCAGTGAATTTACTCGATGGTTCCATTGTTGGCTATCAATTAGCTGCTTCAGAGATTAATCTGCAACTCGGACCCAATATTCATGCGAAAGGTTCTTTTTCGTTGCTCAATGAAGCCGTTGGCTCTGATGTTTATACCCATGCAGCTATTAAGGCCAATCAGCTTAGCCTGTCTGTTCCCAATGCCCTTTCTTTCGCTGGTTCAGCTGGTCTTGAATTTACAATTAAAAATCAAGCCCTCACCACGCTGAAGCTTTCAGCTTTGGCGAAAAATGTTACTATTGCAGGCTTTGCCCTCGATGGCAATCTCGATCTACAGCTGGATCATTTTGTTAATGGCACTCCCGAGGATATCAGGCTATCGGCGGGCATCCAGAATTTCAACTTAGGGCTTGCCAGCAGCCCAACCACAACTCTGACGGGCGAAGTGCAGGATTTGACGATCCACAAGGGGGAGGTTCAGCAGTGGACCTTGATCGGTGCTATTAACGACTTTGCGATTGCCAACCAATTTAAGGCCAATGGCTTTGCTCGTCTTAACTATACGAAGAAAGAGCAGAACAAAACACTCACTGGCAGTGTTGGTGTCACTGATTTCAAACTACTCTTGCCGGCTGGTCCAAGCCAAGCCTCGATTAATGGCCAACTCGATTTTAATCTAGTTAATGATCAGCTTCAACGTTGGAAGCTGATCGGCGGCATCGACAAGCTCAAGTTAGTCGATGGTATTGAGATTAGTGGCGAGCTTTCGATGGAATATCTAGATCAAGTCTATCCAGATAATCCCTACAAGCAAGATGTTTTCTTGCTTGATGCCACTCTTAAGCAAGCAAGCTTTAAGTTGACAGACGATGTAACTCTCAAGCTTGATGGTAGCCTCTCTGATCTTACCTTTAATGGCACTGGTGATGTGCTTGCTTGGAAGCTCAAATCGTCGGTCCGTGATTTAGAGCTCTTTGATGGCTTTAAGATTTCGGGTAATCTTGATCTCAAGTATAAATTTGATGCCGGCGTCAAAATCTTTGATGGTGCTGCAGAAGTCACTGGCGTCAGCCTGCCCGTGCCTGGTCTTAGCAATCCCTCCCAGGGCATGACGGGCAAGCTGGCATTCCAAACCCGTAATAACGAGCTGCAACAGTGGACCCTCACTGCCGATGTCGATCAGCTCAATCTTTTTAACGACATCACCATCACTGGCCACGTAGAGATTGGCAGGACCCTGAGCAATCCAATCCAGAATCGTCTCAAGGCTTCCGTGCAGTCGATGAAACTAGCCCTGGGCACTGGCATTGAGGCTAGTCTTAGCGGCCAGATGGATCTCGCTTATAAAACCTATGACGGATCCATTTATCCGATCGAGCAGACCCTTACCTTCCAAGCCACCCGGGCCCAGCTGAGTATCGCCAACTTGTTTAGTGTTGATGGTAGCGCAGATGTTAAGTACAGCCAAGCGTTGAATGGTCAAAAAGACTTCTCCATGACCGCCAAGGTCAATGCATTTAATTTGGTGATACCTGGAGGTTCTCCTGTTGTGCTCAAGGGAGATCTCTCTGTTGATCTTCGCGATTCTGTTCTGCAATCTTTCAAGCTTAATAGTTCCGTTTCTAGTTTGAAGCTAGGTTTATTTGAACTGGATGGCAACATTGAAGTTGCCTATGCCTTGCCAGCGGCACCAACCGAAACGACTGCAGGTTCGCCCGCCACTGAAGGAATTTATAGCTTGCGTGGTGATTTTACTAACCTCAGCTTGAAATCTCCTGACCCCAACGGAGGATCTTTAACTCTTGATAAGGGCCTTGTCGCATTACGCTATGGCAACCAAAGTGGCATCTTGGATTGGAATCTTGCTGCGTCGATTCGTAATTGGAAATTGTTTGACGATTTTGTGCTGAGCGGTGCCGCACAAATTTACTATACCAAGAAAAATCAATTTGAAACCTATACAATTAAGGCCTCAGTTGATACGTTTAAGCTTGACCTTGGTTTTTCTAGTGAGCCTCTAAGCCTCTCTGGCAAGTTTGCCTTGGTAACAACCAATGGCGAGTTAGACCAGTGGTCCCTGGCCGCCAGCGTCCAGAATCTCAATTTGCTCGGCTTCAGCCTGGACGGTGATATTGATCTGGATTACCAGAAGCGCAATGCTTCTCTTTATAATCAGACCACATTTATCGTTTCAAAAGCATCGATTGGCGTCGATGTTCTCGGTGGCTACTTTGCGGGCACTTCCGTCAATGTATCGGTTAGCGAACTTGTGCTTGTTGAGCAGCAAGGTCGTCAGTGGCAGGCAATGTCGTGGCAGGCATCGGCCAAGCTCGCTATTGGCAACGAGGCCAGCACCATACAGCTCAAGTCGACCCTCGATATCAGCTACCTCCACCAAGACCCCCTATTTGGCTTTAAGGATACCCTAACGATGAGTGGTGCGGTTAAGGATTTCCGCATCACTAGCGATTATTTTTCAGTTCATGATGTTGATCTCATTCTTGAAAAGTTAGTGGTTGTTGGTGGCGAAGCAAGTCCGCGCTCCTTGAAATTTAATGGCCGGATTAATGATCTCAATATTGCCAATATATTTGCAATGAGTGGAAGCTTTTCCGGATTATTTGATAATAGCAAGGGGCTTGACTTCGATGTCCAGGGCAGTATTGATAGGCTGCGCATTGCTGGTTTTGATCTGTTTGATTATCTTTCGATTTCGTCTGGCGAAGTTTCGGCGTCGTCCAAGGGTAGTCGTTTGGATGTTAACTTAACTGCAAAGTTTAAAAATGACTCAAAGATTTCGATTGGGGGCTTTGATCTGGCTTTTAAGGACACCAGTGCCACGATTCAGTTTACCAAGTTGAATGACAATGATGCGGGTAAGTTGAGTTTCTCCGCCCAGGGTTTGATGGAACTGGGCAGTGCCCATACCCCTGTTTCGGGTGGCTTCTCGGCCAGTATTGATCTGGCAACCGGCAAGCCTTCTCTAGATGATTTGACTCTCAGCCTGACTCCGGATGACAAGCCTGCCGATTATGGCATTTTTAAATTGGATGCTCCTTCCTCTCTTCGCTATAAGAACGGTGAAATTAAGTTAATACTTGATCCTTCGGTGAACGCCGATATCTTTAATGGTTTTTCGGCTCCAATCTATGACAGCGTGAACTCAATCCGCCCTGCCGTTGAACCTGTCATTGATTTGTTGACGACCCAAATTCCCAATGACTTTGCAACAGCTGAGCAGTCTATTGTTATTCCTTCTATAAAACTTCCCACCCTGCAACAAACGGGCACTCGGCGTGGTCTGTTCGGTCTCACTTTCCCGGTTTATAGTGTTGTGTTGAAGGAGGTGGTGCCTGAGTTCAAGAAGGTAATAATTCCGACGTTAGATATTGGCGCTGCCCTTACTAATTTTATTGAAAGCTATCCTGGTAATCCCTACAAGAATGGCAAGCTCGAGGTCATCGAGTTGCTTGATGGCTTGGGAGCCACTTTCTTCTATGTCAATCAGAAGCTTGCCCAGGCTGGTTTGTTTAGTGATGCCTTTGAACCCTATATCTCTATTTTTGGCAAGAAAGCTTACACCATGGCCTATCCCTCAATCTCGCCGATTGTGGGTACCGTTGATACGCTCCTGGGTATGACAGAATTGGCAACCAAGCAACCGTCGTTGCCTGGTTGGGTGCGCCTGGATCCTTTTAGTCTTGTTTATAATATTAATACTGGCAAGCTTGATGTTAAGGGCCCAGCCCTGGGTGATATTGCGAGTAAGTTTGGTGCCTTTGGCGATCTCTATGATTTTACCAATAACACTTTAGCCGCAACTGGGAGTGGCTCATTGGATGGAAACTTTAAGTCCGTTGGCTTTGTTAATAGCTCAAGCTTTAAAGTTCCGATTCTTGATAATCCGGCCAAGGCTATTCTTGATGTTATCCTGGATAAGCCTGTTGATGTTTTTGAGTATAATCTTGACCTGTCTGCGAGTCTTAAGGCCCGCGGCTCTGTTGATCTTGGTAGCTGGGTCGCTGCTCTCATTGGCGTGCCCATTCCCCTGATCCTGGGCGCCAATCCAGGACTTGATGTGAATCTCGACACTACCGTTGGTTTCACAGCTTCGCCGAAATCTCTCAAGGCCTTAGCTGCAGATGTACAAGCTTTATTAAGCGGCCAAGGCAAGTTTGACGATATTTTAAAGACTGTGATTACCGGAATCACTGAGCCGAATACTGGTGTCTACTTGGATATCAGCAACGATTTGCTAACCCTGAAGCCTGAGTTGAGTGTTGATCTATCGCTCGATTATAAGGTGTTGGGTCTGCGCGGTCAAATCGGTCTCTCTTCGACCCTATCTGCAGCCTTAGATCTTCTCGGTAATGGGGCTCCTGATCGCATTTATCTCAACAACTTAGTACGTCCCCTGTTTGATCCTGATTTCAAGAAGAACCGCACTCCCTATGATTTAGTTCTTGCTCTGAAGCCAGGTAAAACCACGGTTTGGTTTGATATCTTGGCCAAGGTTGCTTCACCCTGGTTCTCGGTCTTCCGGCTGCAGAGCGATCTGCCGATCCCCAAAATTTCCCTGCAGATTCCCCTGGGTACCGTCTATACCGGGCCCACCTATGGCCCCACTTCCCTCTATTTCCAGCCCAAGCTGAAACTTCAGGATGGTAGTAGCCATCCTGATCTTGTGACCGACTTCTATAGCGGCTTTGCCGATCAGCAGGGCTTGTTTGATCGTATCGCTGGTTCGATTACGGCGGATCAGCCCCAGGGCGTGCTTTATGTTGCCCCCTCGCCCTGGTCGCGCGATGTGCTCACGGGTATCCCCAGATCGCTCGCCCTCTTTGACCAGGTTTCTAGCACTGATCCAACCCCTGATGTGCTGAATGTCAGCACGAGTCTCGATTCAACTGCTGCTTTGATGCAGTCCTATGCAACGACAGTGACTGCTTCCAGCTCCACGGCCTCGGTGTTGGAGCAACTGACTGGCTATTCCAGCAGCTTTAGTACCTCCCAATCCAGTTACCAGCTGCTCAATTCTGATTCTGTAGATGTACGTAGAGTTGGCCTCGCCCAGCTCCAGTTTGAGTATCAATTACAGGCCGTTTTGATTGCCATTCAGGATCTGTTAAGGGCCCATGATGTGCTCGCCTACCGTCCTGCTGGCTATGGCGACGACCTTCCCCAGGATGAAGCCCTATGGCCCTACATGTTCTTGCAGCACTACCTCAGTCATGGTTTAAAGGCATCGGCCCCAGGCTCTGCCTTAGTTCACCTCGACCTACAGGATGCCAGAAGTCTTAAAGCCCTCTTCGTGGATGTTGAAACTCGGATTGGCAATCCGAGCACTACCCTTGCCGGCTTCACCGCTAGCGCAATCGCCGCGTTGAACCGGGAAATGGTCACCAGGTCCAATCTTGGCGACGCCCTCGATGGCCCTGCCCTTTTGGCACCCCTAGCCATTACCGGTCTTAAGCAGATTTTCCAAGGTCATAGCCTGGAGATGGCCCTAGACCTCCTGCAGCAGCAGCCCAACCAGGAGGACGCTCTGCTGGCCAGCTGGATCAGTACGTTCGCCCTAGCTCACTCTTCCCAGACGGCTGACACCTACGCCAGTGTGGCTTGGCGTGCTGCTGATGCCGGTCACTTCAGCCTCCAACTCAGCCATGCTGCCACCGAGGCAGGAGCTTTTGTGAATGTGCTACTTCGTTCCAGCTTGGTCTATGGCGAGGATTACCGCCTTAATGGTTTTGAACGTCAGCCGGTGCAACTCTTCATCGTCCCCGGCAGTGACCACCTTGATCTGCAATTCGAGTGGTTGAAGAGCGACCTCCCGACCAGTTCTGTCGATCTGACTATTCTGGCTAGCCATAGTGGTCTCCAGCCCGACCCCAACCGCAGTGGCCTGCATGTCACGGTGACCGGCACGACGGCCTTGGCGTCGGTTCAGAGCTTCACAGTCAATCAACTGGCTAGCGATACTACGGTGCTCAATGCCAATGCCCAGGGGGTGTTCACCCTGGCGACCCAGAGCACTCCCTACGTGCTCATGGGCTTTGACCGCTCTGCTGGCCATCGTCTGGCGATTGCCAATGGTGCTACGGCCAATGCAGTTCCCCTCTCCCTAGATCAACTAACGATTATCAACGGTGTTCTCTATGCGGGACCAAGGGCGATTGGTGTTGTGCTCGCCGAGACTCTGGGCCAGCCTGGAACTCTGGCCTATGCCGATAACCTGGGCAGCGCCAGCCATGGACGCATTGCGCTGCGTCTTCCTGGTCAGACCTTGGTGGAAGACCAAAGTCAGCCCCTGAAGTTGAGCCTGGCTGCTCTGTTGCAGCAGGCCAACCGCCAGGGCCAAACCCTCGTCAACCTATCCACCACGGCCCGCTTACAGGTGCAGTTGGATCAGGGCGAGATCATGCTCCATGCCGATCCCGATTTTGCCGGTTCGGGCGCCCTGCTTCTCACCCTGGCCAATGGTGAAGGTGTCCAGAGCGTGGTGGAAGTTCCCATCACGGTGATTTCCCAAGTTGATCCGTTGCGGCGGCTCCAGCCCCTCAGCCTGCAGGTGGACGAAGACTCCAGCGTGGAGCTGCCCTTCTCCAGCTTCACCGATGGCATCCTCGATGTGGATCATTTTGCTCCGGTCACCTTTGAGTCTCTCTCTGGACCCAATGGTTCCCCTGCACCTGTCAGCATTGAGGTGAATCGTACCGACCAGAGCGTGCTGATTCGACCTGCTGCAGATCTCCATGGCGAGCAGACGTTGACGTTGACGGTCTCTTCCCATGGCGTTGCATCTAACTTTGATGTCAAATTGACCATCAACCCCATTAATGATGGCGCCAGGCCAGAATCTCTCGACTTAGCCCTAGCTGCTGACGGCACCCATGTCTTTTCGGTTGATGATTTTCCGTTCCTTGATCCGGACGGAGATGGAATTGACGCGATCCACATTACCCAAGCTCCCTATGGGGGGTCTTTGCGCTGGTTGAACAATCCCGGCAATCCCCTCACTGCTAGCCTGCTTTTTGATCCGGTCACACAACCGTTTGTCACCTTAGATCAGCTGAGAGCAGGTCAACTGATTTACCAAGCCGATCCTGCCGAACGCTATCCAGAGCGTTTTCAGAATTACGGATGGCTTGTCGATGTGCTGGGTTATCAGCTTGTCCAAAATCTCTCCACTCAGCCAATTCTGAGCAGTCTCAGTACCCTAATCCTCACCGACGAGCGCCCTGATGAAGGCCTCCTGAGCCCTCCCCAGATTACGAATCATACGATTGACATTGAAGGCAAACGGCTGAAGGCCCACTTCAGCTTCGACCAACCCCTCTATTTTGACGGCCATTCCCTTCGCCTTTTGGGAGCCAACGATGCTGCCGCCCCGAGCTCCGTCACTGTGGTTAAGGAGATTGATCCTTCTTTCGCTGATTCTGGGGTTCAGCTTTCGGCCGATGGTCTCTCTCTGACACTTACTGTTGAGCGTCCGACCAACGTTCAGGGTTACCTAGCCGTGGATCTAGGTGGTCGTGGCGATCTGCTTCGTAATCGCGATGGACTGGCTTTGGCGTTGCCAGCGCTCCAGTACGGGATCAAGTACGACTCAGCACCCCCCAAACTGTTGAGCCAAGCCTTTACCGTGAAGGACGCCTCGGTGACCTTACAGCTCGAGTTTTCCGAGGATGTTCACTCCCTTGGCAGGGTTCGCTTTGCTGTGGTGAATCCAATTACGGGAGCGATTGATCAAGTTGCCGAGATTCAACCCTCTTCAACCCCGACTGCTGGTCTTGATCCATTTAATTCCAGCACAGTCCTCTTTAATTTTACGGATTTAATCGCGGGCCTGACTGTGCTGCCTGGATCTAGCTATCGCTTGCTATTTGATTCGGACACTGGTTTGCAGGATTCCTCCGGTAATGTTGCTAGCGTTTCCACTGATATCACGATTCCCTATCCGCAAACACCTGAGTTCCAATTGGCCAAGAGCCAAGCGGTCTCGAGTCGTGTGTTGCCCTACAGCTTCTATTTCAGCCTTGTTGATGCCCAGGGCAAGGAGTCGACCGCGACCCTGCTGCCTTTTGCTCAACCTCTTTCCGGTGTAACCTTTGCGGCTGATCAGATCACCACATCTCGTGTGATCAATCCGGTGGCTTCGGGCCAGGACCTGCAATTACAGCTTTGGCTTTATGGTCAGGACCGCAACAAGTTGGGCCTGATTGATCTTGAGTTGGTGTTTCCTTCCAATGAGGTTTGGTTCGATACTGACCAATTAAATGCCATTGCTGGCCTCCATGTACTTGAATACACTGGCGACCTTGGCACTGGTCGTGATGGCTTATTGCGCTTGCGCCTCGATTCTTCTTTTTCTGCCACCACCGATGACGGCGGTAGACGGCTCGTTTCCCTACCTTTCTTTACCTTGCCCGTTGGCAGTGGTGAGTTCCAACCTGATACCTCTCCAGCGATTGTGTTGCGCCGGGTGGGGTCCGTTCTCACGGGCGAGAGCCTAGACCCTTCGCAAACGTCCTTGCCCCAACTCTTGCTGACGAAGCACAACAGTCTTACCAATCAGCAGGCTGCCCTATTGATCCACGACCCCACGATCAATGAAGGTGCAACTCTTTCCATCCATGTGGCCACCAACCTGGCACCCAACAGCACCCTTTATTGGCGCTTTAGTGGTAACGGGATTTCGGCAGATGATTTTATTGATGGCGCCCTAGACGGCTCAGGTAAGGTTAATACCGACGGTAAAATAACGATTGCCATCGATGTGGCTAATGACTTGACCGCTGAACGAGATGAAGTGCTGCATATCCAACTCTATTCTGATTTGGCGCACACGAGCCCGTTTGGCCAGGCCGCTGAGGTTACCATTCGCTCTAGGGATTTACGCGTTGGTAATGGCAGTTTTGATCCCAAGCTGTTTAAGCTAACCAAAGTTGATTTTCAGTCGCTTTTACCCAATCTGGGTGCGGTGATTGGGGGACGTTCTTCTGATTATCATTTAAATGCCGAGGCCGTACAGTTTACGGCCCAACTCAGTAAGTCTGCTACAAAGTCCTTGAATACGGCCTTGGATCTGAGTGTCGTTGGTGGTAGTCTTGATTTGGTTGATGATCAGGGTGTTAGGCGTGCTAACCGACGTCTTGCCTACTTCTCAATTGACAGTGCAGATCCTAACGTCGTATCGACGCTGACCTATAACCCGCTAAAGCGTGCAGGTGCCCGTTTCTATGATCGCGATGGAGATGGTGTTGCTGAGTTTCTTTCCCTTGCCCTGGTCGATGGTGGCTACGGCGATAAGGACCACAAGGTGAATGGCTCGATTCTTGACCCATCCACCGCAGCCACGGTTGACATCAATCCCATTCTCAGCCGTGCCAATGCCAACACGCTGACGGTTAGTGACCCAGCCAATGCAACCGCTCCTGCCAGCCTGGTTCTTAGGGCCAGCCTTTCAGGCCGCCCATCCACCTCTAATCAGATTGGTTACGTGGTCTTGGAAGCCTCTGAGCTCGCTATCGCTGATAGCCTGCTGTCCAACTGGACCACGGTGACAACAAGGGCCCAGACGCTCTTCTCGACGCTTGAACGTGAGGACGTCACCCTGAATGACTTTACCATCTTCGATCGTGAGATCTTGTTGGTTAATGGTCAGAGTGTTCGTTTCTTTGAGGTGTCTGATGCCACCCTTGATGAGATCACTAGCCCCAATGACAGTCGATTCCATTTCCTCTCAATGGGTATCCCTTCAGCCCAGGCTTTAGCGGTCACGTCGTTGAGTGGTGTTCAATTCAATCTCTCCCTTCTCTCGAGTGACCAAGGGCTCAATGCCTTGGTCGCTCAAGAGCAGGGCTCTGCATCTTTGCTCGATTTTAGTTCCTTTAAGCCGACAGAAAAAGTTACGGGTACCCTCGTCCTCGCCCGGGAGGCATCCTATGATTCGATTACTGGTTTCTACCGTACTGTTGACACCCTTGGTTCGGTTTTAGATGCCAATGGAGACTTGTTAACCCCTGGTGTCGCTTCCGTTGCTGAGTATATGAATGCTGCCCTTAGAATTGAAAATCTTGTCTCGGAGCTTTCTGGTCTCGCCGTTGCTAATGGTCAGACCAGTAGCCGTGTTGTTGAAGTCAGTGAGTCAACCTATCTGGCCCCCTTCGCCAGGGTCAATGGTGATACGTTCTTTGCCTTTGGCGATGCTAATATCGATCGCTTTAATCACTTCAGGGTGTTGGGCAACAACATGTTTGGCCTTGAGGATTTGAGTGGTGGCGGCGACCGTGACTTTGACGATTTGGTGTTTGGCTTCTCGTTTTCTATCGTTCAGTGATCGCTGCGATTCTTGTCGTCTCAGTTCCCTAAATTATGGAGTTTAACCTTGCCCCATGTCTTTCTCTCGATCCAACCATTTGGCATAGAGATCGGGTCGCCGGTTTTGGGTCCTTTGCTGCTGTTGGTCGGCGCGCCAGCGGGCAATCGCCCCATGGTCGCCTGAGCGCAGCACCTCCGGCACCTCCTGCCCCCTGAAGTTGGCGGGGCGGG
Source organism: Synechococcus sp. UW140 (assembly GCA_945875915.1). Lineage (GTDB taxonomy): Bacteria > Cyanobacteriota > Cyanobacteriia > PCC-6307 > Cyanobiaceae > BAIKAL-G1. Next base: position 20,346 of record CAMCMT010000009.1, on the reverse strand, counting down.
TGTAGTGGGGATGCTCGAGGAGCAGGCTGCTGTGACTTTCTTCCTCCAGGGACGCTGCCGTGCCGACGGTGCCCTTCAGCAGTCGCACCACGCCGTTGATGATCACCATGGCGGGCAATTCGCCACCGGTGAGCACGAAATCACCGATGGAAACTTCTTCATCGGCCAAGGGGCGGATGCGTTCATCGAAACCCTCGTAATGGCCGCAGAGAAACACCAGCTGGCTGTAGGTGCTGGCCCAGCGCTGTAGGTCTGCCTGACGCAGGGGTTGGCCCTGGGGACTCATCAAAAGGACGCGCCGAGGTTCTGCTACCGGAATCGCTTCAAAGGCGGCATAGATCGGTTCGGGCTTAAGCACCATCCCGGCTCCTCCGCCGTAGGGTTCATCGTCCACTTTGCGGTAGCGATCAAGGGCGTATTCGCGGGGATTGTGGCAATGCAGCTCGGCAATGCCAGCGGCGAAGGCTCGCCCAATCACGCCTAGGCCTGCTAGGGGGGAGAAGGCTTCCGGCGCCAGGCTGATGACATCAAGGCGCATCGAACTGCTCAAGGGGCCGGAGCCAGGCCTTGGCCACGGGCTGCCGGTTCAGCAGGGCGCGGAACCCGACGAATTTCCGAGCTAAAGCTCGCCCGTCCGGGGCTGCCGCTTGCCAGCTGTTCCACGGTGGAGCGCAACCTCAGGTTCGGCTTGGTGAACCAGATCCGTTCCCGCAGCTGCCTTTCTCCCTGGTTGATCACTAGATCCAGGCAACCGTCCGGCCCCAGGGACCAGGTGCCGGTTTCCCCTTGACCGGCATCCGGTTCCGATCCAAAGCTGCCGTCGGCATGGAAGTAGGCCCGTTGGATCCCTGCCAGATCTTTCACATCCATGGCTAGTCCACCATGACCCCCGCCCAGGGCGGCCAGGCGTGTCACCTTCAATTCCGCCCGCTCACTGGCATGCCAGCTGTTGTCATCGGCGGACTCCATGGCTGCCTCGCTCGCTTCCGCCCCTTTGGATGCGGCGGCCCCTGGGTCCAGGTTGAAACGGCTGCGCAAGCTCAACCACTCGCCCGCACAGCAGCTCAGAAAGGCGTCGATGTCCGTTGGCGGAAAGGTTGCAGGTGCCGTGTTCTCAGGGGCTCCGGTGGTGGTCACGCTTGCGTCGGTCAAGGCAGCGGTGTTGGCATGGCAGACCCCGATTGTCTCAGTCGCTGGTCTTGGGGCGCTGATTGGTATCCACCGGTTGGGTTCCCGCCCCAACCCCATGGCGACCTCTCCTGCCGCCATGCGACCTCAATCGCCCCGGTAGCCCAGTTCCGCCAGCCGGGCCGGGTTGCGGCGCCAGTTCGGCACCACCTTCACGAACAGTTCCAGGTAGACCGGCCCATCGATCAGCTTGACCATCTGTTGGCGGGCACCGCTGCCGATCTCCTTGAGCATGGAGCCGCCCTTGCCGATCAGGATTCCCTTCTGGCTGCTGCGCTCCACCAGCACCGTGGCCAGGATCGCCGTGCGCGGCCCGTCCTCCACGATCCGGTCGATCGACACCGCCACCGAATGGGGGATCTCCTCGCGGGTGTGGGTGAGTACCTGCTCGCGGATCAGTTCGGCCAGCAGGAGCTGTTCCGGTTGGTCGCTCACCGCATCGGCGGGGTAGAGGTGGGGCCCCAGGGGCAGGTCGGCGGCCACGGCCGCCAGCAGCTCTTCCGTGCCGGCGCCGCTTAGGGCGCTGATCGGGTGGAGCGGCCAGGGCCTGGAGGCGGAGCGATCCCCAGGGCCGTCTTCCGCGGTAGGCCCGCCAGCGCCGTCCCGGCTGCCCACCACGGCGGCCACCAGGTCCCGGTAACTGGCTTCCAGGGCCCAGGCCTTGCCCTCTGGCACCAGGTCATGTTTGTTCAGGGCCACATGCACGGGCACCCGGCAGGTCCGCAGCAGCTCCACGATGAAGCCATCGCCGCGGCCGGCCAGTTCGCTGCCATCGACCAGCAGCACCACCACATCCACCTCGCCGATGGCGCCCCGGGCGCTCTGCACCAGGCGCTCGCCCAGGAGGTGGTGGGGTTTGTGGATCCCAGGGGTGTCCACAAACACCAGCTGGGCCGTTGGCGTGGTGAGGATGCCGCGCAGGCGATTGCGGGTGGTTTGGGCCACCGGCGAGGTGATCGCCACCTTTTCGCCCACCAGGTGGTTGAGCAGGGTCGATTTGCCCACGTTGGGCCGGCCGATCAGGGCCACGAAGCCGGAGCGGAAGCCCGATGGGCTGGTGCCGAGGCTGTCCAGGCTGATCACCCGGCCCTGGCTTTCCTCGCCTACTGGCCCGCCCTTGGACGGCGCCCCTGGGGAATGCTCAGGCGCCGGCTGCTTGCCGGACTTGGGCTTGGCGCCCTTTGGTTTGCCCCGCTTGGGTTGGTCGCTACTGGGCAACGCCGGGTCGCTGGATGGCTTCATAACCTCAACACTGACAGTTCCCTGCCCCCTTGCCATGGCCAGCTCCGCCGCCGCGCCGCTTGAACCCAGCTTTGCCCAGGCTATGGAGATCGCTAACCAGTGGCTGGCCCTTTGGGAAGCGGGTGAACTCAGCGATGAGGTGCTGGCCGATCGGGTGTCGGAGCTGGTGGCCAGCCGCGATGGGGCCCGGGGCTTTTTCGTGGTGTCCCTGGCTGGCGACAGCCCCCTGATGGACCGGTTGCCGGACTCGGTGGCTCTGGTGTTGCGAGCCGGCGGTGAGGGGGTTGTGGACCTGTCGGTGCGCAACCTGGCCATGAGTACGGCCATGGCCCTGCAGCACCTGCGCTCTGGCGATGGGGCGATGCAAGCCGGCTCCGAGCGGGTTCAGACCCGTTCCACGGAGCTGTTGCGCCTATTGGACCCAGGGCTTGTTAAGCAGCGCCTGGAAACCCTGCTGGAGGGCACCGCCGGGAGTGGCACGGACGTGGCCTTCCTGGATCGCTGGGGCTACGACGCCGAGCAGCGGGCCGCGATCGGGGCCGCGTTGCTAGCGGTGGCGGAGGCCTGATCGCACTAAAAAAGCGCCCGATGGGGGGCGCCTGATCGAAAGAAAGCCGTTGGTTGATGGCCCTGATCCCATGGGGTTCAGGGCCGTTTTGTGTTGCTGGTTTGCCGATCAAGCCAGAAACGTAAGATCAATCGCGCCGGCTGCCGCCGTTGAGGGCAATGATTAGCCGCAGGATAAAGATGAAAAGGTTGATGTAGGTGAGATACATGCCCAGGGCGCCGGCCAGGTACTGGTCGTCGTTGTAGGTGCGGGGCATCGTGTAGAAGTCCACGAAGGCGGCGCCCACAAACAGCACCGTGCCGAAGCCGGCGATCATCAGCTCAAAACCGCCGCCGCCAAAGCCGGGCACGAAGATGCTGCCAATCACCTGGACCACCATGGCGATCAGCAGGCCAACGATGCCCAAGCCCACAACGGCGGTGAGCGATTGGCCGACGCTGTCACTCATGCGGCGGCCAACAAAGGAGGCGATCACAAAGGTGATGCCAGTGGCCAGGGCCGCCGTGCCGATGGCGCCAATGCCGGCGGTGCCGATCGCCATGGCGACGATGCCGCTCAGGGTGAAGCCGGTGAGCAGGCTATAGGCGGTCAGCAGGGGTAGGGCCGTGCTGTTGTTGCCCTTCATCGCCACGTTTTGGGCGACAAAGAAGAGAATGAAATTACCGATCAGGGCCACCCAGAAGAGCGGCATGAACAGGCTGGGGCTGCTGGCCATCAGGGTCAGGCCCCCGATCACGCCGCCGGCTGTAAGCACCATGCCGCCGCCCACGTAGGGCAGGGCCTTGTTGACCACATTGGGGCCCACTAGGGCGCTGGATTGGGCCTCGCGGATGGCCTCCTGAAAATTGCTGCGTGCTGGCATGGTCCACCGATGGGACGAACTTCCCCCATCCTGCCAGTGCTGGCCGGGGTTTGGCTTTGCAGGGGCGGCCCGGCAGGTGTGGATCTCCCCCTAGGGCTGGTTGGGGGAGTCGTCAGCTCCCGTTTGGGCGGACAGGTCTGGCCAGAGCCAGACCGCGACCAGGGCCACCCCGGTGCCGATGCAGGATTCCGCCAGGCGCAGCAAGGCGTTCAGGCCCGGATTGAGGCGGGGATCCAGACTGGCAGTCACCATCACCACAATCACCGTGATCGCCGCCAGGCGGCCATGGCTGGGCACGTTGAGGGCGGTGCAGATCAGCACCGTTGCAAAAATGGCCAGGGCCATCCCCACCGGATGAAAGGGCAAGAGGCTCAGGTAGGTGGCGCTGGTGAGCGCCCCGATTGCCGAGCCCAGCACCCGCAAGGAGGCCGAGGCCCTGGTTTCCCGCCGGGTCACCTGGGTGACCACGATGGCCGAGATGGCCGACCAAAGCGCCCCAATCTTGGGGAGGTAGCCCGGGAATAGGCTGGTAAACCAGAAACCGGCGCCGTAGGCAACCAGGGCCGCAAGGGCGATCTGGGCAGGAATTCGAAACCGTTCTGGTCGAGTCACGGGGCGGGAGTCACGCTGGGGGACGGCACTAAGGTTCAGTGGTTGGAGGAGGGGCTGCTGCTCTCTCGCAGGGCGTAGGCCTGGACCAGTCTCTGCACCAAAGGATGGCGCACCACATCGGCAGCAGTGAGCCGGCAGATCGCCACCCCTTCCACGCCCTCGAGCACCTGGGCCGCCTCAATCAGGCCACTGCGCTGATGGGCGGGCAGGTCGATCTGGCTGGGGTCACCGGTCACCACCATGCGTGAGTTCTCCCCCAGCCGGGTGAGCACCATGCGCATCTGGGTGGGGGTGGTGTTTTGGGCCTCATCGAGGATCACAAAGGCATCACTGAGGGTGCGGCCGCGCATGTAGGCCAGGGGCGCCACCTCGATCACGTTGCGATCCAGCAGGCTGCTGGTACGTTCCTGGCCGAGCAGGGCGTGGAGGGCGTCGTAGAGGGGTCGCAGGTAGGGATCTACCTTCTGCTGCAAATCCCCCGGCAGAAAGCCAAGGCGCTCGCCCGCTTCCACCGCCGGGCGGGTGAGGATTAGTCGCTCGACCTTGCGCTCCTGCAGCATCTTGACGGCCTGAACCGCCGCTAAAAACGTTTTGCCGCTGCCGGCGGGCCCCAGGGCCAGGGTGAGGTCGTGGCCCTCAATTGCCTCGACGTAGGCCTGTTGTTTAAAGGTGAGGGGCCTTAACAGCCGGCCGCCCTGGCTGCGCCCTAAGACCTGTTTACCCAATTGCTGCTGGGCTGGTCCCTGGCCCCGGTCCAAGGCGGCCAGCACCGTTTGCAGATCGCCACTGGACACAGCCTGACCCTCTTGCCAGAGGGGCCTAAGCAGTTCGACCACGCCAGCAGCCCGTTCGAGTTGGGGCGGCAGGCCCCGCAGGGACAAGGCAAGACCTCGTAATACTACGGATGCCCCGGTGAGGGCTTCGAGGCGATGCAGGTTAACTTCCGCCTCCCCAGCCAGGGCCAGGGCGGCACTCTGGTCAGGCAGGTCGATGGTGAAGCTCGTGAGTGCGGGCGCCCCGGCCATGGGGCGGCCCCTCAAGCGTCCGCCGGAGCGTCCTCAGTGGGGGCCGCTGCAGCGGCCTCAGCAGCAGCGGCTTCGGCGGCTGCGGCCTCAGCAGCAGCGGCCTCAGCAGCTGCCTTGGCGGCGGCAAGCTCGGCTTCCTTCGCTGCGGCAGCGGCTTTGGCTTCAGCCTTGGCGGCGGCTTCGCGGGCGGTGGCCTGCTTGGCCTTGCCAACAGTTTCGGCGGGGCGGATCGTTTTCTCGATGAGGCCGCCTTTTTCGAGCAGGGAACGCACCGTGTCGGTGGGCTGGGCTCCCTGGCTTAAGCGGGTGCGGATGGCTTCGGTGTCGAGGCGGGTTTCTTTGGTGCGGGGGTTGTAGAAACCCAGCTCCTGCAGGGGCAGACCGTCCCGCCTGGAGGTGCTGTTGGTGGCCACGAGGCGGAAGCTCGCTTCCCGCTTTTTACCGAACCGCTTCAGGCGGAGCTTGATCATCGTGGCCTTGCCTTACTGACTTGAGGGTGAATAGAAGCCCGGTCGCGGTGACGCCCTGGCTGATTTGACGGTGAATCCACACGTCAAACAACAACAATACCCTGTGGCCTTCACCCTTTGCCGCTGGCAGGAGGCAAGGCCTAGAGCTGGCCGAAGCCCTTGCGCTTCTTGGCGGGTTTGGCCTGGCGCTGGGGCCCGGCCCCCCGGCCCCCCGGCATGCCCCCACCGCCATTGCCCGGCATGCCCCCCATGCCGGGCATGCCGCCCATGCCCGGGAAGCCGCCCATCCCGGGGAAGCCGCCGCCCATGCCCGGGAAGCCGCCGGGCATGCCACCGCGGGTCATCTGTTGCATGAAGCCCCGCATTTTCTGGAAGTCGGCGAGCACCTTGTCCACATCGGCGGGGGTGTGGCCGCTGCCGCCGGCGATGCGGCGGCGGCGGTTGGGCTGGGCGGCTAGCAGTTCTGGCTGTTGGCGTTCGGCCGCAGTCATCGAGCCGATCATCGCCTCGATCTTCTTGAGCTGCTCCTCGCCCTGTTTAAGCATGCCGTCATCAATTTTGTTCATGCCCGGGATCATCTTCATCAGGCCACCGAGGGAGCCCATGCGCTTGATCAGCCGCATCTGTTGCAGAAAATCGGAGAAGTCGAAGGAGGCCTCCTGCAGCTTTTGCTGCATGCGGGCCACATCGGCCAGCTCCACTTCCTTTTGGGCCTTCTCCACCAGGGTGAGCACATCGCCCATGCCGAGGATGCGGCTGGCCATCCGTTCTGGGTGGAAGGGCTGTAGGGCCTCCACCTTTTCGCCGGTGCCGATGAACTTGATCGGCGCGCCGCTCACCTTGCGAATCGAGAGGGCGGCGCCACCGCGGCTGTCGCCATCCAGCTTGGTCAGCACGGCGCCGGTGATGCCGATCTGGTCGTGGAAGACTCTGGTGAGTTCGGCGGCCTCCTGGCCGATCATCGAATCCACCACCAGCAGCACCTCGTCGGGGGCCACGGCGCTACGGATTCGCACCATCTCCTCCATCATCGAGAGGTCGATCTGCAGGCGGCCAGCCGTGTCGACGATGACGGTGTCGAAGCCTTCGGCGCGCCCCTTGGCCACGCCGGCGGCGGCAATGTCCTCGGGTTTGGCCTCGGTGCCCAGGCTGAACACCTCCACTCCGATCTGGTTGCCCAGGGTGCGCAGCTGGTCGATGGCGGCGGGCCGGTAGACATCGGCGGCCACCAGCAGGGTGCGGCGGCCCTGCTCCTTGAGGTGCAGGCCCAACTTGGCCGCAGCGGTGGTCTTGCCGGCGCCCTGCAGGCCGGCCATCAGAACCACCGTGGGGGCCACGGCGGCCTGGACAAGGGGGGCATTGCCGCCGCCCATCACCTCCACCAGCTGCTCATGCACAAGCTGGATGAACTTCTGGTCGGGGCTAACGCCGCGCACCACCTCGGCGCCCACGGCCCGGCGACGCACTTCCTCAACAAAATCCTTGACAACGCTGAGGCTGACATCGGCCTCCAGCAGGGCGCGGCGCACCTGTTGCAGGGCGCCCTCCACGTTGGTTTCGGAGATGGTGGCCTGCCCCCTCAGGCTTTTAACGGCATCTTCAAAACGCTGGGACAGCTCGTCAAACATCGGTGTAGCGGCGGGGAGGCGGGACGCCCTTGTGGGCTGATCGTAAAAAGGCGGATCCTCTGGGGGCTCGCCTGGTGCTGGGCGTGGGCCTTAGAAGTCCTTAGCCATGTGCCAAGCGACCGCTGGGCCAAGCCAAAGTTCCTTCAGCCAGGCTTGGGAGTCAGGTTTGGTAACCTGGTCGTCAGGGTTGGCTGGTTTGGAAGATCACCCGTTCCAGTTTCCAGGTCTTTTGGTTGCGGCCAAACACGTAGGTGTTGCGGCGTTCGGCTTCGGGGGTCTGCTCCAGCAGCTTGCCGGCCTGGCTGCGGCGCTCGTCGCCGTAGAGGATGGTGACCTTGGCCTCGATCTGCTCGGGGCTGCGGCTGCCGATCTCCAGGCCGGTGACCTTGGCGCTCACCGTTTGGGTTTCGCCGCGATCGAGGTCGGCCTGGCGGTCCTGATCTAGAGCTCCCACTAGGGAAGCGACGGCCAGCTGGCTCGGGGGTAGGGCCGGGGCCTGGCCGGTGAGCACGGCCGCTTTGGCTTGGAACCAGGCCTCCAGCAGCCGCTTTAGTTGGGCTTCGCTGGGCTCAACGGCTTGGAGGGGCAGCTCCGGCTGGGGAGGTTTGGGTTTGGGCTTGGCCAGGTTGGCCGGCTGGGTTGGCAGGGGCTGCACGGGCAAGGGAATGCCCCGCTCCGGCTTCGGCCTTAGGGCCAGCCAGCCCCCCAGTCCCAGGCCTGCCAGGGCCACCCCCGCCACCGTGGCGACCAGGGGGAAGGGCCAGGCGGCTGCTGGCCTGGGCTCGGGGTCCTGGGCGCCAGCACTGGGGGGATGGGGGCCCCCTGGGGCGTCTCCGCCGGGCAGGGGGCCAAAGGGATTGGCCGGCGACTGGATCGGCTTGACTTGGGGGGTGGAAAGCTCCGGCCAGGACAGGGGCGCTAGGGAGTAGCCAGGCTCGTCCTTGGCCTCGATGGCTGGGGCGATGGGCCTAGTCCCGGCACCTCCCCCAGCACTTCTCCAGGGGGGGAGCATGGACCGCAAGCGACGGGAAAAATAGGGCAGGCCCCCCCGCGACCGTTGGCCTGGCTGCAAGCGGGACAGGTCCGCCTTGGCGGCCTTGGCCTTGGCCAATCCCGATCCCAGCCGTTGGCGCAGCTTCAGCCGGGGCCGCTTGTGGGCCGCCCAGTTGGCGGCCGGCTCGAGCAGCTGCGGCCAGCCGAACGCGGGCCAGCGCAACTGGGGCAGGCCCCAGCCAGCCCAGGAAGCCTCGGGCCAGTCGGGTTGGGAGACGTCATTGGCCTCGTCAGCGCCTGGGGCGCCCGGAGCAAGGCCGCTCTGGCCTGGGCTGGAGGACTCCAGCCAGGCGGCATTCCAAGGGGCGGGTTGCCGGCCCTCTTGGCCCGGTCCGGCTGGGCCTGATCCGGGTGCGCTGACCTGCTGGCGGCCACTGGCTGGGACCTGGCGGCCACTGCGGCGGTCCTGTTGTTCCACATAGGCCTGTACGTCCCGGTCGGCGAACCAGGCATCGAGATCGGCATCCACCTCGATATCCCGATAGCCCGGCAACACCTCCCGAGCCAGCCAGTCGCGGCAATAGGCGCAGAGGCGCTCGAGGGATTCACTGCCCTGCTCGCTGGCCCATTGGCGCAGCTCCGCACTGGCGCCCTGGTCGAAATGGGCTTCGGCCTGCTCTACCTGGCCCAGCAGCAGCTGCTGGCAGGCCAGGAATGGTTCGATCCCCTGTTGGCCGGCGGCGGCCAGGCGTCCATAGGCCTCGCGAATGCGCTCGGGCTTGCGCTGGGCAAAGCCGGAGGCAGTGAGGGCGTAGCTGGCTAGGAAATCGGCGGTGGCGGAGCCGGCCTGGGCCCAGCGGCTGAACAGGTCAACCTGTTCTTGAACCGTCAGGAACGGGCGGATTTGCTTGAAAAAGGTCTGGAACTTTCCCTGTTCGAACTCCCGGTCGCTGTCGCCATCGAGGCCGCCGCGGCGCTGCACCAGCTCTTCGAGCAGCTTCAGACCTTCATTGCGTTCCAGGGCGGCGCCCAGGTCGCGGCTGACTAGATCGAGGACCCGGTAGGGCAGGAGCTGGCCGAGCTGCTGTTCCAGCTGGCGCCGGTGTTGGGGCAGCTGGCCCATGCGTTGCAGTAGTTGCAGACCCTGTTGCAACACCGTGGCGGCCGCCTCAAAGCGGCGCTGCTCCTGGTAATCCTTGGCGGCCGCCTGGCAGGCCAGGCCAGCCAAGAGGGTGAGATCGGCCTCACGGCCGCTGCCGAGGGCCGGTGCTTGGGGGGGCTGCAGGTTGCGTCGGGCGGTTTCAAAGGCTTCCTGGGCCAGGCCCGCCTCCAGCATCAGTAACAGCCCCGCCACGTAGCGGGAAGCTGGAATCTCCAGGGCGGCGATCTGGCTGCTGCCGCCCGAGCTAGGGATCGCCAGCAGCTGGGCCTCGTAGGCCCGACGCCGCGGTTCATCGCTGAGGAGGTCGGCGCTATTGCGAAGCAACTCTGCCCGGGCCTCCAAGGTCCCCTGGGTGAAGCCCTGGTCTGGACTGCGATCGAGCCGTTGCTGCAGCGTGCGCAGCACGGACTGGGCATCGGTTGTCGGCTGCACCCCAAGCAGGTGGAAATGGTCGATTGGCAGTTCCAAGCCAGGAGCTTCGCTGACGACTGACTGTAAGCAGCTGTGTTTAGGCTGGGTCTGTAATTTTGGCCGCTCTTGGAACCATTAGGGGCCTTTGGACCCCGTACAGTCGCTAAACGCTTCAGGCCCTTAGGCGATGACGGCTGAGTTAACAACGGGAATTGCGGCCCCTCAGGCCGGTGGCCCAGGTGCCAGTGACCTATCCGCCAGTGAGCAAGCCGCCGCCGCCGGCAGCCACGCCGAGCGGCTTTCAGCCCTCTACCCCGCAACCCCAGCAACGGTGACTCGCGAGGAGGGCCTAATGCTCTACCGCGACATGACCCTTGGGCGCCGCTTTGAAGACAAGTGCGCCGAGATGTATTACCGCGGCAAGATGTTTGGTTTCGTACATCTTTATAACGGCCAGGAAGCGGTGAGTACCGGCGTGATCCGGGCAATGAAATTGCAACACGATTGGTTCTGCAGCACCTACCGCGACCACGTCCATGCCCTGAGTTGCGGAGTGCCGGCTCGGGAGGTCATGAGTGAGCTGTTTGGTAAGGAAACCGGCTGTAGCAAGGGCCGGGGCGGCTCCATGCACCTCTTTTCCAAGGAACATCACCTGCTTGGTGGTTATGCCTTCATCGGTGAAGGCATCCCCGTGGCCCTTGGCTCTGCCTTCACCAGTCGCTATAAGCGCGATGCCCTCGGAGATGCCAGCAGCGATGCTGTCACGGCGGCCTTTTTTGGCGATGGCACCTGCAATATTGGCCAGTTTTATGAATGTTTAAACATGGCGGCTCTCTGGAAGCTGCCGATTCTTTTCGTGGTGGAAAACAATAAGTGGGCCATCGGCATGGACCACAACCGGGCCACCAGTGACCCAGAGATATGGCGCAAAGCTGCTGCCTTCGGCATGGCCGGCGAAGAGGTGGACGGCATGGATGTGCTAGCCGTGCGGGCAGCGGCCCAGCGGGCGATTGAGCGGGCCAGGGCGGGAGAGGGTCCCACCGTGCTCGAGTGCCTCACCTATCGCTTCCGGGGCCACTCCCTTGCCGACCCCGATGAGCTGCGGGCTGAGGCCGAGAAGCAGTTCTGGGCCCAGCGCGATCCAATCAAGCGTCTAGCTGGCCACCTGCTCGAGCAGCAACTGGCTAGCGAAGCCGATCTCAAGCAGATCGAAAAGGAGATCGATGTCCATGTGGCCGATTGTGTTGAGTTCGCGCTCGCAGCCCCCGAGCCCGACCCGGCTGAATTGACCCGCTACATCTGGGCCGACGACTGAACTGTTGTCGGGATTGCAGTCCAGGCCAAGAGCAATCTTTGCATCTTGGTTAGGCCCCTAGGGACCCTTGAGGGAGGGGCTTCGGCGGGTGAATTGGCGCAGCTTGCGCAGGGCCTTGAGTTCCACCTGCCGCACCCGCTCCCGGGAGACATCGAGGAGTCGGCCAATTTCGGCCAGGGTGTGACGATCATGGCCCTCTAGGCCAAAACGCATTTCCAGCACCTGGCGCTCCTGCTCCGAAAGCTGGCCGAGCCATTGGCCCAGCTGTTCCAGGTGGATGCCCCGCTCGACCGACTCCAGGGGTTCGCTGTGGCTGGTATCGGCAATCAGGTCGCCTAAAAAGCTGCGATCGTCATCACCGTTGACCGGCGCATCAAGGCTGGAAGTAGTGAGTGACTGGCGCAGCAGCGAATCGAGCTCCTCGATTGGCATGGCCATGGCTTCGGAAATTTCCTGGCGACTAGGCATCGCCCCGAGTTTGTGGGCAAGATCTAGGCTCACCCTGCGAATCGCCGAGAGCCGTTCGGACAGGTGCACCGGCAGCCGGATCGTCCGTGATTGGCAGGCAATCGCCCGGGTCATGCTCTGGCGAATCCACCAGAAGGCGTAGGTCGAAAACTTGTAGCCCCGGGTGGGATCGAATTTTTCAACAGCCCGCTCTAGGCCCAGGGACCCCTCCTGGATTAGGTCGAGGAGTTCGAGGCCTTTACCCTGATATTTCTTGGCGACACTGACAACAAGGCGAAGATTCGCCTTCATCATGCGCTCTTTGCAGCGGCGGCCAACCCGAATTAATTTATTTTCCTGATCGCTATAGCCCCCATCCTTAGGCTCCTCCAAGAGCCGCATCATGATTTGCACCTGATTCCCGAGTTCAATCTCTTCGGCTGGTGTCAGCAAAGGCACACGTCCGATGGTGCCGAGATACCAGGTGATCGGATCACTGCTGCGGCGGCGAGGGCCGCCGCTGTCGGGCGGGCCAGAGGGGGTCATGGAGTGGGGGTAGAAGTTAGTCCAACCTGCTACAGAAAAGTGAAATTCGTCTGTGTCTTCATGAATCTTTCAGCATTGCGAGGCATCTGTTGACAGGGGATTTCTCGGCCCCATTGTTGGAGCAGATTGGCTTCATATTTGAGCGGATTGATAAAAGCTTTGCGACGCAAGCGCTGCCGCTACGGCCATCGGTGTCGCACCACCGGGTCCACCGCGGCGTTGGACTTGGCAGCCAGCCAGGGCATGGTTGAGGGCCGCTGCCGCCAAGAGGGCGCCATCAAGCCGCAGCGCTGCGGCGGCTAGTCCAAGCCGGTTCGCGGCGACAGGTTGGTTGCCAGCCCCAGCTCTCTCAGCAGCAACAGCTCTCTCAGCAGCAACAGCCATGGCCCCGCGGCCGGCCGCATAGCCCGCCAGCACATCGCCCAATCCGGCCCGGGCTGCGGCTGCGCAGGTTTCAACCAGTTGCCAGCTGCGTCCATTGGCTGTGGCGATGACGCTGTGGGCCCCCTTCAACAGCACGGTGGCAGTGGACGCTTGGGCGGCGGCGGCGGCGGCCCTTAGGGGCGCAAGGCCTGCCAGATCGGGGAACAGGCGGGCAAATTCCGCCCCATGGGGCGTCAGCCAGGTCGGTCCTTGGCGGTGACGCAGCCATTGGCTGGCGCCCGATTCGAGGCCTTGGCCCAGCTCTGCCAGCCGGTTGAGGCCATCGGCATCGAGCAGCAGGAGCCCCCGGAAGCCCTGCAATTGCTTCCACAGCTGCTGCTGGCTTGGATCTGCCTGCCGCTGGTCGGCCCCTAGGCCAGGTCCAAACACAACCGCATCAAATCTCTGCAGGGCCCTGGGCGGCTCCAAGGCGGCCCTATCCACTAGCACCACATGGGGCTGGCTAGCCCAAAGTCCGGGCGCTCCAGCCGCGGGCACCAGGGCTTTGAGGCAGCCGCAGCCGCTGGCGCTAGCTCCCTGCAGGCAGAGCTGGGCGGCGCCTGGATAGCTGGGGCTGCCGGCCACCACCAGCAGGCGGCCGCGGCCATATTTGCCGGCGGCCGGATCCAGCTGCGGCCAGGGGGCCGTGGCCCCATCCGTCGCCCCGAGGGCCAGGGGCTGGCTGGCGGCCAGGGGGGACAACAGGGCCTTAGGCAAGCCCAAGTCGATCCGCTCCAACTGACCCACCCAGGCCAGGGCGGCGTCCTGGACCAGACCCTGCTTGAACAGTCCCAGGCAGTAGGTGATTCGGGCCCGGGCGGCGGTGCTGCCGATGAGTCGACCGCTGTCGCTGCAAAGGCCCGTGGGCACATCGATGGCCACCAGGGCCCCTGGCCGTCCCTGGTGGCGCCGCGTCAGCAGGCTGGCCAGGGAGTCGTCGATCGGGCGTTGCTGGCCGACGCCAAAGAGGCTATCGATCCAGAGGGCCCCATCCCTGGGATCGGGCTGCCCCTCCAGCACCGGAATCCCGAGCCAGCGGCAGTGGCGGAGGTGGGCGCTTGTCAGGGGTTTGGGGCGCTCAAAAGGGGTCCAGAGGCGTACGGGCACCCCGGCCAGGTGCAGCTCCCGTGCCACCACCAGCCCATCGCCGCCGTTATGGCCTGGCCCCACCAGTACCAGGGCCGCCGCTGGCGGTTTGGCGAGCAGCCGGCGGGCGATCGCCAGGGCGGCCTTTTCCATCAGGGCCTCCACCGGCAGGCCACTGGTGAACAGCTGGCTCTCCAGCTCGGCCATCTGGGTCCCCGTCACCAGCAGATGGTCGGCATCGGCCGGTGGCCAGGTGGGCCAAGGGCTTGCGGCAACGGGGTCAGGTAGGGGGACTTCCAGGGACATGGACGTGGCCATTGGGGGGGCTGGGCCCAATCGGATTGTGGACTGATTGGACGATTTGGGCTGGGCCCAGGCGGCGGAGGCTGGGGCCTGGCCGCAATCGGCCCGGCACAGTTCCATGATGGAAACATCTCGACCTGTCTGCCCTAAGGCTGGCGAACCCCCAGTTGTGGCCCGTTTTTCCGCTCCCCCCCAACCCATGGCTCCCGGTGCGGCCCCTGCGGCCACACCGGCCGGGGCGGCGGCGATTGAGCGGCTGCGGGCTTGGCCAGGCGTGCAGCGGGTGGCGGTGGGACTCTCGGGTGGGGTGGACAGTTCCCTGACGGCGGCCTTGCTGGTGGAGGCCGGCTGGCAGGTGGAGGGCCTCACCCTGTGGTTGATGAGTGGGAAGGGGGCCTGCTGCGCCGAGGGGTTGGTGGATGCGGCGGCCATTTGCGACCAGCTGGGGGTTCCCCACCATGTGGTCGATTCCCGGGCCACGTTCCAAACGCAGATCGTCGAGTTTCTGGTGGAGGGCTATGGCGCCGGGGTCACCCCCCTGCCCTGCTCCCGTTGCAACCGAGAGGTGAAGTTTGGGCCGATGCTGGCCTGGGCGGCCGAGGAGCGGGGGATGGGCCGCATCGCCACCGGCCATTACGCCCGGGTACGCCTTGGCGAGGCTGCCGATCCCCTGCCCGTGCCCGGCGACGGCAAGGGCCGCCACCAGTTGCTGCGCGGCCTCGATCAACGCAAGGACCAGAGCTATTTCCTCTACGACCTACCGCAGGAGATCCTGGGGCGGCTGGTGTTTCCCCTAGGCGAGCTCACTAAGGCCGACACCCGGTTGGAGGCCGCCCGCCACGGCCTGCGCACCGCAGAGAAACCGGAAAGCCAGGACCTCTGCCTGGCCGATCACCACGGGTCCATGAAGGCGTTCCTGGATGCCTACCTGCCACCCCGCCAGGGCCAGATTGTTTTCAGCGACGGACGGGTGCTGGGCGAACACGACGGCATCGAGCACTTCACGATTGGCCAGCGCCGCGGCCTCGGCGTCGCCTGGAGCGAACCGTTGCATGTGGTGCGCCTTGATGGCGCCATGAACCAGGTGGTGGTGGCTCCCCGGTCCGAGGCTGCCCGCTGCGGGGCCCTCGTTGGCGCCGTCAACTGGCTGTCCATGGCCCCGCCCGAGGCGCCGATCGCCGTGGAGGTGCAGGTGCGCTATCGCAGCGGCCCTGAGCCGGCCACCCTGTTCCCCCTACCCGCCACGGAGGCCGACCGGCAGGCGGGTCGCCCCCACCGTTGTCGGCTGGAGTTTGCCGAGGAGCAGTTCTCGATCACCCCTGGCCAGGCAGCCGTGTTCTATGCGGGTGAAGTGGTCCTCGGCGGGGGTCTGATTCAAAAGGACCCCTCTGAGGCCTAGTCGGCTGCCTTGATTTACCAGTAAGGATCGCTGGCCCAGGCCACGGTTAGGGGGCCGGCGGGGCTGGGGGGCACCTCGGCGATGCAGGCCCTTTCGATCTCGCCGTTCACCTCGATTTCACAGGCGCCGCAGCTGCCCCCCAGGCAGCCCGTGGGGATGGCCAAGCCTGCCGCCGCTGCCGCTAAAAGCCAGTCCTGACCGGGGAGGGCCGTACTGATCTGGCCGTCGGGCCAGTGGATTGTCACCGGACCCTGGCACGCCATCACCGTCATCGCAGCAGCGGCTCCAGGTTCACATGGGCTTCAAACGCATCGGCGAGCCGATCAAGCAGGGCCTCCCGTTGCTGGCTGTGGTGGGGCACCGGTTCCGTTAGGGGAGCCAATCCCTTGCGGTGCCTCAGGCCATTGAGCCAGCGGCGGCGCCAGGCCCCACTTTCAAACACCCCATGCAGGTAGGTGCCTGCCACCAGGCCGCCCTGGTCGCCCAAGGGCTGGCACCAGCCCAGATCGGCGGCGGCGGCGATCGGTTGGCAGGCTCCCTGGGCGTCCGGGTCTTGGAGCTGGCTGTGGCCCCGATGCAACTCAAAGCCCTCGAGTTCTAAGGACGGCTCCCCTGCCGGCCAGAGGGCCAGGCTGCGGCGCTGGGTGAGGGCCTTGGTGTCCGTAAACACCGTCTCCAGGGGCAGCACCCCCAGGCCCCTGGCTTGGCCGGGCCTGCCCCCTTCCAGGCCCTGGGGGTCGTGTAGGGATGCGCCCAGCATCTGCAGGCCGCCGCAGATGCCGAACAGCTGGCCGCCGCTGAAGCCGTAACGGACCAGCTCCTCCCCCAGGCCACTGGCCTGGAGCGCGGCCAGATCCCGCAAGGTTTGCTTACTCCCCGGCACGATCACCGCATCGGGCTGGCCCAGGGGTTGGCCGGCCTGGAGCCAGCGCAGCTGCACGCTTGGTTCGGCCTCCAGGGGGTCGAGATCGGAAAAATTGCTGAGCGAGGGCAGGCGCAGCACGGCGATCTCGAGCTCGGCGTCCGGCTTGCGGCCGCGGCGCTCCAGGAGGTCGAGGGAGTCTTCCGGCGGAAAGAGCTCATCGAGCCAGGGCATTACCCCGAGCACCGGCACACCGGTGTGCTGCTCCAGCCAGGTGCGCCCGGAATCGAAGAGTTCGCGGCGGCCGCGGAAGCGATTGATCAGCAGCCCGCGGATTAGGGGCCGTTCCACCGGCCTCAGGAGGTCGAGGGTGCCTACGAGCTGGGCGAACACCCCGCCCCGCTCGATATCGGCCACCAGTAGGCAGTGGGCCTTCAGGTATTGGGCCAGGCGCAGGTTGGTGAGATCCCGAGATTGCAGGTTCACTTCCACCGGGCTGCCGGCGCCTTCCAACACCAATCTTCCGCCCGGATGGGCCTGCTGCAGGCTTTCGAGGCCAGTGCGAATCGCCGCCCAGCCGGGCTTGAACCAGTCGCGGTAGTAGTGCTCAGCCCGGGCCGTGCCGACGGATTGGCCCAGGTGAATCACCTCGCTGGTGCTGTCGCCCTGGGGTTTGAGCAGCACCGGATTCATGGTGCAGCTGGGCTCTAGGCCAGCGGCCCAGGCCTGCAGGGCCTGGGAATAGGCCATCTCGCCGCCAGCCTGATCCACCCAGGCGTTGTTGCTCATGTTCTGGCCCTTGAAGGGCAGGGGCGTTTCGCCGCGGCGACGCAGCACCCGGCAGAGGGCAGCGGTCATCAGCGATTTGCCGGCTCCGCTAGAGGTGCCAAGCACCATCAAGGGTCTGGGGAAGGGGGGGCTGCTGGCCATCAGAGCCTGGGCCGGTGGCGTTGCAGCCAGCCCCAGAGCTGATGGCAGGGGTTGGCCCGCGGGATCTCAGCGGTCCAGGGCGCCAGCACCTGCCGGCCCAGGGGGGTGAGCCGCACCCGCTCGGTCAGGCCCTGGCCATCCACCTCCCGCCGCAAGACCCCCAGCTGGATCAACCAGATCAAGTGGCCCTCCGCCTCATAGGAGCCCACGGGGCGAAAGCACCATCCGGTGGCCGCTTGGGACCTGGCTAGGTCATTGCTGCCCAGGGCCCGGGATTCAAGGTGCCCGTAGAAGGCCTGGCGAAACGGCAGGCAGCGCAAGGCCAGTCGACCCCGCCGCAGTGCCCGCGGGGTCGTTGATCCGATGCCGTCCTCGCCCACGCCGCCTGCTCGCCTTCAGGGCCATTCTCTGGCCTGGGGGTCCCGATTGCGGCTGCCGGTGGGCCCTGCAGCAGGCTGGAGTCCTTGATCCGCCTGGCGCCATGTTGGTACTCGCTTCCGCCTCCCCAGCCCGGCGCCGGTTGCTGCAGCAGGCGGCCATCCCCCACCGGGTCCAGGTCAGTGGCGTTGATGAGGGGGCCATCACGGCGGCTGATCCCAGCGAGCTGGT
Organism: Synechococcus sp. UW140; assembly: GCA_945875915.1. GTDB lineage: Bacteria > Cyanobacteriota > Cyanobacteriia > PCC-6307 > Cyanobiaceae > BAIKAL-G1. Next base: position 2,265 of record CAMCMT010000009.1, on the reverse strand, counting down.
GCGGTTGCTGGCCCAGGCCAAAGCCCAGGCGGTGGTGGACACGCTCGAGCCAGGCGCGGGCCAAGCCGTGCTCGGCTGCGATTCCCTGCTGGTGTTTGCCGGTGAGGTCTTTGGCAAGCCAGCCGATCCCCAGGAGGCCACCCGCCGCTGGCAGCGGATGGCTGGAGGTTGGGGCGAGCTGCATACGGGCCATTGCTTGCTGAAGCCTGCCGGGGCTGGGGTTGGCACCAGGCTTCCCCAAGCAGGGGCGATCCAGCTTGAAACGGTTACCACCCGGGTGCAGTTTGCGGCCCTCACCACCAGTGAGATCGAGGCCTATGTGGCCACGGGGGAGCCGTTGCAATGCGCCGGTGGTTTTGCACTCGAGGGCATGGGCGGCCAGGTGGTGGAACGGATCGAGGGTTGCTTTAGCAATGTGATCGGCCTGAGCCTGCCCCTGCTGCGCCGGTGGTTGGCGGCTTGATCTTCGCCCTGGCGACCCCTGCCCAGGTGAGCCTTTTCCCAGGGGCAGGGCTATGGCCTCGTTCTGGGGGCTTTGGTGCTGGCCTGCCCTAGGACCTGACCATGAAAAAGCCCCCGCTTGCGGCGGGGGCAGGGGTTGGATTGATCCAGGGAACGGAGCCCCGAACTCAATCGAGGTCAGGCATGGCCAAGGTGGGCTCGGCCTTGCGGTCGATCCCTTTTTCGAAGCCAGCAGCGGCGGCGCGGGCGCGGCCCGCGTGCCAGAGGTGACCGACCAAGAAGAAGAACGCCAACACGAACTGAGTGGAAGCGAGCCACTGACGGATGTTGACGAAGTTCACCGAGTTGGGCTCGGTGATGATGCCGCCCACGGAATTGAGGGAAGCATTCGGGGCGTGGGTCATGTATTCAGCGGCCCGGCGCACTTGCCAGGGCTGAATGTCGTTCTGGAGCTTGTCGAGGCTCAGGCCATTGGGGCCACGGAGGGGCTCCAGCCAGGGACCGCGGAAGTCCCAGAAGCGCATGGTTTCACCACCGAAAATGATCTCACCGGTGGGGGAGCGCATCAGGTATTTGCCCAGGCCCGTGGGGCCCATGGCTGAACCGATGTTGGCGCCCATGCGTTGGTCGCGCACCAGGAAGGTGAAGCTCTGGGCCTGGGAGGACTCGGCGTTGGTGGGGCCGTAGAACTCGGAAGGGTAGGCGGTGTTGTTGAACCAGATGTAGCCCGAGGCAATGAAGCTCATGAAGCTCAGGGCGCCCAGGCTGTAGCTCAGGTAGGCCTCACCGTTCCAGATGAAGGCGCGACGCACCCAGCCGAAGGGCTTGGTGATCACGTGCCAGATGCCACCGAAGATGCAGATCAGGCCGATCCAGATGTGGCCACCGATGATGTCCTCCATGGAGTCCACACCGATGATCCAACCCTCACCACCGAAGGGGGCGCGGGTCAGGTAACCGAACACCACGCCGGGGCTGAGGGTGGGGTTGGTGATCAGGCGCACATCGCCACCACCTGGGGCCCAGGTGTCATAAACACCGCCAAAGAACATGGCCTTGAACACCAGCAGCAAGGCACCCACACCAAGAAGGATTAGGTGATAGCCAATGATGTTGGTCATCTGGTTCTTATCACGCCAATCTTGCGAGAAGAAAGCGGAATAGTTCTCCAGAATCTCAGGACCACGCAGGGCGTGATAAAGGCCGCCCAAGCCGAGAACGGCAGAGCTGATCAGGTGCAGCACCCCAACCACAAAGAAGGGGTAGAGGCTGGTGACTTCACCACCGGGACCGACGCCGTAGCCGAGGGTGGCCACGTGGGGAAACAGGATCAGGCCCTGTTCGTACATGGGCTTGTCGAAGGTGAAGTGGCTCACCTCAAACAGCATCATGGCGCCGGCCCAGAAGACCATCAGGCCAGCGTGGGCGACGTGGGCGCCAAGCAGGCGGCCGGAGAGGTTGATCAGGCGAGCGTTGCCAGACCACCAGGCGTAGCCGGTGGAGTCGAGGTCCTTGCCCCCGACAGCCACTAGGGAGGGATTAGAGAGCGTTACCACGGGGCAGAACCTCTTCAGGGAAGACGAAGTTTTCGTGCGGCTGGTCGGCCGGTGCCATCCAGGCACGCAGACCTTCATTGAGAAGAATGTTCTTCGTATAGAAGGTTTCGAACTCGGGGTCCTCAGCGGCGCGGATTTCCTGCGACACGAAGTCGTAGGCACGCAGGTTGAGGGCCAGGCCGATGATGCCGATGCTGCTGGTCCAAAGACCCATCACCGGCACAAACAGCATGAAGAAGTGCAGCCA
>CAMCMT010000008.1 GCA_945875915.1 Synechococcus sp. UW140 | reverse complement strand
GGCCAGGGCCGATCGCACGGTGGTGCTGGTGCCCCAGCTCCGGGCGGAGCCGGCTGCGGCTGCCTATCCCCCAGGGATGGAGCCATCGGCCGGTTTGCCAGACCCTGGGATCCACCAGGGCCCGCCCGTTAGCGCTGAGTCCCCTAGCCCCCATGCCCGGGTTGCGGCAGCTGCTCGGGCCCTCGCCAAGGCCCAGGGAAGGGTCCAGGCCGAGGGCCGGGTCCAGGCCGAGGCCATGGGCCGAGTGCAGGCGGGCCCGCCGGTCAACCTGCGGGCCCGCCAGGAGGACAAGGAGGCGGCGGCCGAAGGTCGCCTCGGGCCAGTGGTGCTGGCCCTGGTGCTTTCGGCCGTGGTGGGCACGGCCCTGGGCTGGCTGCTGCTGGGCCGCGGCAAGGCCCCTAACGCCAATGAAGCCGGCAATGCGCTCCAGCTGCCAGCCTCCCTGCCGCCCACCGAGGTGGACCAGCGCCAGCAACTGCTCAATCGCCTCCGGGCCCTCCAGATCGACCGGGGCTGGTTCCTGAAGCTGGTCGATGCCAGCCTGTTGGCCCAGTACCCGGAACGGGGCGGCCGGCTGCCCAGCGATTCCCTCGACGATGCCCCCCTGCGCAAGGTTTGGAATGGCTTGGCGGAGGAATGGATCAGCCGGGTGGAGCAGTTGCCCTTGGAGATCCGCACCCGGCTTGGCAGCTTCAGCGGCGGTGACTGGGACAAGCGCCAATCGGGCTTGGTGGCCCAGGGCCTTAGTAGTGATGTGTTGCAGCAACTGGTGTCGGGCAGTGCCCAGAACCTGCTGCCGGGCCGATCCGGCGGCGGCATTCCGCTTGAGCCTTACCGTCAGCTCTGGTACGCCGCGGCCGAGCAGGTGCTTGGTGGGGTGCAGATCCAACCGATCCAAGCGGGCCTAGGCCAGATGGGGGTGGTGTCTGCCGAGGTGGCCGCCGGCGGTGCTCGCCTGTTTCCGATCCGCCTGCCGCCCGAGAGTCGCTTGGTGCTGGGGGTCAACGGCTCGCCGCTGATGCAGATGACCGTGTTTGCTGCCGACGGCAGCGTGCTGGAGGGCCAGGGGCCCCTGCGGGTCGTCAGCTTGGCCAAGGTGGGTCGTTCGCCGGTGCAGGTGCTGGTCACCAACACGGGCGTGGCCCCGGCCATGCTCACCCTCTCGCTGCGGGCCGATCCAGTGCTCCGCCCCGCCGACGTCACGGCGCCGGTGCTGCCCCAGGGCGCCAAGCCGCTCCCGGGTCCTGGGTCTGGCAGTGCCACCCCAGGCCAGGAGGCTGCTCCCGCCTCCAGCCCGTCTAATTCGACTTCCCCCTCAACGCCTCCCGCCCCACCCGCCGCGCCGACCTCAATCAACTGAGGCGGCCTGGTTCTGGCCCTCAGAGCCTGGCGATGGCGGCCCGGGTTTCTTTCACGTCCTGCTTGCGCCGTTCCTCCTGGCGCTTGTCATGGAGCTTGCGGCCCTTGCCCAGGCCGATCGTCACCTTGATCCAGGATCCCTTGAGGTGGACGTTGAGGGGAATCAGGGTGAGCCCTTTCTGATCCAGGGCACCGCGCAGCTTGTCGATCTCACGCCGGTGGGCCAGCAGCTTGCGCACCCGCAGCGGATCGTGGTTGAAGAAGCGGCCGGCGTGGCTGTGGGGCGAGATGTGCACGTTGTGCAGTTGCATCTCGCCATTGCGGATCAGGCAAAAGCCATCGCGCAGGTTCACCTGGCCAGCCCGGATCGATTTCACCTCGGTGCCAAGCAGTTCCACGCCCGTTTCCAGGGTTTCGAGGATTTCGTATTGGTGCCGCGCCATGCGGTTGTCCGCCAGCAACTTGTTGGCGGCATCTCGCTTCGCCTTGGCGGCGCTCTTGCTTCCGCCCTTCGCCATCGCCGTTTTGACCTTGCCGCCAGGATCGTCCGACCCTAGGGAGCCCCCGGTACCCTCGCCCCATGGCGATTGTTTCCTCTGGCTCCGGTGCGGCCCGTTCCGGCCGCTCCAAACCTGGCGATGCAGCCGCCAAGGTTGGCCCCGGGGCGGCCCCTTCCCGGCTGAAGCAGCGGCTGGTGGATCCAGCGCCCCTGCCCGGTGATGGGCTGGCCCTAGGCCCGGGTGATGACCCCAGCCCTGGCTTCGGCGCCGAGGCCGCAGCTGGGGCCTCAGCTGAAGCGCCGATCTTGCGGGAGGACAGCCTGCGGCCGCGGCGCCTGGCCGACTACATCGGCCAACGGGAGCTCAAGCAGGTGCTGGGCATTGCCGTGGAGGCCACCCTGGCCCGCCAGGAAGCCCTGGACCATGTCTTGCTCTACGGCCCGCCTGGCCTGGGCAAAACCACCATGGCTTTGGTGCTGGCCGAAGAACTGGGGGTGCGCTGCCGCATCACCAGTGCCCCGGCCCTGGAGCGCCCCCGCGACATCGTCGGTCTGCTGATCAACCTCCAGCCCAAGGAGCTTCTCTTCATCGATGAGATCCACCGCCTGAACCGGGTGGCTGAAGAGATCCTCTATCCCGCCATGGAGGATTTCCGCCTCGACCTCACCGTCGGCAAGGGCACCACCGCCCGCACCCGCAGCCTCGCGATCGCCCCCTTCACCCTGGTGGGAGCCACTACCCGGGCCGGCGCGCTCAGCTCGCCCCTGCGCGATCGCTTTGGCCTGATCCAGCGGCTTGAGTTCTACGGCCTGGAGGACCTGCAGGCGATCGTGGTGCGGGCCGCCGGCCTGCTGCAGGTGGACCTCGATGGCGCCGCCGCCCTGGAGGTGGCGCGCCGCTGCCGCGGCACCCCCCGGATTGCCAACCGGCTGCTGCGGCGAGTGCGCGATGTGGCTTCGGTGGGCGGCCATGGCCGCATCGGCGCCGCCCTAGTGGATGAGGCCCTCAGCCTGCATCGGGTCGATGGCCGCGGCCTTGATGCCAGCGACCGGCGCCTGCTGACCCTCCTGCTCGAGGGCTACGGCGGTGGCCCCGTCGGCCTCGACACCCTGGCCGCCGCCCTCGGCGAAGACGCGGCAACGTTGGAAACGGTGGTGGAGCCGTTTCTGTTGCAACAGGGCCTACTGCAACGCACGCCCCGGGGCCGGGTGATCACCGAGGCTGGCCGGGTTCACCTCGCCCTGGCCGAGGCAGCGGCGTGATCGCCTCCCTGCTGGCAGTGGTTCTGGCGGTTCAGCTGAGCCTGCCCCAGCTCTTTGATCAGGCGCTTAGCGCCAGCCGTGAGGGTCGCTTTGGGGACGCCTTGCCCCTGTGGGACCAGGTGCTCGAGCTGGCCCCCACCGATGCGTCCGCCTGGAGCAACCGCGGCAATGTGGCCCTGGCCATGGGCGATCCCCAGGCCGCTATCGCCAACCAGGGCCGGGCCATCGCCCTCGATCCCGAGCAAGGTGATCCCCACCTCAACCGCGGCACCGCCGAGGAGTCCCTGGGCCAGTGGGATGCCGCCGAGGCTGATTACCGCTGGATCCTGGAGCGCGATCCCACCGACGCTTCCGCCCTCTACAACCTCGGCAACGTGCAGGGCTCCCGCGGCGACTGGCTGGCGGCCCGGACCAGCTTCACGGCGGCGGCCGATGCCCGGCCCAGCTTTGCCATGGCCCGCTCCAGCGCTGCCCTGGCCGCGTTCCAACTGGGCGATCTGGTGGAGGCTGAACGACAACTTCGCAACCTGATCCGTCGCTATCCCCTGTTTGCCGATGCCCGGGCCGGGCTTACCTCCCTGCTCTGGCAACGGGGCGCTGCTGGTGAGGCGGAGAGCCACTGGGCGGCGGCCTCCGGGCTTGATCCCCGCTACCGCCAGTCAGAATGGTTGTCCCAGATCCGGCGCTGGCCTCCGGAGCCGGTGCACGCCCTCGAGAGTTTCCTCGCCCTGGCCAGCCGATGACGTCCGCCGCCCAGGCCCAGCCCCAGGCCGCTCCTCCGGCCAGCCTCCCGGGAGTTTTCGCCAGCCCTGGGCCGGCTGATGCTGGCTCGGATCTATGGCAACGCTTTGGGCTGGAGGCCGCCCTGGCCGCGGCCCTGCCCGACCTGATTGCCCTGCGCCGCCATCTCCACGCCCACCCGGAATTGAGCGGCCAGGAACAGCAGACTGCCGCCCTGATCTCCGGTGAGCTGCGCGCCCTGGGCTGGCGGGTGCGTGAAGCGGTCGGGCGAACGGGTGTTTTGGCGGAGCTCGGGCCCGAGGGGCCCGGGGTGCCGCTGGTGGCCCTGCGGGTGGACATGGACGCCCTGCCGGTGGAGGAGCGCACGGGCGTCGCCTGGGCCTCCACCCGCCAGGGCCTAATGCATGCCTGTGGCCACGACCTGCACAGCGCCGTGGGCCTGGGGGTGGCGCGCCTGCTGGCTCCCCTGGCAGCCCAGCTCAGCGGCCGGATCCGGCTGCTGTTCCAACCGGCGGAGGAAACGGCCGAAGGGGCGGCCTGGATGGTCGCTGATGGCGCCATGGAGGGGGTGGAAGCCCTGTTTGGTGTGCACGTGTTTCCGAGCCTGGCTGTGGGCTCGATTGGCGTGCGCATCGGCAGCCTCACCGCCGCCGCCGGTGAGCTGGAGGTGGAGGTGCTGGGCGAGGGCGGCCATGGCGCCCGGCCCCACCAGTCCATTGATGCGATCTGGATTGCCGCCCGGGTGGTGAGCGGCCTGCAGGAGGCGATCAGCCGCCGCCTTGATGCCCTGCATCCGGTGGTGGTGAGTTTTGGCCGGATCGAGGGCGGCAAGGCCTACAACGTCATCGCCGACCACGTGCGCCTACTTGGCACGGTGCGCTGCCTCGACCTGGAGGTCCACGCCCGCCTGCCCGGCTGGATTGAGGACACGGTGCAGGCCCTCTGCCAGGGCTACGGAGGCGAGGCCAGGGTTCGGTATCGCTGCATCGCCCCGCCGGTCAAGAACGATGGCCGCCTCACCCAGTTACTCGCTGAGGCAGCCACCGACCTGTTGGGCCGCGACCAGGTGATCTGGTTGGAGCAGCCCTCGCTTGGCGCCGAAGATTTCGCCCAGTTGCAGGGCCACACCCCAGCCACCATGTTTCGCCTCGGGGTGGCGGGCCCCAACGGCTGCACGCCCCTGCACAGCAATAGGTTTGATCCCGATGAGGGGGCCCTGGCGGTGGGGGTGAAGGTGCTGGGTTTGAGCCTGTTGCGTTGGATCGGCCAGCAGGCCCCTGCTGTCGGGGGCGCCCAGCTGTGAGTGGCCCAAAGGGCTTTAGCCGGGGCCTACTGGCCCTGTCTTCGCCGCTGCTGATTCTATTGGCCCTAGGGGCCCTGCTGCTGCGCCAGGGGCCTGATCGCTGGCAGGCCCTGCCCGCCCTGCTGATCGGCGTCGGGCTCCTAGGCCACAGCGCCCTCTCCCGCCACCGTCGCCGCCGCGCCCTGCTGGCCGCCCTGCGCCAACCGGGCCCCCCTGCCTAACCTGAGGCGATGACCCTGGACCAGCAACGCGAGGCCATCCTCTCGGGAGATCCCAGCCGGGCCATGCCGGCCCTAGCCGGTTTGCGGGAGCTGCCGGCCGACCAGGCGGTCCCCTTGCTGCTGCTGGGCCTGCAACAGAGCGCCTTCATGGTGCGCTCCTTGAGTTGCGCTGGCCTGGGCGTTAAGCCCACCGAGGCCGGCTGGCAGGCCCTGGTGGCAGCCCTGGCCAGCGATCCCGATGCCAATGTGCGGGCTGAGGCAGCTAATGCCTTGGTGAGCCATTCGCTGACGCGGGCCTGGCCCCTCCTGCGCCAGGCCTTTGAGTGCAACCCGGAGTGGCTGGTGCGCTGCAGCATCCTTTCGGCCGTGGCAGAACATGCCGAGATGGAGCCCGGCGATCTGCTCAATCTGGCCCGGCTGGCCCTGGCCGATGGCGATGGCACGGTGCGGGCCGGCGCTGCCGAGATTCTGGGACGGCTCGTGAGGGAGGGAGCCCAGGCGCCGGCTGGAGCTCCTTGGGCGATCGAGGCCCGATCCGCCCTGGCGGCCCTGCAGCAGGACCGGGACCATCGGGTGGTGGCGGTGGCACTCAATGGGTTGCAGGGCTGAGGCCCGCTCTTCAACCGCTGCAGTTTCGGCCTTGCTAGGTTTCGAAAGTCACTAGGGGTGCCCGGACACGCCTGATTCAGCCCAGCTGATTCAGCACTTGTCCCTTGGGCTGAGATCACACCCTCCGAACCTGATCCGGGCCATGCCGGCGCAGGGAAGTGAGATGAACTCAGGCTGGGCGTCCCTTGCCGGTTTGGCCGGCATTTCCCCATCGCCAGTTTAGTTATGCGTAGCGCCTGGATCGAGAAGCGTCGCGGTTCTGCCAACTTCTCCCAAATGCACTTCGCCCGTCAAGGTGTGGTGACCGAGGAAATGGCCTTTGTGGCCAAACGGGAGAATCTGCCCGAGTCGCTGGTGATGGAGGAGGTGGCCCGGGGACGGATGATCATCCCGGCCAACATCAACCACACCAACCTTGAGCCGATGGCGATCGGTATCGCGTCGCGTTGCAAGGTTAATGCCAACATTGGCGCCTCCCCCAATGCATCCGATCTCGATGAGGAGGTGGCCAAGCTGCGCCTGGCGGTGAAATACGGCGCCGACACGGTGATGGATCTCTCCACAGGCGGTGTGAATCTCGATGAGGTGCGCACGGCGATCATCAACGCCTCGCCGGTGCCGATCGGCACGGTGCCCGTCTATCAGGCCCTCGAGAGCGTGCACGGCTCGATCGAGAAGCTCGACGCCGACGATTTCCTGCACATCATTGAGAAGCACTGCCAGCAGGGCGTTGATTACCAAACGATCCACGCCGGCTTGCTGATTGAGCACCTGCCCTTAGTAAAGGGCCGCCTCACGGGCATCGTGAGCCGCGGCGGCGGCATCCTGGCCCAGTGGATGCTCTATCACCACAAGCAGAACCCCCTGTTCACCCATTTCGACGACATCTGCGAGATCTTCAAGCGCTACGACTGCACCTTCTCCCTAGGCGATTCGCTGCGGCCCGGCTGCCAGCACGACGCCTCAGACGCCGCGCAGCTGGCTGAGCTCAAAACCCTGGGCGAGCTCACCCGCCGCGCCTGGAAGCACGACATCCAGGTGATGGTGGAGGGTCCAGGCCACGTGCCGATGGATCAGATCGAGTTCAACGTCAAAAAGCAGATGGAGGAGTGCAGTGAGGCGCCCTTCTATGTCCTGGGCCCCTTGGTCACCGACATCGCCCCCGGCTACGACCACATCACCAGCGCCATTGGTGCTGCGATGGCCGGTTGGTATGGCACGGCGATGCTTTGCTACGTGACCCCGAAGGAGCACCTGGGCCTGCCCAACGCCGACGATGTGCGCGAGGGCCTGATCGCCTACAAGATCGCCGCCCACGCCGCCGACATTGCCCGCCACCGTCCGGGAGCGCGCGATCGTGACGACGAACTCAGCCGCGCCCGCTACGCCTTCGACTGGAACAAGCAGTTTGATCTCTCGCTCGATCCCGAGCGGGCCCGCGAGTACCACGACGAAACCCTGCCCGCCGATATCTATAAGCAGGCGGAGTTCTGCTCGATGTGCGGTCCCAAGCATTGCCCGATGCAAACCAAGATCACCGACGAGGACCTGGCGGGGCTGGAGCAGGTGCTGGCGGAGCAGAAGGTGGTGAAGGCGTAGGGGTCCACGTCAAACCCATTTGTTGAGTCTGCATAGGCTTGAAACCCTATTCACCCAAAGCCTTTGGGTGGCTTTCCTCTAACCTTAGCCATCCAAGGGCTTCACAAAGGATAACCAAATTATTCGCTTGTCTCAGTTGGTCATTTTTCTCGTGATCGTATTAATGGCTGGCCACTATAATGCCCAAGATGATTAGTCCGGCCCCCAGCCAAAATTGACGATTCAGTTGGTCGCCAAAGGCTAGATGCCCGCCCACAGGTACAATGATATAGGCCATTGCTGCGAAAGTAATCAGGTATGAGAGCGGCAAAGTGCGAAGGGTGACTACTGCGCATAAAACAGAAAATAGTTGACCAAAGATGCCTGCGCAGAGCATTATTAGCTGAGGCATCTTGAGCTTGCTACGCGAGGCTGATTTTATGCATAATTGCGAGGCGCTACTGCTGAATACTGCCGCTATACTTAGGGAAATTTCAAGCAATGTCATTTATTGTCCACGGAGCGGGCGGGTGGCAATAAAGACGCCAACAATAACAAGGGCTAGCCCTAAAAAGTATTGCGGCTTAAGTAGTTCTCCAAAGATTATCGTACTTGCAATCGGGGTGATGATATAAATCAGGGCAGTCCAAGGATAGGCTTCGGTAAGCGACAATTGGCGCAAGATCATTAGCCAGAGAAGCATAGCTATCATGGCAGAGCCTAAGCCCATCGCTATCCATGGATTTTTAAAGGCAGTTCCGAGTAGTCCTGGTCCTGGGTGGCTGAGAGACCAGAGGCCCGCAAATTTGTACATTATCTGCGAAGTCACTAAGAGAGTGATATAGGCTGTAATTAAGCCAGTAAGTGCAAAGGGGCGCATATTTTGCATTCGAATCTAAATAAAGGTTTCGCTCAGCGCTTGGACTGACCTATGAGAAGGACTTGACCGCAGGCAATAGTACGCAGGCCAGGCAGCCACTCCACGACTGGCTCTATAAATCGAAGTATTCTTGCCAGCCATGTTGGACAGAACATTGGTACCAAATTAATGAGCGAGCTTGACTTTGGCTGAAATCCAGCCGCTTTCAGCCAGTTTTTCAGTTGATTTGGCGAATATGATCGCTCTCCATGGGCAATGTGATAAGGCGATACTTTTTCTAAGACTTTCAATACAGGGTTCATGCCATATTGGGCTCTAGGATAACAATGTCGCTCGCAATTCCACTCATGCCTGCTAAAGCTGTCGCTGGGTTTGGGAGATGATGAAGCACGCCCCAAAGCATGATGCAGTCAAATTCTAAGCCTTTAAGGATTGCTTTTAAATTGTAAATATCGGCAACCTCGAATTTTGACTGGGCTTCATAGCCACAAGATGCCAATCGTTGCTTCGCAACAGAAATGGCAGCAGTTGAGGCGTCGATACCGTGAACCCAGGCTGCTCCCAGACTGAGCATCTCTAATGTGTAGATCCCATCCCCACAGCCTAGATCCAGTACGCGCTTCCCCGAAAAGTTATAGTTTGCTGCAATGCCGCGACTAATTCGCTTGGTCGCTATAGTTGCGGAGACCTGTTGTCCACGATAGGTGTAATAACCCTGGCGACTCGCATCTTCATCAAACTGATCAATATTTTGCTTCTTTGAGGATCCATTGATGCTTTTCATTGGATTAAGTTTATGGTTTGATGCCAATTGCCAACATATTGCCAACAGGAATCGATAGTGGCAGCTTAGCCAGCGCCACGCGCTTAAGCAGTAAGGCAATTATTTGCTTGAAGCTTGTTGGCAGTGGGGATAGTTTGAGCCAATAATCAAGTGGATAGGTGTTGATGAGTGAGGTGCGTTGAATAGCTTGAAATCCTGCTTGCCTTAGCAGTGAATCAATTGAATTGCCGCTAAATAATTGAAGATGCTCTACGTCTATGATGGGTGAACGAAGCCCCAGTAATCGGTTCAATGGAGCACGCCAGTTGTGTACAATAATGGCAACCATGCCACCGGGTTGCAAAGCCTTAAATGCGTTGCTCGCGAATGCTTTGGGATCGGAGATGTGCTCGAGTGTCATGAACGAGCAGATTAGAGTTGGATGAATATTGTTTAACAGGGTTTCCGAAAACATGTCACATAGGATCAAAGGAGCAATCTCAGGATGGGCGGCTTTAATCGCGGCGAGGGATGGTTCTATGCCGATAACAGGTTTAAAGCCCTGTTTTTGGAGCCAAGGTAGCAGAGCACCATTGCCGGCCCCAACATCGACAGCCGCACCGCGCTCCTCGGAAAATCTGGAAATATAGGGCTGCAATGCATGAGCATAACTTTTGGCGGCGTCTTGTGCTTCTACTTGTGAATCATATGATGCGCTACTATATGCCGATCCAAGGAACTCTGGACTTGGGGGATTTGGCGCATAGACTAAATCACAGCGCTTGCATCGTACTAAGCGAAAGCACATGAATTCAGGTTGTTTGCGTGAAGAATATGTGAACTCGTTGAACCGTTCATCGGCAATACGCTTATCTGCAAATTGTTCATATGTCCGCCCCCCGCATATAGGGCAAGAGCGTTCTATGCTTATTGTGGGAAGGGGCTTCATCACAAGCGCAAGCTTTGGATTGGCGCAGGCTCAATTGTTCCACGCTTTATAATGTGCCGGCGGATGAAAGGTGGCCTTCCTTTGGTCTCCTCGAGAATCTTGCCGATGTATTCGCCGAGTAGGCCAATCCCAAGGATTGTCAAGGAACCGAAAACCATGACAAGGATGGAAAGGAAGGTAATGCCTTTAGGCACAGAGTCTGGAGAAAATAGACGGATGCAAATGCTCACAATAGCTAGCAATATTGTGCCTGCTACCGCAATGCCACCAACGGTCGTCAGCATGTGCAAGGGCATTCTTGAGAACGAAAAGATTGCTTTTTTTGCCCAGCCAATATTTTTGATCCAGTTGTTCGTACTGACTCCAAACATTCTTTCTGGCCGCACATAATCAATGGGCACCTGCTTGAATCCCACGTAAGCGCGTAACCCTCGCAAGAAGGAGTCCCTTTCTTGGCATTGCAGCATCCACCAGACGACTGTTCGATCGATCAGCGAGAAATCTCCGGCATCTTTTGGGAGTGGAAATTCACTCATTGCCGCGAAAATTCGATAGAAGAGCCTGTACAACATTTCAATCGGCCTGGGCATTTCGCGCTTGATCCGTCGCCCGTAGACGACGTCTGCACCAGCTTGCCATTTTTGGACAAATTGTTCGATGACCTCAGGAGGGTCTTGTAGGTCACCATCGAGGAGTACACAAGCCTGCTTGCTGGCGATTTCCATGCCGCTACGAAATGCTGCTTGCGAGCCAAAATTACGCGAATGGGTTATGCCGATAACATTGGGATCTTGAGCGCTGATTGCTCGTATTATCTCGGCAGAATTGTCCGGAGAGCCGTCATTGATAAAGATGATTTCGTAGTCAATAGCGAGTCGCTGAAAGACTTCGGCCAATCGCGCGTGCATGATAGGAATTGCACGTTCGTCCCGATAACAGGCGATAATAGCTGAGACGGAACTACGAAAGCCGATCTCAGCACTCTTTTTGGTCAGGTGATTAAAATCTTCCGTTTCTAGATACTGACACCACCAGTTTTGCGTCAGCCTAAGGCCATCGGCAAGCGCAATCTGTGCCTGCCAACCAATCGCAGCTTGAGATGTAGCGGGATTGGCATACCAGTTTTCGACATCCCAGTTTTTGCCACTCCCAGTGTTAAAGGAGGGGGCACTACTGATGTCAAAAGAGTCTTGAGCTAGTTTTGCAAGTGTTGATAATGTCGTGCACACTCCGGTGCCGATATTGAATGAGTCGCCATAAATTGCGGGGGATATTCTTAGTGCTGCTGCCGCAAAAGCAGAGGCCACGTCATCCACGTGGATGAAGTCTCTGCTGACCTCGGGGTTTGCGAAAGTTGGAAGGGATCCCCTAAGGCTCCGTTCGCAGAGTGTTGGGATTAAACGAGAGCTGTCTTCGTAGGGTCCATAAATAGAATATAGTCGCATATTGACAGCCGGTAACTTTCGAACTTTGCCAAAATAAGCAATGGCTTGGCTTGCTGCCGCCTTGCTCACGGCATAATGGCTATTGGGGAGTAGCTGGCTCCTTTCTGTTGGACCACTGGCATTCAGCCCATATTCCGAGGAGCTGCCAGCGTGGATATAGGCTGAGAATTCTAAGCCGCTTAAAAATTCTAGAAGCTGAATGAGGGTGAGATAATTGGTTTCGTGAATTCGCTCAAAGTCCTGCTCAAATGAGTAAGAGCCAAACGATGAGCAGTTAAAAATCGTACGTGGGCGAATGCGGTGAAATATTGATCGGACGCTACTGCTGTCCTGGAGGTTTAGATATGCAATGTTGGCCGCTGGTAGGTTGCGTAGTCGCCAGGTCTTTCCCGTAAACACAGTGCCAATAACGTCATCTCGTACGGAGAGAGCATGGCGGAAAAGATTTGATCCCACAAAGCCGCTGGCACCGATTACGAGAATTGGACCTTCTAAGCTTTTATATTGATTGACTAGGCTATTCATAGTTCCGCCAGAATCATTTGGCGGATGCCAATTGCATCGAGGCCACATTCGGCCCGATGGAAGGATTGCGAGCCGTAGCGTCCACTTGGGTATCCCAATGCATAGTGATGGCGCAGGGGTCCGCAAGGAAGTTTGTTTTGGCTAATCGCATAGGCCAAGTGCATTGCAAGCCCCCCAGCGGCGACGTGCTCCTCGATAACATAAAGGGGATGATTCTCTGATAATTGATCATAGAAATCCGCCGGAATGAGTTGTGTGCAGAGTTCGCTAGCCACCCACACGGAGGGTCGACTCTCCTCTGGAAGATCTTGCAGTGCGCCCCAGGCTACGCCTCCAAGTGGACCGAGAGCGGTCAAGACTCCGCGTGAGCCAGTTAAAAGTTGTCTCCATGGCGCATAGGCAGGTGCAGCAGTCTTGGGTGGTCTATCATCGTATCCGAGGCGAAGATAGGTTGGCGCGGTAAAGCTGGAGAGCATCGGCCCTAGATCTTCGTTAAACGCTGGAACTAAAACCCGCATTCCCAGGGCACTCATGGCTGCGCAATCTTCCAGGGCGTGATGGGTGGGCCCCATGGCGCCATAGGCATAGCCGCCGCCGTTACCAATAAGGCATATGGGCAGATTGGCCATGCAGATGTCATTGCGAATCTGCTCAAATGGTCTTGCATAACAGAATGGTGCAATACTATAGGCAAAAACTTTGTGCCCTTCGCGAGCAAGGCCAGCTGCAATGCCAACCATATTCTGCTCGGCAACACCGGTATTCACAAAACGCGTACCAAGGGTCGATTTGACTTCTTCCAAGGCCATAAAGCCTAGGTCACCAGTCAAAAAAAATACGTCTGGTAAATTCCAGTTTGCAAGAATCTCCTTGGCTAATTCCCTTCTCATTTTACCTGCTCATGGGTATGACTTACTTGCGCGAAATCATATTGCTCTTCGTTGATGGGTAGGTAATGGGATTCTATCTTGCCTTCGAAGTGTGTTCCCTTCCCTTTGACTGTGTTAAGGACTATTATATTCGGGCGATCGGTGGATTTTTGGCTCAGGGCGTTGAGAATACTCGCACTGTTGTGCCCAGATCCCTTTTGCACGTTTGCGCCGAAGGGGATTAGGCGGGGTGTGAGGTCTGAGCAAGAGATGACTTCTTGCGTACTTCCAAAGCCTTGTAGCCCATTTTGATCAATTATGATTGTAAGATTATCTAGTTTTTGGTGCACTGCAAAGATTAGCGCTTCCCAGCAGCTCCCTTCTTGCCACTCTCCATCAGAGCAAACGCAGTAAACATGGTGAGGTTGAGTTCTCTGTTTGGCGGATAGGGCTAGGCCGGCCGCGAGTGAGGGGCCATGCCCTAGGGAACCGGTCGCAAAAAGCAGTCCCGGAATCCCATTCCCACTAGGATGGACTGGAAATGATGTTCCTTCGGCTCCATAAGTCCTTAGTTCCTGATCCGATATTTTTCCAAGGCTCCATAGGGTTATATAGAGTGCTCCAGCAGCATGGCCTTTCGATAGGATGAAGCGGTCTTCGGGTTTCATCGTAAGGTGATGGACCACCATTAATGCTTGGAGACAGGAGAGGTTGCCGCCTAGATGTCCGGTTTGGGAGTCATAGTGCAGTTGCAAGAGGCGCATTCTCGCCTTTGCGAATAAATCATCAAATCCTTTGATGTCCATTTGGGGTTAGGCGCTTGAGGGAGGCAAGTTAGGATTTGGCATTGAATCTAGTATATATCTTGCTGTCAATACCTGCAATCCCACTATAGCGCGCTTGCTTTGGCTTCGCATCGGTCAGTGATCGGTCGGGCGAGTGCCAGCCGCTTCGGCCATTGGGCGCTGGCGATTATGATGAATTTTCAGTCTTGCAAGTGTGTCCTGTTGGGGACTGGTCATGTGCTTTGTTGTCAATAATTTGCGAATACCTTTTGTGTTTTGGGGGTAAGTTGCTTTGTTTCTCTTGGGCTTCAGAATGTTTCGCCGCTCCTTTTCCTGGTCGTTACTCCTTGATTGTTTTCATCTTCATCAGCTCCGTCAGCATCATTTTTCCCGGCTTCTCTTCGGGGGCTGCTGCATACGTATTCGGCAGATAATGAATTAAGCAGCTCGGATCAATCCGCTGGTTCATCACGTCATAGCCCACAATGGGGCGGGACTGAAAGCCGTCTGGAACCTTCCAAAAAGTAAGGCCTTGATTGGCTATTTCGCGAATTCCCCAGTTGGTCTTGTCAATTTCTGAGGCTGGCATTTGCAGGTATTCCGCCACGAGCCCCCGATCCCATAGGGCGTTGCCTTGATAGGGATAGTTGAGGTTGAGGAAGGCGTAGTTTCCGTCTTTGAATACCTGCTTGCTGGTGTCTTCATAGATCAGGGGGCAATCACATCGCAGCTTTAAGGTACTCCGGTGCTGGGATGTACTTCATAGCGCAACAGGCCAGGAAAAAGGCCGTAGTTTCGCAATTTGTGGTGGGCTTGGAGCCACCAGGTAATATTGGTCTGGGTGAAGCATATGTCGGCCTCCAGGTAGAGGAAGTGGCTGATGCTTTGATCTTCCTCGAAGAGCTCTCCGGCCTTGCTGAGGTGGCACCAGGTGAGCAAATAGGGGTGGCCTAGCAGGGTCGGGCTGAGGATTTCTACGTCGAGGCCTGGCCAGGCGATCGCCCTTTGAACCGTGGCGTGTTGTTTGGCGTCGTTGGTGAAGATATAGCTTTTAACGCTGTTTCCAAGGTTGGTGAACTCTTTGCTGATGCGACGCAGGTATGTGAGCCGTTCCCTGGCAAAGTGAAAAGTCACGACAATGGCCAGCTTGGTGGGGAGCGCCTTGGTAGAGCTAGGCATTCTTGGCTAGTGAGAGCTCATGAAAAAGCCCCGCCGATGGGCGGGGCTGGGGATGGGTCTTGTAGCTGTTTTAGCAAGCCATTAATGGCCTGCTCAATAACATCTTGCTGGCGCCTTTCAAGCCAGCAGCGCGTTGGCCTTGGCCACCACGTTCTCTACTGTGAAGCCAAACTTCTCCATCAGCAGGGGGCCAGGGGCCGAGGCGCCATAGCGGTCGATCGACACGGTGTCGCCATCGAAGCCGGAGTACTTGTGCCAGCCGTAGGAGCTGGAGGCTTCCACCACTAGGCGCTTGCGCACCGAGGCGGGCAGCACGCTCTCGCGATAGGCAGCATCCTGCTCTTCAAACAGCTCCACGCAGGGCATCGACACAACCCGCACGTTCTTACCGGCGGCCCGCAGCTCAGCGGCGGCCTTGGTGCACAGTTCCAGCTCGGTGCCGGAGCCGATCAGGATTAGCTCGGGGGTGCCGGTGCTGTCTTCCAGCACATAGCCGCCCTTAGCCACGGCGGCGGCGGTGGAATTGGCCTGGTTGGCCATCGCCTGGCGGCTGAGGAACAGAACTGTGGGGCGCTTGCGGTTGTTGATGGCCACCTGGTAGGCGCCGCTGGTTTCGTTGCCGTCACCGGGGCGAATCACCAGCAGGTTGGGCAGGGCCCGCAGGCTGGCCAGGGTTTCAATCGGCTGGTGGGTGGGGCCGTCTTCGCCAAGGCCAATCGAATCGTGGGTGAGCACATAGATCACCCCCAGTTCGCTCAAGGCCGAGAGCCGCATGGCGCCCACCATGTAGCCGGCGAATACGGCGAAGGTGCCGCCGTAGGGGATCAGGCCGCTGCCGTGATACGCCAGGCCGTTGAGGATCGCCGCCATGGCGTGCTCGCGCACACCGAAGTGCAGGTAGCGGTTGGCTTCAGCGCCCTTTTGGAAACTCTTCTCGCCCTTGATGTCGGTGAGGTTGGAGTGGGTCAGGTCGGCGGAACCACCGATCAGCTCGGGCAGGTTGGGGCCAAAAGCGTTGAGGGCGTTGTAGCTGTGCATCCGGGTGGCCAGGCCCTTGTCGTCGGGCGTGAAGCTGGCCAGGTTGGCGTCCCAGCCCTGGGGCAGTTCACCGCGCAGCTGGCGCTCGAACTGGGCAGCCTCGGCGGGGTACTTGGCCCGGTAGGACCCAAGGGCGGCGTTCCACTCGGCCTCAGCGGCGGCGCCGCGGGGCACGGCCTGGCGCCACTGGTCGTAGGACTCCTGGGGCACCTCGAAGGGGCCGTAGCTCCAATCGAGGGCCTGGCGGGTGAGGGCCGCTTCCTCAGCGCCGAGGGCTGCGCCGTGCACACCGGCGGTGCCAGATTTGTTGGGGGAGCCGTAGCCGATCGTGGTGGTCACCTTGATCATCGACGGACGATCGGTGACGGCCTTGGCGGCTTCAATCGCCTTGGTGATGCCATCGACATCGGTATTGCCATCGGCCACGTGTTGCACGTGCCAGCCGTAGGCCTCGTAGCGCTTCAGCACATCTTCGGTGAAGGAAACATTGGTGTTTCCGTCAATGGTGATGTGGTTGTCGTCGTAGAGGGCGATCAGCTTGCCCAGGCCGAGGTGACCGGCCAGGGAGGCAGCTTCTCCTGAGATGCCCTCCTGGTGGCAGCCGTCGCCCATGATCACGAAGGTATAGTGATCAACAAGGGTGACGTCGTCCTTGTTGAACTTGGCAGCCAGGTGGGCTTCAGCGATCGCCAGGCCTACGGCACTGGCGATGCCCTGACCCAAGGGACCCGTGGTGACTTCGACGCCGGCGGTTTCAAACGTCTCGGGGTGGCCGGGGGTGTGGGAGCCCCACTGGCGGAATTGCTTGATGTCCTCGATCGTCACCGAGTCGTAGCCGCTCAGGTGCAGCAAGGCGTAAAGAAGCATGCAACCGTGGCCGGCCGACAGCACGAAGCGATCCCGGTTGAACCACTGGGGATTCTTGGGGTTGTGCTTCAGCACCCGATTCCAAAGGGCGTAGGCCATGGACGCAGCGCCCATCGGCAAGCCCGGGTGGCCGGAATTCGATTTATTGATCGCGTCGATCGCCAGGAAGCGAATGCTGTTGACGCAGAGCGTGTCGACGGAGACGGGTGCGGCGACCATGGTGATGGGCGGGGTAGGGAAGGGCGATCGGCCGGCGAAGGCACGGGCAGGGGGTGAACCCGGCTCAGCTGATTCGACGGAAGGCGAGGCAGACGTTGTGGCCTCCAAACCCGAAGGAATTGGACAACACAACGTTCAGTGTCTGTTCCCGGGCCTGGTTGGGAACGACATCCAGATCACATGCTGGATCTGGATTTTGGTAATTGATGGTAGGTGGCACCAGGTTGTGGCCAATGGCCAAAACTGCTGCCACCGCCTCGATGCCGCCGCTGCCCCCCAGGAGGTGGCCGGTCATCGACTTCGTTGAGCTGACTGGGATCTGGTAGGCCCGCTCGCCCAGGGCCGACTTGATCGCAGCGGTTTCGTTGCTGTCGTTGGCCTGGGTGCTGGTGCCATGGGCGTTGACATAGTCAACGTCGGCGGCCTCAATCCGGGCATCGGCCAGGGCCAGGCGCATCGCTTCGGCGCCGCCGGTGCCGCCAGGGGTGGGGGAGGTGATGTGGTGGGCATCGCAGGTCATGGCATAGCCCACGACCTCAGCCAGGATCTCGGCACCGCGGGCGCGGGCATACTCCAGGCTTTCCAGCACGATCACGCCGGCCCCTTCGCCGATCACGAAGCCATTGCGCTCCGCATCAAAGGGGCGGCTGGCCGTGGCCGGGTCGTCATTGCGGAAGGAGAGGGCCTTGGCGCTGGCAAAGCCGGCCACCCCTAGCGGAGTGATTGCCGATTCGGCTCCCCCACAGACCATGGCGTCGGCCAGGCCCATCTGGATCAGGCGGTAGGCGTCGCCAATGGCATTGGAGCCGGCGGCGCAGGCCGTGGCCACGGCAGAGCTGGGTCCCTTGGCGCCAAGGGCGATCGCCGTTAGGCCCGTGGCCATGTTGGGGATCATCATCGGAACGCAGAAGGGGCTGACCCGGTCGGGACCCCGTTCTGCCAGCACATGGGCCTGGGTTTCCATCATCAAAAGCCCGCCCACTCCGGACCCAATCGCCGTGCCGACCCGGTTGGCGTTGCGCTCATCGATCGTCAGGCCGGCATGGGCTACGGCCTGTTTGGCGGCCACCACAGCAAACTGACAAAAGCGATCCCAGCGTTTGGCGTCCTTCGGTTCGATGGACCCGCGCGGGTCAAAACCCTTCACTTCTGCCGCGAAGCGGCAGGCATGGCGCGCTGCATCGAACAGAGTGATCGGCGCCACCCCGTTTTTGCCGGTGCTGAGACCTTCCCAGTAGGCGGGAACGTCATTGCCGATCGGTGTAACCGCGCCCAGGCCAGTGACCACGACGCGGTGGAGACCCTCCACCATCCGGATCCTCAGGCCTGCTTGTCCAAAATGAACTTGACGGCGTCACCGACGGTGGTGATGCCTTCGGCGGCCTCGTCGGGGATTTCGATGTCGAAGGCCTCTTCAAGGGCCATCACTAGCTCGACTGTGTCGAGGGAATCGGCGCCAAGATCGTTCTGAAAATTTGATTCTGGCTTGACCTCGGCGGCATCAACGCTGAGCTGCTCGGCAACGATCGAGCGCACTTTCTCGAGGATGGCTTCCTGGGACATGGCCACGGTGTGGGAGGGCTGCATCCTACGGGTCGGCCTGGTGGTGCCCTTTTGGCCCGGATGGGAACGGGGCGGTCCGGCCCATCGCCCTTGTTTTGGGGCCCGAACCGGCTGGGTTTCGGCTTCGTATGAACAAGGGTGACGGCCAGCGCCCTCGCCCGGGGCCAGGCCGGATCCCTTGGGTACGTTGGGCACCACGCCGTTTGCTTCCGGCCCGGGCATGTCCCATTCCGTCAAGATCTACGACACCTGCATTGGCTGCACCCAATGTGTACGCGCCTGTCCTCTCGATGTGCTCGAGATGGTTCCTTGGGATGGCTGTAAGGCCGCCCAAATTGCTTCATCCCCCCGCACCGAAGACTGCGTCGGCTGTAAGCGCTGCGAAACCGCTTGCCCCACCGATTTCCTGTCTATTCGTGTTTATCTCGGCGACGAAACCAGTCGCTCGATGGGCCTGGCCTACTAACAGCTCACCCACTCCGCATAAGCTCAAGCCTGGCCCTGGCCGGGCTTTTTTGTGCCTTCACGATCGGTATGTGCGGCATCGTTGCGGTGATCGGTTCGCGGGAGGCTGCCCCCCTGCTGCTCGAGGGTCTGCGCCAACTGGAATACCGCGGCTACGACTCCGCTGGCCTGGCCACGGTTGAGGCGCCGGTTGAGGCCCCGGCGAGTGGCGGTCAGGGCGAACCAGGCCAGCTCAGCTGCCTGCGGGCCGAGGGCAAACTTGTTAATCTCACGGCCCGCTTCGATGCCGTGGGCGCGCCAGGCCACTGCGGCATTGGCCACACCCGCTGGGCCACCCACGGCAAGCCGGAGGAGCGCAACGCCCACCCCCACCTCGATGGCAGCGGCCAGGTGGCCGTGGTTCAGAACGGCATCATCGAGAACTACCGCAGCCTGCGCGAGCAGCTCCAGGCCGGCGGCGTCGTCTTCCGCTCCGATACCGATACGGAGGTGATTCCCCACTTGCTGGCCCGCCAGCTGGCGTCCCTGCAGGCCCAGGGCCGCGTCGCCAGTGGCAGCCTGCTGCTGGAGGCGGTGCAGCTGGTGTTGCCCCAGCTCCAGGGGGCCTATGCCCTGGCCGTCGTCTGGGCGGCGGTGCCGGGCGCCCTGGTGGTGGCCCGCCGCCAGGCACCCCTGCTGATCGGCCTGGGCGAGGGCGAATTCCTCTGCGCCAGCGACACCCCGGCCCTGGCCGGCTTCACCCGCACGATCCTGCCCCTGGAAGACGGTGAGGTGGCCCTGCTCACTCCCCTGGGGATCGAGCTTTACAACGGCGCGGGGGTCCGCCAGCAGCGCAACCCCTCCCTGCTGACGGGCACCGAGCACGTGGCGGATAAGCGCAGCTTCCGCCATTTCATGCACAAGGAGATCCATGAGCAGTCGGAAACGGCAGCCCTGTGGGTGGCCCGGCACCTGCCCGAGCTAGGCAGCGAGAGCGGCGGTGGCAACCCGGCAGGTTCTTCCCTAGTGGCCCTGCCCCTCGATGAGTCCGTGTTTGAGGGGGTGGAGCGCATCCAGATCCTGGCCTGCGGCACCAGTCGCCATGCGGGCCTGGTGGGGGCCTACCTGCTCGAGCAGCTGGCCGGCATTCCCACCTCCGTCTTCTATGCCAGCGAATTTCGCTATGCGCCGCCGCCGCTGGGCCCCCACACCCTCACGATCGGCGTCACCCAATCGGGCGAAACCGCCGACACCCTGGCGGCCCTACTGATGGAGCAGGAGCGGCGCCTGCTGGTGGCCGATCCCGCCTTCGCGCCCAAACTCCTGGGCATCACCAACCGCCCCGAAAGCTCGTTGGGCCGGCTCGTGCCCCACATCCTCGATATCGGCGCCGGCATCGAGGTGGGCGTAGCCGCCACCAAGACCTTCCTGGCCCAGCTGCTGGCCTTCTATGGCCTGGCCCTGGCCTTTTCCGAGCGGCGCGGCGGCGGTGTCCAGGGACCCGCCAAGCTGCGCTCCCTGGTGGCGGCCCTGCGCCTGCTGCCGGCCCAGCTGCAGCAGCTCGTGCTTGACCACGACCAGCGCTGCGCCGACCTGGCCCACCTGTTCACCGACACCCAGGATGTGATCTTCCTGGGCCGGGGTATTAACTATCCAATTGCCCTCGAGGGCGCCCTCAAGCTCAAGGAGATCAGCTACATCCACGCCGAGGGCTACCCGGCCGGCGAGATGAAGCATGGGCCGATCGCCCTGCTCGATGCCCGCGTGCCGGTGGTGTCGATCGCCATACCGGGCCTGGTGTTCGAGAAGGTGCTCTCCAATGCCCAGGAGGCCAAGGCCCGCGATGCCCAACTGATCGGCGTGGCCCCCCAGGGCCCCGACACCGACCTCTTCGACACCTTGCTGCCGGTGCCCGAGATCGATGAACTGCTCAGCCCGCTGCTGACCGTGATCCCGATGCAGCTGCTCAGTTACCACATCGCCGCCCACCGGGGCCTCGATGTCGATCAGCCCCGAAACCTGGCCAAGAGCGTCACGGTGGAATAGGGCGTTCTAGGCAGGTTTGGCTCAGCCGGCTTAGGGGCTCAGCTGCTGCGCCCGTAGCGGTCTTCGAAGCGCACGATGTCGTCTTCACCCAGGTAGGGACCGCTCTGCACCTCGATCAGCTCCACCGGGATTCGGCCGGGGTTAGAAAGGCGGTGCTTGGAGCCCAGGGGGATGTAGGTGCTCTGGTTTTCGCCCACCAGTGCTTCCACACCGTCCTTCTCGACCATGGCCGTGCCCTGAACCACCACCCAGTGTTCGGCCCGGTGGTGGTGCATCTGCAACGACAGGCTGGCGCCCGGGTTGACCACGATCTTTTTCACCTGCCAGCGCTCGCCTTCAGTGACGCCGTCGTAGGAGCCCCAGGGGCGGTAAATGCGGCGATGGGCCTTGCCCTCCGGCGCCCCCTGCTGCTCCAGCAGGCCCACCACGGTCTTCACATCCTGGGCCCGGTCCCGGTGGGCCACCAGCACCACGTCATCGGTTTCGACCACCACCAGGTCTTCCACCCCCAGCCCCACCACCAACCGGTGTTCGCTACGCAGGTAGCAATTGCGCGAGCCTTCGTTGATCACCCGACCGCGCAGCACGTTGCCGTCGCTGTCCTGGTCGGCCGTTTCCCAGAGGGCGCTCCAGCTACCCACATCGCTCCAACCCGCCTCCAGGGCAATGACCACCCCGAGGTTGGTGCGCTCCATCACGGCTACGTCGATGGCCACACTTGGGCAGGCGGCGAAGGCGGCGGGCTCGAGGCGCAGGAAATCGAGGTCAGCCGCGTCCTGCTCCAGGGCCGATCGGCAGGCGCTCACCACCTCCGGGGCCAGGCGCTCTAGCTCCGCCAGGATGGCGCTGGCGCGAAACAGGAACATGCCGCTGTTCCAGGTGAAGCGGCCGGAGATGAGGAATTGCTCGGCGGTGGCCCGATCCGGCTTCTCGACGAAGCGGGCGATCGGCACTGGCGCGGCTGGGGCGCCCATCGCGCCGCTGCCAGGGGTGAGGGCCTTTGCCGCCTCGATGTAGCCGTAGCCCGTTTCCGGCGCCGTTGGCACGATGCCGAAGGTCACTAGCTGGCCGGCCAGGGCGGCGGGCACGCCGGCGGCCACCGTGGCTCGGAAGCGCTCGGCATCGCGGATCACATGGTCGGCGGCGAGCACTAGGAGCAGGGGGTCGGCGCCGTTGGCGGTGGCCTGTAGGGCCGCCACCGCCACGGCCGGGGCCGTGTTGCGGCCCATGGGTTCGAGCAGGATCGCCGCCGGCTCCGTGCCGATCTGGCGCATCTGTTCGGCCACGATGAAGCGGTGGTCTTCGTTGCAGATCAGCAGGGGCGCCGCTAGATTCGCCAACCCCTCCAGCCGCTGCTGGGTCTGTTGCAGCAAGGTGGCGTCGCCGTTGCCGGCCAGGGCCCAGTACTGCTTGGGATAGCTGGCCCGCGATAGGGGCCAGAGCCGGGTGCCGGTGCCGCCACAGAGGATCACAGGCACCAGGGAGGTCTGGGCTGTCGCCGGATCAGCCACGGGCTAGGTGCTTGAAGAACCCCCATTCAACCGAACCCCCCGGCTGAGGGCCTGTGTTGGGGGATTGGCCCAGGCCTGCTTGCCGGTGGCGCTGGTCCCGCCGCGGGCGGGCTTGACCGCTCAGATCTCCAGGAGACCCGGCGGGGGCGTGATGCCAAGCCAGCCCTCGGCCAGGTGCACTTCGGGCACGATCGGCTCCACGAAGGGGATCAGGATCCGGCGCGGCTTGGTCGGGCCGGCCGGCTTGGGCGCTGGGGCAGGTTGGCCCGCTGCGGCGCTTGGGCCCGGTCTAGGGGCTGGGCCCGGATCTCCCGCCATGGCCGGGTCAGGGGCCGGGTCCGGGGCCACGATTGGGTCCGCAGCCACGATTAGGGTGGAATCCATGGTTGGGTCCGGCGCCAGTTCCACCTCCAGCAGGTCGTTGCCGGCATGGAGCAGGTCCGTGACCCGGCCAATCACGCGGCCATCGGCCAGCAGGCGCACCTCCAGGCCCACCAGATCGAGCAGGTGGAATTCGCCTTCCGCCAGGGGCGGCCGGTCGCTGGCGGGCACCAGCAGGGCGTGGCCCACCAGGGCTTCGGCGCTGGAGCGATCGTTCACCCCCTCCAGCCGCAACACATACAGCTCCCGGCCGGGAAGCTGGCGGCCGCTCAGCAGGGTCACCGCTTTGGCAGGCCCCGTGCGGCCCTGCAGCCAGCGCTGGCCTGGAACGGTGAAGCGTTCGGGGAAATCGCTGAGCGGATTGAGGCGCAGTTCTCCCTGCAGGCCCTGGGCCGACACCAGCCGGCCCACCTCCAGTAACTCGCCTGGGTCGTCATCGGTCCCCGTCCCCTGGGGGCTGGCGGGCTGGTTGGCCTGGGGCCGGGCCGGATCATCCGGTGTCCGATTGGTGGCCTGTTGCGCCATGGGTCCAGGTTGGGCCATTAGCCTTGATCATGGCCCCACGACCAGGCGCTCCCATGGCCAATACCCTGCCGATCCTCCCGGGCTCCACCGTGGTGGTGCGCGACCAACGCTCCATCTACGACGGTTACCGGGGCTTTGTGCAACGCATCAGTGGCTCCCGGGCGGCGGTGCTGTTTGAGGGCGGCAACTGGGACAAGTTGGTCACCGTGCCTTTGACAACCCTCGAATCGGTCTGATCGAGCCGTTTCGCCATCTGGCTCGGCCGCCTCAGGAGGGGCTAGCTGGGGGGCCTCCCTTGGGCCGCACGGCCTCGAGGGCCATGCGGGCGGCCTGTTGTTCGGCCAGCCGGCGGGAGCCCCCCCATCCTTCACCCAGCTCCCGCCCGTCCAGGGCCACGGCGCAATGGAAGCGCTTGGAATCGCCGTGGATTTGGTTGCATTCGCGGCAGTTGTAGTGGGGCAGGCCCAGGCCTTCGGCCTGGCTCCATTCCTGCAGGGCTGATTTCCAGTTGTGGAGATGGGGATCGGCTTGGAGTTCGGCGGTTGTGCGCTGCCAGTGGGGTGTGAGCCAGCGGTGCACCGGCTCCAGGTCACCCCAGATTCGATAGAGGGCGCCAATCACGGCCTCGCAGGCCTCGGCCCGCAGGGTGGCCCGGCCGCTTTTGTCGCCGGCGGCGATCGGGCCGATGCGCAGCAACGCCTCGATCTGGCAGGTCTCGCCCAGTTCCGCCAGCCAGCGGTCGCTCACTAGCTGGGCCCGCAGGGCGGAGCGCTCGCCCACCTTCAACTGGGGGTGGTGGCGCTCGAGGAATTCGGCCGCCGCCAGCCGCAGCACCGCGTCACCCAGGAATTCCAGCTGTTCGTGGTTGAAGGCCAGGCCGGCGGAGGTGTGGCTGAGGGCCTCATCCAGGGGCGCCAGCGCCTCGGCGCTGCTGGGGGCTGGATCGAGGCCCAGGCTGGTGAGAAAGGCCAGCAACTGCCGCCGGCGATCAGGCGTCATCGGGATGGGCGTGGGGGTGATGCGGGCTGGCTGGCTCTGGCAGGGCCAGGTCCCGGGGGACTGGCAAGGGGGTGAAAGCAGGACGTAAGCCGGGTTCTGTTCATCCCGGCGGGGCCGAGGCTTCGCCGGGGGGGTGATCATCTGTCTAGGACCGCCGTTACCGGCGGCCTCAAGCGGCGCATTGTGGTCGGGACGGGTGCCATGGCCAACCGTTGTCCCTGGGCCTTGCTCCTAGCCGGGGTTTACCGAGCCAGCACCTCTCGATGCTGCTGGTGCGCTCTTACCGCACCCTTGCACCCTTGCCTGTGCCGCCCGGGTTGCCCCGGAACGGCCATCGGCGGTGTGTTTCTGTGGCACTGTCCTCACGGTCACCCGCACTGGGCGTGACCCAGCAAGCCTGGCCATTGGGGAGCCCGGACTTTCCTCAACCGCCATCGCCACCCCGACCAAGGCCGATGCGCCGATGCCGATCGCGATCACCTCGCCTGCTTTCACAGCCCATAATGCCGTCAGGGGTTTGACCCCGCCTGGGGCTGTAGCTCAGCCGGATAGAGCGACGGTTTCCTAAACCGTAGGTCGTGGGTTCGAGTCCCGCCAGCCCCGTCCCCTCAAACCCCAGTTCTGGCAAGGGTTTTCAGGGAAGAAATAATCTGAACTAGCTGTTTCAACCCTTTTCACAGGCGTGCAGCAACGCCCGCGGCACCAGCCTTGGGCTTGATGTCTGGCTGCTGATCAGCGCAGCCCTCCGGGGGAGCATCAAGGCCAGCAAAGGCCCCGGCATCAGCGCCTGAGGTTCTGGGTTGCGTCTGTAGCCGCCGCTCCAACAGCAGCAGCCCCACCACTGTGGTGCAACTCACCATCAGCACCAGGGCCGAAAACTGCACGCCATTAATCACCCCCGCAGCTAGGGCCGTGCTGGCGAACACCAACCCCGGCAAACCGCGGGGCATCAGCCCGTAGATCACCTGCCAGCGGTCGATGCCGTCGCGCCGATCGTTGGCGTTCACCCCGAAGCCGCAAAGCAGCTTCGCCACCACCGCCAGCGCCAGCAGAAGCAGGGCCAGTCCCCAGGCCTGGCTCTCCAGGAGGGTGCTGACCTGGATCCGCATTCCGACGCTGATGAAGTACAGCGGTAGGAACACCCCCGAGAGCATCGGCAGCAGCCCCGCCAGCTGTTCGCATTCAAGGTTGAGTCGGTTGAACAGCACGCCGCCCCACAGGGCCCCCATTAGGGAGGTGAGGCCACTCACTTCCCCCATCCAGGCCGATCCGATCAGCAGGATGAGCACCGTCAGGGGGCTGTTGGGGGCTGGGCCCCCACGGCGGCGCCAGAGGTTCGCCACGACGAGACTGGCCGCGGCTGCCCCCAGACCCAGAAGCATCCCTGGCCATCCCGGGCCCCTGCTCCAGTTGGTGCCCCCCAGGGCCACCGAGAGGCTCAACAGTCCGATGGCGGGCAGGTCATCGAGGACTGAGACCCCCACCAACAACCGGCCCGAGGGGGTGTGCAAGGCGCCCCGTTGGGCAAGGAGCTGTAGGGTGACCCCAGTGCCCGTAGCGGCCACGCAGGACAGGCAGAGAAGGGCCGTGGCTGGGGCCATGCCAAAGCCGAGTGTTAGCGGCCAGTAGCCCAGCAGCGGCGCCAGGCAGCTCAAGGCCACCAGCCGCAGGATCGTGCCACGCCAGGACACAAGTAGATCGCCGCGCACCTCCAGGCCCACCTGGAAGAACAACGCCAGCACCCCCAGTTCCGTGAGGCCGCTGAGCGGTTTGATGGCTGCGAAGGGCAGCACGCTATTGCCCAGCAGAAAGCCGATCAATAACTCCACCACGATCGCCGGCACCGCCCAGCGGGCCAGCCTTCCCGCACTGAGCCGGGCCAGGGCCAGCCCCACCAGCAGGATCAGCAGGGTGGTGAGAACGGTGGGTGATTGCAAGGTTCTGTTTCCGCCAGCTTCGAGGGCTGCTGCCCACTCTGTTGGCGGAAGGGCCAACCTGAATGGGTAGCAATTAATTTTGCCGCTTCAGCGGTCTGGGGATTTTCTCTGACTGCTGATCAGCCCAGCCCACGTAGGGAGATCAGCGCCAGCACCTGCCCTGCTGGTAGTAACAAGATTGGGATGCAGCGCCCTGAGGTAATAGTTGAACCGTGCAGCGTCCGCCCATCGAGGTCGACCAGGCCTGCCAGCTCGGCCAATCTATGGGGGCGGCGATCCAGGGCCCGGCTGGCAAAAATGTATCGGTTGCCTCCAGAAGCTCGCAGTCGGTAGCGGTCGCTACTGATTGATCCCGGGCAAAAGTTCATTTTGAACTTAACTGCCTGGCCTGGGCTTGGTCCTGTTTGCTGTGGATGGGGCGCTACGCAGCGCCAACAATGGTTTTGTGCTGATCAGCGCCGCCTTGGTGCTGATGATGACCCCCGCCCTGGCGCTTTTTTACGCCGGCTTCGTGCGCAGCCGCAACGTGCTCAACACCATGGTGATGAGCTTTGCGGCCATGGCCCTGGTCAGCGTGCTCTGGGTGCTGTTTGGCTACAGCCTGGCCTTCTCTCCCGGCAGTGGCCCCTTGGCCCCCTTCATCGGTGGCTGGCAATGGGTCGGCCTAAGTAACTGGTCGGCGCCCTACGGCGATGGCCAGCTCAGCCATGGCGCCGTGGCCTTCTTCCAGCTCACCTTTGCGATCATCACCCCAGCCCTGATCTCGGGGGCGGTGGTGGAACGGATGGCCTTCCGCGCCTGGATCTGGTTTCTGCTGCTCTGGAGCACCTTCATCTACCTGCCCCTGGCCCACATGGTCTGGGGCCCGGGCGGCTTCCTCGGCGCCGATGGCCTAGGGGCCATCGATTTTGCGGGGGGCCTGGTGGTGGAGCTGGCGTCGGGTGTGGCCGCTGCCGTGGCCGCCGTAGTGGTCGGGCGGCGCCGCAGTTACCCGGGCCACACCGCACCACCCCACAACGTGCCCTTCATTCTGATGGGGACAGGGCTGCTCTGGTTTGGCTGGTTTGACTTCAATGGCGGCAGTGGTTTGGTGGCGGGCAACCTGGCCTCACTGGCCTGTCTCACAACCAACACGGCCGCGGCGGCGGCGGCCCTGGCCTGGATGGGGCTGGAAAACCTGCAAAGGGGCAAACCGACGGCGGTGGGTGTGGCCACCGGTGCCGTTGCCGGCCTAGTGGCGATTACCCCGGCGGCGGGTTATGTGAGCCCCCTGGCGGCAATCTTGATTGGCTTTGCAGCGGCGGTGGTCTGCAATGGCGCCCTGCAGCTCAAGAATCGCCTGGGCTTGGATGACACCCTCGATGTCCTCCCGATCCATGGCGTGGCCGGCCTGCTGGGAACCCTGCTCACAGGAGTTTTTGCCCTGAGGGTCCTGAATCCGGCTGGGGCCGATGGCTTGATCACGGGCAGGTTCGGCCAGCTTTGGATCCAGATCCAGGCGGCCGGGTTCACTATATTGTGGGTCGGTGTGGGCACCTATGTGGTGTTGAAGGCGATTGCTGCCTTCGTGCCCTTGCGCCTCACTGACGCCCAGGAACGCCAGGGCGCCGATATCCACTCCCATGGCGAAGAGGCCTACAACAGCGAATTCACGTCTTAAGAATTCGGCTTAAGGATTCGGCCTAGTTACGGGCTCCGGCCGGGACGCTTTCAGCCCAAGGCTCGTGCCAGTTGGGGATCCCGCAACCGCTGCTGACAAGCGCTTGATCGGACGAATCCGATCAACCAGGTCCGCTGGCCCTGGGTCCGGGGCATCCTGCCGCCAAGGCCTTTGCGACCATGGTCTTCTTTCATCCTGGATGGACCCCTATGGCTGGCTGTGGCAGCTCCAGGCCCAGCAGGCAATGGAGCCGGCGTCTGGTAGCCCTCTTTCTCCCCCTGCTCCTGGTGGTGGGATCCCTGGCGGGGGACCCCTGGGCTCGTGCGGACGGCGCCAAGTTCCCCGGCGAACCGCTGGCGCTGCGCCAGGTGCCGGGGCCTAGCCCCCGCCAGACCATCGACAATTTTCTGGCCACCACCGGCCAGGCCCATCAACTGATTCACGGGGCCATCGACCAGGGCTTGGCGGATCCGGGCTGGTTCTATACCCCTGGGCAGCGGCACCAGGTTGGCCAGGGCCAGGGGCTGCTTGACCAGGCCACCGAGGCCCTCAACCTCAGCGAACTCCCCCAGGCCCTCCATCCGATCACCGGGGTGGGCACGATGGTGATGTTGCGCAGCCTGCTGCTCTACGACCTAGCCCACCATCCGGGCCTGGTGCTGCCTGGTCCAAACGAGGTGGCCAGAGAGGGGCTTAAGTCCTGGACGATTCCCGAGACCCCGATCACCCTGGCGCTGAATCAGCCAGGGGCCGGAGCCAAGGCTTCGCCGGCGGCCCTGCCCTGTCAGCAGTGCAGTGAGCAGGATTTTCTGTTCAGTCCCCGGACAGTGGCCCAGGTGGATGCCGATTTCAATCGCCTCTTCGCGCAGGATCCGGCCCTGCGGCATCGATTTGGCGGTGATCTCTATGTCACCTGGTCGCTGCTGCCCGGTGGGGCCCTGCCGCCCAAGTGGATGCTGCGGCTGCCAGCCTCCTGGAAGCATTGGCTGGTGAATCAGCCTTTTGGCGGCCAGTCCTTGCTGCAATGGCTGATCCTGGTGCCGAGCTCGGCGATGGGGCTGGCCTTGGGGCTCGGGTTGTTGCTGCGCTTGCGCCATCAGTTCCGCCTCTCCCTTGAGCACCTGGGGCGGCGTCCCTACTGGCAGCGGGTTGGGTTCTTGTTGCCCCTGCTGCCGCTCCTGTCCCTGTGGCGCTGGTTTTGCATCGACTGGGTCAATCTCACCGGTGATCGGGCCCTTGTGGTGCTGGTCACCGCCCGGGTGCTCAACATGGCGGTAGCCGCGCCGTTGCTCTACCTGTTGGCCGAGGCCGTGGGGCAGAGCTTGATTCGCAAACGCCAGCGCAGCGCGGAGGGCACCCTGGTCCTGGTGCGCCGCAAAGGGGCTGGCCAGCTGCTCACGATCATCCGGGTGATAGGCCTGGCGGCCGCCGTCACGGTGTTGGTGCAGGGGGCCCGCAGCCTCGGCCTCACCTCGATCACGATCCTGGCGATGTCGTCGGTGCCGGCCCTGGCCATTTCCCTCGGGACCCAGCAGTTGATCCGCGATATCTCCGATGGTTTCAGCCTGTTTTTGGATGGCCAGCTCAAGGTGGGCGATCAGTGCAGCATTGGCACCCCCAAATCCGGCCAGGTCGATGGAACCGTCCTGTCGATGGGGATGCGCTCACTCAGCCTGCGGCTAAAGAATGGCTCCCAGCTTTCGCTGCCCAATTCCCAGGTGGCTGATTCCGTGGTGACGAACAACAGCCTGCGCAGCGCCGAGCCCCTGGACTTGCGGCTGCCGATTCCCAAGTTAGAAACCCAGGCGCTGGCTGATCTGCAGGGCCGGGCCCAGGCCCTGCTAACCGAGACGAAAGACCTGGCCATGGCTGAGGCCCACCTCGACCATGGCGACGGTGGCTGGTGGCTCCATGTGCAAGGGCGCTGGTCGGGCCAATTGACCAGCGCCGATCTGCCCCAGCGCCGCGATCGTTTGTTTCTCGCCCTGCACGGTTTGGTCACCGCCCTCGAGGCAGGGGGTAGCGCCCCGGAAGCGTGAATCCGTTGCCCCGGGCCATCCCCACGCTTCAACAGCCAGGGGACTCCATCGTGCAGGCCAGCGGGACGGCAGATCGCAACCCTTGCCCGTCTAGTTGCCGCAGCACCAACATCTGGAGGGGAGGCAACCCCACAATCAAGCTTGAGTTTGGAGGGATCAAGTCGTCTGGTTTTGCGACCGCAGCTAGATACCGATCAAAAAACAACAGCGAGAGGGCTTTCAGTTCGCCAAAGGCTTCCCGTTGGGCCGGACCAACAAGGAAACTAGGTAGCTTGGCGGTGCCCTCCAGAAAGGAGAGATGGGTGCCTTTGTTCACTAGCGCCAGATAGGTATCGGCTTGCTTGAGGTAGGTATAGGGCAGGAGTTGTTCAGACAGGGGCGGCGCAAAGAAATCGTCGGTTGCGGCGATCATCATGTAGGGAGTGGCTATGGACTGCAGCGACTTTGCGCTGAAGATCGGGTTAGTCACGGGGTTGACGGCGATTACGGCCTTGATGCGAGCATCGGCCTGGTTCAGGGTTTGGGTCGGCTGGCTGGGATCCTGGCATTGCCAGAGTTTGGCCAGATTGATTTCCACCTGGTTGGGATCGGCATAGCGCTTGCAGGCTTCCCTTAGGTGGGTCCAATCGAGGGGTGCTCCGGCCAGGGCCGTAACGGTGTAGCCCCCCAGGGATTGGCCGAGGGCGCCAACCCGGTTGCTGTCCAGCCGATCGCCCCAGCGGCGCTGCACCACATCAATCAGATCACTGATGGTGGTTGGCTGGCTGAACCAGGCGCTCGGACTTGGAATCGCTGCCGTTCCAGCCATGGCCGCCTGGATGGTATCGGCACTGGTAAAGGGAAAATTTAGGGTGGCTACCGCATAGCCATGGCTGGAAAGATGGTTGCCCACATAGAGCAAGCCCGTGTAATCCGTATTCAGTCCTGGCGCCAAGACCACTAGGGCTGGCTTGGCGATGGCCCCGGCTCGAATGGGCAGATTGATCAGCGCTTGGATGCTGTTGCCCGCCCGGTCCACAAATTGAAAGGTCTTGCTGGTGTAGGTCACGCTGCCGGGCTTGGCAGCGCCAAGAAAAGCAGGCCCTGCGGCAACGGGCTTGGCCCCAGCCTGGCTGATTTGGGCGAGCAGCCCTGGGTAGAGATTGTTTTGCGAATTGAGTTGGTTGCCCAGTTGGTGGCTGATCGATACAAGGGCATCGCCACTCACGGGCAAGTCCTGGAGCGGGAAGGCTTCTAGGGCGTCGATCAGGCGCAGTTGGCCCGTTTTGGCGGCCCCAAGTAACAGGGCGGCTTGAATCGCAGGTTGGGCTTGAACTGCTGGCAGGGCCAGGGTTTTGGCTAGCTGGCCAACCAGTTCCTGGCCGATGGGTGTCGCCAGCAAATGCGACACCATCACGGGGGTGATCGGTAGACTTTGGCTAAGAGCGTTTCTTAAGGCCGCCCGATCCGCCGGTTTGATGCGGTTCAAATACCAGGCCAAACCAGGCGGCGCTTGGCCCGTTTCCGCAAACTGGGCGAAGTCGGCAACGGCGACGGAGCGCTCAAACTCGCCAAAGCGAACCTGGAGCCGAAGGGCAGCCTGGGCGGGTTGCATCCAGAGAAGCATGCCTGCAACAAAAGCTGCAGGAAGGCATCGAATCGAGGCTTTATGTCCAGTCTTCCTAGTCGTTCTCCCAGTGATCAATTTGCGGCTCTTGGAGGGGTCTGACATCGAAACCACCAACTTGCAGGACTAGTCTAGCATTTAATTCTCTAGTTAATGGAGGAAAATTGTTTGAAATTGGCTGCTTTATTTTGGCTATGTGCCCGGCAAAATCTCACGCGTGTTGAATGTGATTGATTTTGACCATAGCATCATCGTCTATTCCCCATTGAGGTGGGGCTTGGCGGCCTCTCGAATTGTCCTTAAGGGCAATAGACTTTAATAATTGGATATTTACCTGTAATCAGGCAGGCTCGCTGGCTGGCTGCCGCTGCGTCAGCATGGTGCGGAGTTCAAGTAGAAAGCGCGTATGGGGTTTGTCAGTTGGTAAGGCGAGTAACTTCTCAAGAGCTAAGTTCACACCCCTATCCAATGACGTTGCCATGATCGCATTGGCAGTCGCCAAGTCTTCCAGTTCGAGCGGGTGGAAATGGCTACTGTAGCCAACTAACTCATAGATATCCGTGGATAAATTTTTACCTTTGACCTTGACGCGATCCATCAAACGGAAGCAGAAGTCATGATTGCTATCTTCCTTATTGACGGCATCGACGATCGCTTGGCTAACAAGTATGCCAGTCCCGTATAATTTATTGGTGCCTTCGAGGCGACTTGCCAGATTAACCGGATCTCCGATTACAGTATAATTAAAACGCTCCTCCGAACCCACATTGCCAACAATCACAGAACCTATGTTAACGCCAACACGCGTGAAGAACTGCAGGTCAATACCTACTTGTTCCCATTCTAGATTGAGCCGAGACGTTTCTTCTTGCACCGCAAGCGCAGCCGTGCAGCCCTTACAGGCTGGTTGATCCACGGTGTAGGGCGCTCCCCAAAAAGCCATCACCGAGTCGCCAATATACTTGTCAATAGTTCCCGATGTTTCCATTATTCGGGATGTCAATGCCGTCATATATGTATTCAGATGATCGAGGATCATGATGGCATCACCCGATTCTGAATAGGTTGTGAAGTTGCGAATATCAGTGAATAGCATCACTAGCTCGCGCGTTTCCCCGCCGAGCCGAGCACTTTGCTTGGAGTTCAGTACAGACTTAACAACCTCGCGGGGTAGGTAGCGACTGAACGAATCCATCGCAAAGGAAAGCTTGCTAATTGCCGCAGAAACTTGGTTGATTTCAATAATATTGGAAGTTGACAGACTTTTAGGCTGTTGCTGCGGAATCTCAAGGTTGCTAAGCTGCGAAACGGTTGAAACAACAGCTTTCAGGGGCTTCACCAGTTGGCGGCAGACATAGAAAATAACAATGCTGGTGGCCAATAAAGTAAATAATTGGATTAGAACTAGCACAAGCAGATTTTTGTTTAGGGGCGCGTAGATTGTTTGCTCATCAACGACGCTAACAGCTGTCCAGTTTTCATTGACTTTGTGGGCATAGAGGAAGAAGGAGTGGCCGTCAACTTCAACCCGTTGCAACGTATCCCGGAGCGGTAAATCGCCAGCCGCATCAACAAAGCCCCGATAATTGGTTTTAGCAAGGCGGCGAGCCGTCAGCAGCGAAATATGATCAAACCCATTAGTGGAGATAGTCGGTAAGATAAGGTTGCCAGATGTTGCAATCATAAAAAATAAACGTCCGTTATATTTACCGCGATGAAGGGCAAGGTACTCGTCTCTTTGCTTGGCTACGCCGGGCTGGTTGGCCATGCTTATTTTTTCAACATTAACGAGGCCACTGTCTACGCCAATTTTTGAGATTGGCAGACAAAAAGATAGGATAGCGGAGGGCTTTGTTGCTTTACCATTACTGATAAGCGGATAGATGGGATGGGCTGCCTCTAGGCAACCCTCAAGCCTTGCACCAACTAGAGTGGAGCGAATACTGTAATTACTTTTACCATTGAGTGCCTGGATAAAATATGGAGCTGTGAGTATCCTTTTCTCTTTAAGTTTGATATTAGTTTCAGGAGGGTTGCTGGCTAACAGTTTGCCGTCCCGTCGCCATATGCGCCATTTCCGCAAGGGATTGGCGTCCATAATTGGCTTTAATTCCGCGAGAATTCTTTTTCTATCAAGACTTCTTACCTCTGGCGAATTGGCGGCAAAGGCAAGTTCCGTATCAATGGAATCTTGATAGGCCAGAATGCTGCTACTTAAATAAAGAACATTATCACGAAAACGTCTTTGCTCATTGGCCAGCAAACGTTTAGATGCTATTTGAAAAAGAGCTACATTGCCTAGGCAAAAAGAGGCAATGAGTGCAACTGTAATTTGAAATGTAAAGGTGAATTGTAGTCGCCTTAAAATTGATAGGTTCGGCACAATAGGACGCTTACGAGAATTGGGAATGGCCTCGAGCGGGACTTCCATGGCAGTTAAGGAGTGTTTGGGGTTTAATAGAGCCTATGGAGGCGAGGCTTAAGACTCTATTTGCTGATTATCCTTTTTATCAACAAGCAAACCCATCCCCAAGCTGAGCAGGGATAGAGCAGCGCCGACCTCAAAAATCTGCAGGCCCATTGTTCGGGATGATGCATAGATATCTTTTTGGCGGCTTTCAACCAGCACGGCTGTACGGAAATTTGGCAAATATTGATAAATACCAACGACAGGAACTCCTTCGCTATTGAGATAGAAGCCCTCGCCTGAATTGCCATCTAGGGCCTTGCGAATACCAACACTATCTAAAGGTTTGAATTCGTAGTCAGGTGGGCTTTGGGCGGGTGGCGCTATAAAGGTGGCTTGGTCTAGGGAAGTGCGTGCCACTAAATAGGATTTGATAGGTGCAGATCCACGCGGTTGAGCTTCTTTACTGTTAGGGGCTGGTTCAGTGATTTGGTTATTGAGCTTGCGTAAATTGAGATCAATTGCGAGGAATCCTGCTTTTTTCTTGGGGGCTATGTAGATGGGTAAGGCAACTGAGATCGAGGGTAGGCCAGTACTTGAATTGGTAAAAAAGTTCAGAGGGGTGCTGGGAAGTTCTTCCAGTTCTAGGCTTGTAGTTGTATTTTTAAGGGGTTGATAGGCTGCGTATTTGTCGTGATCAGTTGAAAAAACGACAATGCCGCCCTTTGTCAACAAAGAGGCGCTGTTACGGTTGCTTTGATGGCTGGTGAGAATCGCTTCGAGAGCAAGACTAGTTGCGGAATTAATATCTGCACGGCTATGGCGTTTCGCTTGCAGAATAGTGAGCGAATTTTCAACTAATTTGGGATTTCGAAGATCTTTGCCGATGTCCTTGACCTCTCCTTCCCACCATTGCTCAATGCGAGCTTGCTTTTCCTGCAGGATAGTTCGTTGGTTTGCCAGTGCTTTGGCAGCTAGGGGACCATTGGCAAGCAGGTAGGCAACTACGGAGATGACGCTTGATGAGGTCAGGGTGGCGATGGAAAGCTTGATCCAAAAAGAACGTTTTTTCATGGTTCAGTTTTTAGTTCCAACCAGCAAAAATAGTGCGGATCTCAGTGATGGCACCGTCTACAGCCTTCTCTGTCGGTGTGCTACCGGTGGCAACAGCCTCAATTACTTTCCCCCAGATGTTTTTAGAGATTACCTCGCTGTAGGCAGGATTGAGAATCCATCCAGGTATTTTTGAAGACTTCATGTTTTGGATTGCAGTGGCGATATGCACATCTTTTGCATTGTGCCAAAAGGGCATGGCCATGATTGACTTTGTGGTAGGTAAGAAACGACCCTGGGAACCTTCCACATAACGACTTAGATTTTCTGTTTTGAGAACGTATGCAAGTAAGTCTTTAGCCTTGGCTACGTTGGAACTGTTAAAGACAATGGCTTGCTTCACCGAGATAAATGACCGCATCGGCGAGCCGTCAAGCTTGTTGGGCCAGGGCAAGGAACCAAGCCTTTCGAAGTAGGCGATTTCATCAGAAAGCTGGGAGCCAGGAATCGAAAGGGTCGGGTTTGAAGTCATCACGGAGAGACTGCTGAGAAAGTTGATATTATTATCAGCGTCTGACCAACTTGTCGCCTTGGGAGGCACATATTTGTCTTTGTAATTACTGGTGTAATCGTTAATTGCACTGATGATTCTTTGACGTGTTACCGGATCCTCGACATTGAGTTTGCCTGAAGGGGTCAAGATCTTGGCATTGTGGGCTTCTAAGAAAAACTCAAAGATATAGCTGGTATCCCTAGCCAGGTTCGACATGGGTAGGGACATGCCATAGATTTCGTCATAACCCTTTTGGCGCAATGCTTTTTGGCTTGCATGCCAATAATCCCAGAATGCATTCCATTCATTCGGGATCTTTTTATTTTGTTCATTGCCGCCAAAGGCCTCCTCAACCAGATCTTTCCAGTAATGGAGATTAACGGAGTGCTGGGAGATTGGAATCGCGTAAATCGACTTGTTCTTGGTTTGTTTATTGAGATAGGTAACGCCATCAATCACGCCTGGCAATAGGTCGTCTTTGATGGGCTTAACGACCTCGTCTAGGGCAACGAGTTGATTGTTATAGCTGAGAATAGGAACAACCGTATCGTTGATCCCATAGCCATAGAGGAGGTCTGGCGTGGGTCCACCATCGATGGCCGAACGCGCTTTGGCAGCTAGTTCATTTTCACTAAAGAAACTGAGGTTGAGTTTGTTGCCAGTAATACGTTGCCAATTTGCGAAGATCGTTTCAATCGCATCGGTTTCTTCAGGGTAATATCCTTCAGACCACCAAACTTCTAGATCGTGCTTGCTTTGATTGATGCCACCAGCACCCGGCAATCCAAGTGATTTGCAGGAGGCAAGCAGGCCACCGGCAACCCCGATGGCAATAAAATCGCGTCTCTTCATGTTAAGTGAAAATTTGAATTGATTCTAGCAGGTAAGTAAGGCTTTTTCAACTTAGAGCAAGGGACCCGTATCCCCGTATCCCCGTATCAGATGAGCGTCTTAGAGAATGGACAAAGCCTTTTGGATTTAATTGATAATTTGCGCATGAAGTGTTGAGGCTTGTAGGTGTTGGAGTGAGGGCCCTAGCTACCACGTTGTAAATAGGGTTGCCCAGACGGGTAACATGAAGGCAAAAACAATGCAAGAAAGTAAGATTGAGGCGACAGTAAGCTCAACATCAAGACCATAGTTTTCAGCTAGTACTAATGAAATAAATCCGCAGGGCATGGCCGATTGAAGAATCAGCACCAAGCGCTGGGGGCCTTCAAGACCCAATCCGGTTAAGGCAGCTGCGAGTACAAGGGGGACAAGAATCGTTTTAATGAGGACAGGTTGGATTGCAAGTTTTAGGTTGAGCTTGGAAGAGAGTTGTTGTATTCTCATGCCCATCACAATCAGGGCAACCATGATGGATGACCAAGCAATTGCGCCTAGTCCAGACACAATCCATTCGGGTATATTAAGGGTCTTTAGGTAAAGGCCAACGAAAAAAGCATAAAATGTAGGGTTTTTGGCGACTTCGGTGAGTGCATCAAGGAGTGCCCCCGCCCCATCTCGCTTGGTAGTACTCATTGCTAATCCGGCTTCGCTGGAGCTGGAGCGACTAACCGAAGCGGTGTTGCCTTCAGCAGTGTTGCGACTGGCCTGACCGGCAAAGAAGACGCCCAGGCCGTAGCCAGCCACGAGTGTGCCAAGGATGTCGTAAAGAACGGCTGAACTAAAGTATTGGGGGCCTAATTGTGGCAGCAGCAGGATGACAGGAAATCCTAAATAGCTCGTATTTCCTAGGTAGCTTAGAAGCGTAAAACTGGCTTTGGTGCTTTTTGAGCGGGGTTTTGCAGAGCCTTTTAAGAAGTGCCAGCTCAAAAATATTGCTAATAGCACTGCTGACCAGGCTATAACTGGCGAAATCCAGACGGATGGGTTGAATTCGGCTTTGCGGATGAAGTTGGCAACGCCAATTGGAATGCCAACTAGATAGAGAAACCGAGCCAGCACATCAGGGAGCAATTCCTGAACGGGTTGGTTGCGCACCATTCGACCCGAGCGAGTCAGCACCAAGCTGAGTAAAACACCTACAAGGGCTGCGGTGATAATCGGCAGGTAAACGGCGGTAGCGATCTGAAGAATTGATTGCATGGGTGATGCCAAAAGGGTTTAAGCACCCTTTAAGTACGCAAGTGAAACTACTCTAACTATACATCCTTGCGGCTTAAACGGCAACAGGGGGCAAGGGTAGGGTCACTGTTTTGAGGTCTGAGGTGAGATTCCGTTTGATAATCACCGGTTCCTGGATAAAGGCCAATTCGCTGCCATTAAGCGGAGTCATTTGATCATAGTGCCGACTAAGAGCAATCTCTAGGGCCGCTTGGGGAGAATAATCATTGAGGGAGATTCCTGTGAGGCCAAGGATGTTGGGCTCGGCTTCGGTTGGAAATTGGTCTGTTGGCTGACCAAGATCGGATATGCCAGGGGGATGATTAAGCTCGACGAGAAAGTCCAGCACATGTTGATTATCCGTTGCAATATAGAGAGTCTCAAACTTTTGTAGAATGACTAG
The DNA here is from genome assembly GCA_945875915.1 of Synechococcus sp. UW140. Taxonomy (GTDB): domain Bacteria; phylum Cyanobacteriota; class Cyanobacteriia; order PCC-6307; family Cyanobiaceae; genus BAIKAL-G1. The sequence goes on along the minus strand of CAMCMT010000008.1, from coordinate 36,765 downwards.
GAGGCGGAGGGCCCTTTGGCCCCCTTCTCCGAGTCCTTTGAAGCCGAGTGCCTGCGTAGATTGTTGTAAAAAGCGAAGGGCGTCACGGGCACCACTGTTGGCAAAGTGATGACGGGTTCCGGTGATCACATGGCGATGGTTGCCAAAGCTATGGACTAAGGATTCATCCAAATTGTGGGCGAGCTCCTTAAGGAGTGGCCCCTTGTCTTGGGTTTTGGTGTCGGTTGAGATAATGCCAATCAGTAACCTTTCAATCCGTGCGAAAAAGATGTCTTCGTTACTGACAAGCCGGAGGTAGTCTTCCCAGCGTCCAAGGATATCTTTTTTGAGTTTACGTCGTTTGTTATCGCTGAGGCCGCTGCTGGCTTGGATTAGGCCACTATCACGAGCTTCGGCAATGGAGTCATGCACAAAGCTGCGAAGGGCATTGAGATGCAGCACGGTTCCTGCATTGCCGATCCCATTGGAGTTTTTAATTTCATGGCAGGCGTTGAACATCAGCGCGCTTCGACCGGCCGGCTGGCGCAAAAGAAGTTGATTAGAGGGATCGTCAAAGCTGCAGAGAAAATGTAAGCTTCTTGCCCCTGCTAGAATATCTGTTGCCTTTCTCCGTTCGGTGTCCACAATCACAAAGCTCACCGGGTGTTCGAGAGCGACTGTTCGCTCCATTTCCAGTTGCTTCGTCAGAACGGCCCTATTCTTGTCTTGATCGCCAACCCATATGGAATCGGGCTGGTCAGTTATCTTGGCTAAAACTGAAACGCCATGGGGATTGGCTTTTAGGCGGCCAGATCCATCTCTTAGTTGGGCTGTAATCTCTTTCGTGAAATGATCAATTAATTTTACGAAATGGTTATTAGCTTCGCCGCTTCTTGTAAGGGCATGGGAGAGAACTTCCATCGTATGGGTGATGCGAATGCAATGGAGGCAGCCGATCCCAACCACCAACATTTTATTGATTCCACCGCTGCCAGCACGACCCTCGTAGGGGTGCAGATCCGTATCGCCGCCGCTAATAATATGATCGTAATGCCATAGCGCTGCAGGAAGTCCGATTCTGGTGCACTCTGAACGGTTCGATTCGCCTAGGCCTTGGCAGGCCGGTTTTGATTTTTGGTCTGCAGCTGGTTCGTCTAGTAGTTGGGGTGGTGGCGGAATCGTGATGTGACGTTGGGCAAGCGGTTTGAGGGTTGTTTGCTGTTGCAAGGTGGTGCCTAGGGCGGCAAGGCGTTCCAGCCTTTGGGGGCCGATCATGGTTGCGATGTCCCCATCGGACATCACAGGATGGGTCCCTAGACCGAAGATAATGTCGAAGGACAGCGTATGCACGTCCTGACAAAGTTCAATCATTGCGTCGATGAGTAGTCGTGCTGCCGTTTGCTTGCGCGTTTTATCGGGTAAAAGCAACAGTACCCTAATATCACGATGCGATTGGCTCCCATAAACTTGCGTTAACAAGTGCAGCAGGTGTGCGCGCAGTTTCGCCAGGCTGAGCTCCCTGGGGATGCCCTTGGTCGGCCCATCCTTGGGGGTCAGGATTTGGGCGCCAAGGGGAAGCTCAAACTGGCTGTTGGGGTAACTTTTAAGGTGGATTTGTTGAGCTCGACCCAAGGCCATGATTGATTGTTAGTTAGATTATTGAATGGATTAGGGCGCGGCTGGAAAAGCTGGCCAAAACAATTGATTGATGCCGCCTCTTGAGAATTGTAAACCCGAATTCCGGTTTGCGTGGGTATCTTGTGATACCTAATGCTTACCGAGGGCCTATCCCTTGTCAGGGTAGGCGTTCGATCCAGCGAGGGGTTGGCGCTATTGCAAGGCGTTGGGTTAATTGTTTTTGTTTGGTGCTTGCAACGGCTTGAGTTTGCTTATGGAACATGGGACATCATTTTAGGTGAATTTGCAACCACTTTGAGGTTCGGGAGACTACATTGCGAATCCTTCCATCAAGCTTGTGACCTTGTTGTCCGATTTTACCGGCAGCTGGTTGCACCAGCTGCTGCCCGCGTTGCAATCGCCAGGGGGGGCAGCAGTGTTCATTCCCCTCTACGCCCTCTGGGTCACCCTGCTGTTGCCGGGGGTTTGGGCCTCGATGCTGGCGGGCGCCCTCTACGGCTCCCTTCTTGGCAGTGGCCTGGTGTTCGTCGGGGCCAGCCTGGGGGCGATCGCGTCCTTTTTGATCGGGCGGCACTGGTTGCGGGATTGGGCGCGGCGACGCCTGGCTTCCGTCCCCCAGTTATGGGCGATTGAGCAGGCCGTTAGCCGGGAGGGCCTCAAATTGGTGCTCCTCACCCGTTTGTCGCCGGCTTTTCCCTTCAGTTTGCTCAACCTGGCCTACGGCCTCAGTGACGTGAGCCTGCGCGATTACGCGATCGGCCTAATCGCGATCTTGCCGGGTACGGTCTTGTTCTGCAGCCTCGGTGCCCTAGCGGGTGATGTGGCCCGTTTTGGCGAGGTCCTTTCCGGCAAGGCAGCCCTGGGCACCTGGAGCCTGCGCATCATCGGCCTGGTGGCCACCGTGGCCTCGGTGTGGCTGGTTGGGCGGGCGGCCCAGCGGGCCCTTAAGGGGGTGGAGGCGGATTGAGCCCGGGTCCATGCAGCTGTTGCCGGTTGCGCTAGCGGGCCGCCACAACCTTTTAGGGTTTAGGCAGGCTCCAGTCCTTCAGGGTGGCAATCCCTACGAACCAGGCCAGGCGGATCTGGGCGGCCAGGCCCGAGCGCGCTGCCAGCTCGTTGTATTTGGCACGGCCGCAGTCAGTCTTGATCCAGCGGTAGGAAGCCGGTTCGCCCATGGTGGGGTCCTGATGGTGGGCTCCCCCAGGATGGACGCTGGGCGCGGAGAATGGCAGGCGCGGGGAGGCTCAGGTTCCTGGGGGTGGGTCCAAGGGACTGGCGCCTGGGCCGGCTTGGAGCAGGGCCAGCAGGCCTGCTTCATCGAGCACCGCAACCCCCAGGGCCCCGGCTTTGGCCAGCTTGCTTCCGGCTTCTTCCCCCGCCACCACATAGCTGGTTTTTTTGCTGACAGAACCGCTGACCTTCCCGCCGGCCGCTTCGATCAGGGCCTGGGCGGCGCTGCGGCTGAGGCCCGGCAGGGTGCCGGTGAGCACAAAAGTGGTGCCGGCCAGGTGGCTCGCTTGCCCCTGCTGGCCCGCCTCCCGTTCCTGGGGTCCCGCCGCCAGCGCCAGGCCCCGCTGCTGCAGTTGGCGGAGCAGCTGCTGGTTGGCCTCCGTGGCGAACCATTGGGCCAGGGACTGGGCAATCTCGCCGCCGATGCCAAAAAGGGCGCTGATCTGCTCGGGCGCCTCGAGGGCGGCCGTCGCCAGCTCCGCCGCGCTGGGGAAGCCCTTGGCCAGGGCCTTGGCGTTGACCTCGCCCACGTGGTGGATGCCGAGGCCGTAGAGCTGGCGATGCCAGGGTTTGGCCTTGGAGTCGGCCAAGGCTGACACCAGGTTCTCGGCTGATTTCTGGCCCAGGCGCTCCAAGCTGGCCAGCAGGGCTGCGTCCAGGCCGTAGAGGTCGGCGATCGAACCCACCAGGCCCCGGTCCACCAGCTGCTCGATCAATTTGCTGCCCAGGCCATCCACATCCAGGGCCCCCTTGCTGACCCAGTGGCGCAGGGTGCCGCGCAGGATTGCCGGGCAGCTGCTGTTGACGCAGCGGGTCGCCGCTTCCCCCTGCTCCCGCACCAGCTCTGAGCCGCATTCCGGGCAATGGCTCGGCAGCTCCAGCCGCTGGGCGCCAGGCGGTCGCAGCTCGGGCAGCACCCGCACCACTTCGGGGATGATCTCGCCGGCCTTGCGCACCACGATCGTGTCGCCGGCGCAGAGATCGAGCTCGTCTAGGCGATCGGCGTTGTGCAGGGTGGCGCGGCTGACGCTGGTGCCGGCCAGGGGCACGGGCTCGAATTCGGCCACGGGTGTCACCACCCCGGTGCGACCCACCTGGCAGCTGAGCCGCAGCAGCTTGCTGGGGGCCTCCTCAGCGGCGTATTTGAGGGCGATTGCCCAGCGGGGCGCCTTCTGGGTCAAGCCTGCGCTGTCCTGCAGGCGCAGGTCATTGAGTTTCACCACCACCCCATCGGTGGCGTAGGCCAGGGCCTTGCGGGCACTGTCCCAGTGGCGGAAGAAGGCCTCCACCGCTGCCAGGTCGGCCAGGCGCTCGGCGTTGGGGTTCACCCGGAAGCCGGCGGCCTGCAGCCACTGCAAGGCTTGCCACTGGTTTTGGGGGCGGCCTGGGTCGGCTCCAGTCGGCTCGGGCTGCCAGTCGTCTGGCAGATGCAGGGTGTAGCCAAAGAAATCGAGGCGCCGGGCGGCCACCACCCGCGGGTCGAGCTGGCGCAGGGTGCCGGCGCAGGCGTTGCGGGGGTTGGCGAAGGGGGCTTCGCCCTTGGCCAGGCGCTCCTGGTTGATGGCGGCAAAGGTGGCATCGGGGATCAGGGCCTCGCCGCGCACCTCAACCCAGGCCGGCGGATTGGCCAGCTGCAGCCGCAAGGGCACGCTGGCGATTGTGCGCACGTTGGCGGTGATCTCCTCGCCCCGTTCGCCGTCCCCCCGGGTGGCGGCCCGCACCAGCAGGCCGTTGTCGTAGCTCAGGGCCAGGGCGTTGCCATCGATCTTGAGCTCCCCCACCATCTCCAGGGCCGGCACGGGCGCGCCGGGTTCTCCCTGGCGGTCGAGCACCTTGAGCAGGCGGCCGTACCAGGCCTCCAGCTCCTCGAGGTTGAAGGCGTTATCAAGGCTGAGCAGGCCGATGCGGTGCTCCACGCTGGTGAAGCCCTCCGCCGGGGTGCCCCCCACCCGCTGGGTGGGGCTGTCAGGCGTCACCAGGCTCGGGTCGGCGGCCTCGAGATCGAGCAGCTCCCGGTAGAGCTGGTCGTAAACCCCATCCTCGAGCTCGGGGGCATCGAGCACGTAGTAGGCATGGGCGGCCCGGCTGAGCAGCCGCCGCAATTCCGCGGCCCGGGCCTGCAGGGCGGATAGGGCAGGACTCGCCGCAGCCATGGGCTCAGGCGGCCGCCACTTTGCTGATCCGCTCTACCCGCCAGGCGTCATCCACCTTCGTGAAGGTGAAGTCGAGGGGCAGTTCGTCCTTGTTCTCAGCCTTGAGCTTGACGGTGAGGATCACCTGGCCCTCCTGCAGCCGGGGCCGACCCGATTTGAGGTTGTTGTATTTGTTGAGTTGCAGACTGGCCAGAAAGCGCAGGAACTGCTGGCGGTTGACGTGGGAGCGGTAGTTCTTCGTCGTGAGCAGGTAGGCCGCATCCACCCTGCCGGAGGCCACCTGGGTGAAGAACTGCTTGATCAGCGGGTTGATGCCCCGGGCGCTGAGCACCAAACGCACGGCGCTGATCGTCCAATAGAGCAATAGGCCACCGGCCCCCGCCAGCAGCACCTTGGTGCCAATTCCCTGTGCCAGGCCCCAGTCCATTGCGTCGATCCGTCTATTGCGGCCCCCGAGTCTGACCGACAACCCCGCCAGACTGCATCCGAAAGGCTGAGCCGCGCCAACCCGTGCCCCTGGAGCCCCTGCTGCCCCTGTTCCACCGCCTCAACCGGGAGCATTTCGAGGGCAGCCTCGCCCCCGCCGGATCCAGTCTGGTGGCGGTGCGCTGGAGTGACGGCCGCATGACCCGCACGGCTGGCCTTTATCGCAGCGGCCGCCTTGCCGATGGCCGCGACCTTTCTGAGATCGTGCTGTCGCGCCCCCTGCTCGACCCCCTGCCCCGGGAGGCCACCCTCAGCACCCTCTGCCACGAGATGGTGCACGCCTGGATCGACCGGGTGCTGGGGGTGCGCGAGGTCCATGGCCTCCAGTTCCGGGCCCGCATGGACCAGATCAACCGGGCCCAGAGCGAGTTCCAGCTGAGCGTGCGCCACCGTTTTCCGGTGCCGGCAGCCCAGGCCCGCTGGCTAGCCCAGTGCCCAAGCTGTGGCGTGGCGGCTCCCTATCGCCGCCGGGTCAAGGGCGTGGCCTGCCGCCCCTGTTGCGACCGCCTCCATGGCGGCCATTGGCATGCCAGCTGCCAATTGATCTTCCGCGCCCCTGCCGCCTAAGGTCCGCTGAATCCCAGCTGCCTTGCCATGGGCACCTTCCTTTGGGTGCTTGAGTTCAGCGGCCTCGGCATCACCTTGGTGGGTCTGGGTCGCGAACAGCTATTGCGGGCGCGGGCCCTGCGACTGGGCCGCGCCCGGGCCGGTGTCGCCCCAGTCGCCAGGCCCCTTTAGCCTGGGAGGATGCCGGATTCCGACCGTTCCTTCCGCCGCCGCGCCGCTGCGCCGCTAGGGGCCCTGTCCGACCTGCGAGCGGGCCCGCGGCCTGAGTCCCGGGAACCCCGCTTCGATCAGCGGCTGGATCAGTGGTTGGCGACGGGTCGCCAGCTCGTCGATGGTGTGGCGGGGGCCAGGCCGGGCTCCAGGGCCAGCGGTCGTCCGCAGCCGGGGGGCCGAGCCGGCGGGCTGCCACGCCCGGGCGGCCTGGGCCGCTGGGTGGAAGACAAACTCGATTGGCTGCTCGAAGACGACGACGGCTGGCGCGAGCCCTGGGAGGGGCCGGCCCCGGGAGGCCGGAGCCGCGTGACCGAGCCGTCCGGGGGCCAATCCGAGCCGGCCTTCGACCCCGCCCCGGCCCGGGATCCCTGGGCCCCCCGCTCCAGTCGGGCCCCTATCGATTGGCGCCAGGATTTGGAAGCGCCTAGCCGACCGGCCGTGAGCCAGGCATCCCAACCCAAGCAACGCCGCCCCCTGGAGGCCCTCTCCAGGCGGGCCACCCCCCTGTTGCCGCCGCGCCCGCAGGAGGCCGAACGGTTCGAGCCGGCGGGGGCTGGGTCCCCGGATTGGCCCGATGACGCCAGCTTCACGGTGGCCCGCTGGCAGCGGCCGGGCGGTCCGGGTTCCGCACAAGCCTCCGATCCTGGTGTCCAGGCTGATCAGCCCTGGCTGCAGAGCCCCCCGTCGGCTGCCCCGGCTGGGGCGCCCCCGCCGGTTCCGCCAGCGGCCGGCCCCGGCCGGCCAGTTCCCCGCTCCACCCGCAGACGCCCAGGCACCTAATCCGGCCCAGCCTGGGAGTGCCCCAGCTCGGTGGGGGTGGTTCCGATGGCGGATGGCCCGAGGCTCAGCTGGCCAGGGGCACGGCGCCGTTGCTGTGGTTAGGGCGGCGGGAACCCACCCTGGGGATGCTGGGCTTGGAGCTGGCGACTGGGCTGGCGCCTTGCTTCGGGTTGCTGGTTGGCCGGAGGCGGCTCACCTGGAAACTGCAGCCGATCTTTCGCAGTTGGCGGTTGACCGGTTCCACCAGTTCCTTGGGCAGGTCTTCCGCCATCTGCTCGGCGGAGGTGCTGATCGAGGGGGAGCCAGCCTCAAGGGCCGAGAGCAGGGCCACCCATTGCTCCACCAGGGTGGTCTGCACCATTGGCACCAGCCCGCCGGCCTCGAGGATGGCGGAGCAGCCCTGGCGCTGCCAAAGGGCATGGCGGCTGCCGTGCTGGGGATGGCGCTGGTAGGCAAGTTTGTCGTCTAGGGCCCGCTGGCTGGGCTGGCCGTCGTGATCGCGTAGGCCGGCGTCGCTGAGGAGGCGGCCGCAATGGACCGCGGAGATGCCGTAAATGCGGCCCAGGCCCGTGAGCGTGAGCCAGAGGTCAGGATTGGCGGAGGCAGGCAGCTCCATGGCGAGGCAGCAATCTCGTTTCATGCTGGCCACCGCACCTGAATGCGGCAAGCTGTCAAGGGCTCCTGGCTCAAGGTTGTTACAGAGTTCGCAAATCGTTGTGTTGTAATCCTGACGTTTCCCCGGGGCGGGGGTCCGTAAGGGAGCGTTCGGCGGCACCCAGGCTGGGGCCCAGCCAGCGCTCCAATTGGGGTGAAAACACTTCGCGGATCACGGTCAGTTCCTTGCCGCCGCGGAAGAAGCGGTAATGGCGGCTCCAGAAGGGGCCGGGCCTGTCAAACCGCTCCTCCAGCCAGGGGGCAGTCACCTGGGCCAGGCCGTCCACCTCCCGGTAGAGCTCGGCCCGGTTCGCCGTAAGGCTGTGCCAGATCGGTTGGTGCCGCTGGCCCAGGTGCCGGTCGGCCTGTTCCTGGTTCCACCAGCTCTCGGCCCAGGCCAGGCAGTCCTGGCCGCAGCGCAGCCATACCTGGCGCCGCAGCAGCGGTGGGGCCAGGTCCGCCACCTCAGCCGGAGCCTCGGGCCCGGCCAGGGGCTCCGGTTCCATGGCGATCAGCTCCACGTCCACCGCCAGGCCGCTGAGCAGTTGCAGGTGGCGGGTGGGGCTGCCATCGCCCAGGAGCAACAGGCGCCAGGGCCCGCTCAGCTGCTGGCCGGCCTGGGCCGCCACCACCTCTTGAAAGGGGGCCTGCCAGAGGACCTCAGGGGAGCCCAGCAGCCTGGAGGGCAAGGGAGGAGATGGGGTCATGGCCTCGATCCGGCCAGGTCCCTGGGCCGCTTGGGGCCGTTCAAGCTAGGCAGAGGGCCGGTTCAGAAGCCGCTGCTGATGGCGATCCGCCGTTGCACGCCGCCCCGCTCGATCACGGCCGAGTCCGCGGCGGTGGCAATTAGGCGCCAGCCGCTGGAGCCGATCAGCTCGCCCACCAGGGCATTGGTGGAACTGGTGCCCAGCTGGAAGATGGCCGAACCCGGCCTGCCCGCCACCTGCACCACCCCCACCAGTTCGGGGGCACTCCCTTGGGCGGCCGGGGCCTGGCGGCCTGCCGGGCTAGCCGAGCCGCTGGCTGGCGGGGCGGGCCGGTTGAGCGGGCCACTGACGGGCACCCGCAGCACCTCGCTCTGGCGGGTGCCAGGCAGTAGCGCGCCGGGCAGCTGGGCCAGCTGCTGGATCCAGGGTTCATCCGGCGGCGGTGGTGGCACGCTGCTGGCGGTTGACGTCGCCGCGTTGTCCTGGGAGGCGGCCGGGTCGGTGGAGGTCTTGGCGCCGGTCAGGCCTGGGGGGCTGGCGCTGGAGGCCTGGGTCCTGGAGGGATCGGCGCTGTCCAGGCCCTTGAGGCGTTCCAGCAGCCAGAGGGTGCGTTCCTGGCGTAGGTCGAGGCTGGCCTGGTTCCAGCCGTGCCAGCACACCAGCGAGGTGGCCCCTGTTAACACGGCCAGGGATCCCAGGGCCAGAAGCTTGTGCTTGGGATGGGTGGCCCGGTTCCAGGCCGCCAAGCGTGCGGATCCGGGCCAGCGGCCCTCCCGCGAGCTGCCGGCTGATCGGACTGGGCCCCCAGTCCAGAACGAAGGGCCGCGCCACGCCCCCCCGGGCCGGGACAATTCGGCTGTCGGCGACGGTTCTTCCCGCACCTCCACCTCGATCATCGGCTCGCTGGCGGCGGCCTCTAGGGGGGTGGGAAGTCCGGGGGGATGGGGATAGGTCTGGGCGGCGTTGCTAAACACCCGGTCCATCACCTGTTCAGCCTTCAGCTCCCAGAAGGCCCTGGAATGGTTGATGGCACGGCGCGTCGCCAACAGCAGGCCCAGGTAAGGGGGTCAGATTAACGGCAATGGCCAGACCGCTGGCGCTGCTGTTGCAGTTCCAGCCAGAGCATCAAGGCGGCGATGTCCGCCGGACTAACGCCGGGTAGGCGGGCGGCCTGGCCCAGGGTGAGGGGCGCTCGCAGGGCCAGTTTTTCGCGGGCTTCGCGCGAAAGGGTGGCCAGGGAGCCGTAATCGATGCCTGGGGGAATTGGCCGGTGTTCCTGTTTTTTCTGGCGATCAATCTGCTGTTGCTGGCGGGCCAGATAGCCGCTGTATTTGATCGTGATCTCGGTCGCTTCGCCCACCTCGATCGGCAGGTCGGCAGCGGCCAGGCCATGGCGCACCAGGTCCCGGGCGTGGATGCCGGGGCGGCGCAACAGGTCGGCCAGGGTGATCGAACCCTTGATCGGCGCGCCGGTTTCGGCCTCCACCGCCGCCGCCGCCGGATCACTGGCCTTGAGCCGCACCGTTTCCAGGCGCCGGGTTTCCGCCGCGATCGCCGCCTGCTTCTCACTAAAGATTTGCCAGCGCCGGTCATCCACCAGGCCCAGCTCCCGGCCTAGGGGGGTGAGGCGTTGGTCAGCGTTGTCGCCCCGCAACACGAGCCGGTATTCGCTGCGGCTGGTCAGCACCCGGTAGGGCTCGCGCAGGTCCTTGGTCACCAGGTCGTCAATCATGGTGCCGATGTAACTGCCTTCGCGCGGGAAGTGCACCGGCGCCTGGCCGCCCAGGTGACGCGCCGCATTCAGGCCCGCCACCAGGCCCTGGGCGGCGGCTTCTTCGTAGCCGGTGGTGCCATTGAGCTGGCCAGCCGTAAACAGCCCCGCCACCCGCTTGGTCATCAGCGAGGGCAGCAACTGGGTGGCCGGCAGCACGTCGTAGTCCACGGCATAGGCGGGCCGCAGCATCACGCACTGCTCCAGCCCCGGCAGGGTGCGTAGCAATTGCAGTTGCAACCGTTCCGGCAGGCCGGTGGAGAAGCCCTGGATGTAAAGCTCTGGCGTGTCGCGGCCTTCTGGCTCTAGGAAGATCTGGTGGCTCTCCTTATCGGCGAAGCGCACGATCTTGTCCTCGATCGAGGGGCAGTAGCGCGGGCCCTTGCTGTCGATGAAGCCGCCGTAGATCGGCGTGAGATGGAGGTTGTCGCGGATCAGCTGGTGGGTGGCGGCCGTGGTGCGGGTGATGTGGCAACTCATCTGCTCACCGCTTACCCAGGCGGCCGGATCAAACGAAAAGAAGCGATCGGCCGCATCGCTGGGCTGCTCTTCGAGCTGGTCGAGGGCGACGCTGCGGCGATCGACCCGGGCCGGGGTGCCGGTTTTGAGCCGATCGAGCCGGAAGCCCAGGGCCACGAGGGCCTCGCTCAACCCCTCGGCCGCCTGTTCGCCGGCCCGGCCCGCCGCCATCGATTGGTTGCCCACCCAGATCTGGCCCCCCAGGAAGGTGCCGGTGGTGAGGATCACGGCCGGGGCGGCGTAAACGCTGCCGAAGTAGGTGCGCACGCCGGTGATCCGCAGGTCGCCAGCCTCGGCGCTGCCGGCGGTCTCCAGGCCGGTCACCATGGCCTCGCGCAGGGCGAGATTGGGGGTGTGCTGCAGCAGTTGCAGCATCTGGCGGGCGTATTGGCGTTTGTCGGTCTGGGCGCGCAGGGCCCACACGGCCGGGCCGCGGCTGGCGTTGAGCACCCGCTTCTGCAGGGCGGTGGCATCGGCCAGCCGGCCGATCACGCCGCCGAGCGCATCGACCTCATGCACCAGCTGGCTCTTGGCCGGACCGCCCACGGCCGGATTGCAGGGCTGCCAGGCGATCCGATCGAGGTTGAGGCTGAACAGGGCCGTCGATAGTCCCAGGCGGGCCGCCGCCAGGGCCGCTTCGCAGCCCGCGTGGCCGCCACCGACGACGATCAGGTCGAAGGATTCGCTGGCGGAACTGGGGGCGCTCATGGGCAGGAGGGAGGTCGCGCCCGGTTGACGCATGGGCTGCCCAGGTCTGAAGGGTCCGTACTGGAGGTTTTTAGGGGCTTTAAGCCAGCCTAACGGTCCCGGTTGGAGCTAGATGCCACCAAAATAGGGCGACTGAGCTGAAGCCCCATCGCCGTCCCGACTTCACCCGTTGCCACGGGTCCAGACGCCACCATTGCGGCTACTACACAAGAGCGATCGGCAACCGAGCCGTTCGACTATCAGCCCGCGGCTAGCTATGCCCGCCACCTACGCCCTTTGCTGCCCGCTGAGGCCTTTCGCACTGACCCAAACCGGCTGGCCTTGGTGGCAATCAACCTGGCAATCCTTGGCTTGGGCTGGGCCATGGCTGACCAGCTAGACCGCTGGCCGGGTTGGTGGCCCCTGGCTTTTCTGCCGTTTGCCCTGGTGATGGGCAATAGTGTAATTGTACTCCTCTTTACCAGCCACGACCTGCTGCATGGCAGCTCCCTGCGCGGTCGCGCTTGGCGCCGGGCTGTCGGCCTGCTCGGCCTAGCCCTGCTCTGGATGCCGCCGACCCTCTGGCATGCGGTGCACAACCGGGAGCACCACAGCTCCACTAATAGCCTTTCAGATCCCGATCGCAGCTACCTCGAATCGCAGCCGGCCACCTGGGGCAAACGCATCCAACACCTGTTCACTCCCTCCGATACGGTTAGGCCGCTCTGGCTAGTGGTGGGCCTGGCTAGCGCCTGGGGGGTGCATAACTTTCGCACGATCACTTCGGTGTTGCTGTTTAACGATGGGGCACCCAATTTCACGCCTGCCTCCTTTCGCGTTAGTCAAAAGGAGCGGCTGCTGATTGGCCTGGAACTGCTGGCTATCGTTGGCCTGCATGCTGGTGTGATCGTTTGGCTTGATGGCCAGCCACTCAAATTGCTACTCGCTTATTTTATACCAATTTGGATCGGTTACGCAGGGGTGATCGCCTATATCTACACCAACCATCTTCTATGCCCGCTTACTGAAATTAACGACCCGCTTGCCAATAGTCTTTCCTTAAGGGTGCCCAGGATTCTTGATCTGCTACATCTGAATTTTTCCTATCACACTGAACACCATATTTTCCCTGGGCTCAATTCTAGTTACTACCCACAGGTGCGCCGTCTGTTGCAAGAGCACTACCCCGAGCGCTATCAACTGCTGGATGGGTCTGAGGCCTGGCGCCTTCTACTCTCCACCCCGCGCCATTACCGTGATTCTTTCACCCTGACCAACTGGCGTGGTGATCGCCAGTTGGCGGTGCCCCTGTCCGGGGCGACTAGGGCTAGCGCCGGCGCTGGCATTTAGGGCGAGGCCAGGTTGCGGAAGCGGGTGAACTGGGGTTCAAACAGGAGTTTTACCGTGCCCACAGGGCCGTTACGGTGTTTGGTGACGATCACTTCGGTGATGCCACGATCGGCAGTTTCGGGGTTGTAATACTCATCGCGGTAGATCATTAACACCAAATCGGCGTCCTGCTCAATCGAGCCCGATTCGCGCAGGTCGCTGAGCATGGGCCGTTTGTTGGTGCGCGATTCGACGCCGCGGCTGAGCTGGGAGAGGGCAATCACCGGCACGTTCAGTTCGCGCGCCATGCCCTTGAGGCCTCGGGTGATGCGCGAGATTTCCTGCACCCTGTTATCGGGGGTGGTGCCCTCCATCAATTGCAGGTAATCGATCACAATTAAGCCCAACTCCTTGCCCTGCTCGGCCATCAGGCGGCGGCAGAGGGAGCGCATCTCCAGCACGCCTGAATTGGGCTTGTCATCGATGAACAAGGGCAACATGCCGAGGGTGTTGATGCCCTGGCCGAGCAGGGGCCACTCCTCCTGCTGCAGGCGGCCGGTGCGCAGGCGGCCGCTTTCGATTCCCACTTCCATCGAGAGCAGCCGGTAGGTGAGCTGTTCTTTGCTCATCTCCAGGCTGAATACACAAACCGGTAACTGGTGCAGTTGCGCCACATTTTTGGCGATGTTGAGCACGATCGAGGTTTTACCCATGGCCGGCCGGCCGGCCACGATGATCAGGTCACTGCGTTGCAGGCCCTGGGTGATGGCATCGAGGTCGTAGAAATTGACTGGAATGCCGGCCACGGCCGTGCCGAGGGAGCGGCTTTCGATCTCATTGAAGGTGCTGGTGAGGATCTCAGCGGTGGGGGTGAGGCCCTGGCTGGGTTTTTCCTGGCTGATCGCAAAGATCTTTTGCTCCGCCTCATCGAGCACCTGCTCCATGGGCTTGCTCTGGTCAAAGCCGAGGGCAATCACCTCATTGCCAGAGCGAATCAATTGGCGACGCAGGTATTTGTCCATCACCAGGCGTGCCACCTGGTCGATCGAGGCGGTGGAGAGGGTGCGCTCCACCAGCTCCACTAGCCGGCCGCTGCCCCCCACCTTTTCGAGCTGACCCGTGTCCGCCAGCCAGGCGGCCATGGCCGTGAGGTCGGTGGGTTTGCCCTGGCTGTGCAGCATCACCGCCGTGCGGTAGATCTCCCGGTGGGCGGTGAGATAGAAGGCCTCTGGCTGCAACACATCGGCCACCCGGCCGATCGCATCGGGATCGAGCAGGATGCCTCCGAGCACCGCTTCCTCCGCCTCCAGGTTCTGGGGCGGAATCGAATCGGGTAAGACTTCGAAGCTGGCGCCATCGCGCTCCCGGCCGCGGCCAAAGCCCCTGCGCCAGCTCGCGGGGGCCTCCTCGGAGGGGTCCTGGTTGGCCAGGGGAACGCTCACCATGGGTTGTTTGCTTGGCGTTGGCCTGCGGGGAACTGGTCTTTGGTCTGATGTCCTGGGGGGGCTGGCTGGGCCCTAGGGGCCGAACCATGCCCCAGTTTCCCGCCTATGGCAACGCCGCCAGTCCCCGGAGGGCCTGACGGCGTTGGGGCCAGCCCGGGGGCTGTTAAGACTTTGCGCAGCAGCGTTTGTTTGGCTAGGTCCAGTCGGCTAGGAACCTGGCCTCAGTGGCTGACCACTTCCAGGTTGATCTCGGCCACCACTTCGGGGTGCAGCTTGACCTGCACCTTGTAGGTGCCGGTGCGGTGGATTTCGGGCACGATGATGTCGCGGCGATCGAGTTCCTTCTTGGTAGCGGTTTCGATCGCCTCAGCCACGTCACCGTTGGTCACGGTGCCGAACAGCACGTCGTCGCCACCGGTTTGCTTCTTGACCGTGAAGCGGCCGATTGTGTCGAGGGCGGTGCGGAAGGCAACGGCCTCAGCCTTGAGGGCGGCCTGGCGCTCGGCTTCCTTGGCGCGGCGGTGCTCCACCTGGCGCAGCACGGCGGGGGTTACGGGCAGGGCCTTACGGGTGGGAAGCAGGAAGTTACGGGCATAGCCGGGGGCCACCTCCACCAGGTCACCGTCCTTGCCGAGGCTGAGAACGTCCTCGCTGAGGACCACTTGAACGCGCTTCTTGGCCATGGGAATCGAAACGAACGGTCTGCCGTCGGGGCGGTTTGTCAATGTACGCGAGGGTTGGCGCCGGTTGGAATCCGCACCCGGTCGGCCAGGCCCAGGCGGCGCATCAACCGGATGTGCTGCCAGGTGAGGTCGATTTCGCGGCCAAAGCCATGGCGGGCCGAATGGGGGAAGGCGTGGTGGGTGTTATGCCAGCCCTCGCCGAAGGTCAGGGCCGCCACCCAGGGGTTGTTGCGGGAGCTGTCGCCACTGGGGTGGACGACGTAGCCCCAGCAGTGGGTGGCGGAATTGACCAGCCAGGTGCAGTGGTACACGAGCACCAGGCGCAGGGGGATGCCCCAGAGCACCAGGGCCCAGCCGCCGGCGCCGGTGGCGGTGCCGATCCAAAACAGCAGGCCGGCCAGGGGCAGCTGCAACAGCAGGAAGCCCTTGTTCAACCAGCGGTAGTAGGGGTCGCTGGCCAGGTCGCCGCTGAGGCGGGGCACAGCCGCCATGGCCGGGATCTCCTCGAACATCCAGCCCATGTGGCTCCACCAGAAGCCGCGGTGACTGTTGTGGTGATCAGCAATCGTATCGGAAAACTTATGGTGATGCCGGTGCAGCCCCACCCAGTCGATTGGTCCGTGCTGGCAGCTGAGGGCGCCGCAGGTGGCAAAGAAACGCTCCAGCCAGCGGGCCACCCGGAAGGCCCGGTGGCTGAGAAGTCGGTGGTAGCCGATCGTCACGCCCAGGCAGGCGGTGACCCAATAGAGCACCAGCAGGCTGGCGGCGGCGGGCAGGCTCCAGAAGCGGGGCAGCAGGGCCAGCACCGCCAGGGCGTGGATTGCCACCATGAACAGGATGCTGCCCCAGCGACGGCCCTTGGGCGCCGAGGGAAGCGGCTCGCCCCGGCGGGGGACGTGCAGCGATTGGGCCCGCGGCACCGGGCTGATGTGGGCCCCGGCCCGGTGGGGGGCTCCAGATGGGCTGAGGTGCGGGGGGGTGGTGGCCGTCATGGGCCTGCTCCAGGTGAATCGTTACAATGGTAGCAGTACGAATCCTTAGCGAATGGGCTTTCGGGAGGAACTCGAATCAGGCCGGGAAGCATTCGGGCATCTGATCAGGGTGTGGCATGAGCGCAATGGCTGGTCCCAGCGGGTGTTGCCGGCCTTGGCCGAGCGCCTCGACCTGGGCCGGGTGCACAACTCCCAGCTCTCGATGCTGCGTAACCACAAGTTGCTCTCGCCCGGCCCGGAGCTGTTCATGACCCTGGGCCGGCTCAATGGACTGCTGGCTGAGCAGGGGGGTGGCCAGGGCCAGGGGCCAGGCATCGGCGCCGCGCTGGCCAGCCAGCTTCAGGACCAGGCCGAGTTGCTGGCGCCCCTGCAGGCCTCGGCCCTGGCCCTGCGCGCCGATGACGGCCAGCCCCTGGGGCCGACTGAGCTGTTTGAGATCTTCGTGGGTCTGCGCCAGCCCCCGGCGGCCTTTGACCTGCGCATCGCCGAAAGCGAGGCCGCCAGCCTCAGCGCCGCCCTGGCCGAGCTGTTCACGGCCGGCCGCTCCTGGCGCCAATGCCGTGACTCGGTGTTGGCGGCCTATCCGGTGGAGAAACGCCAGCGCCGCGAGCGTTTTGCCGAGGTGATGGCGGGCCAGCGGGAGTTCAACGCCGCCGAACTGGACGCCGAATTGCCCGACCTGCGCCGCACCCTGGCCCTGCTGGGGGCGGCCGCTGAGCAGGAGCTGGGGGCTGACCAGTTTTTGGAGTTGTTGCGTCAAAAGGCCCGGCTGCTGGAGCAGTCGGGCCGGGATGGCAACAGCGATGGGCTGGCGGAGGCGATTCGCCGGGAGTTGCAGGTGGAACGTCCAGGGGGCTAAGGGGCCCGCCCTGGGATATCGATTCAGATCAGAACAAAGTTGATCAGCCCAGATCAGCCGGTGTAGCGAGCCTCGCGAATCCGCTTGGCGAGGCCAAGTTTGCGCAGCAGCCGGATGTGCTGCCAGGTGATGTCGAATTCAAACCAGCGCAGGCCATGGCGGGCGCTGGCGGGGTGGGCGTGGTGGTTGTTGTGCCAGCCCTCGCCGAAGCTGAGGATCGCCACCCACCAGCAGTTGCGCGATAGGTCAGGGCAATTGAAATTGCGGTAGCCAAACGCGTGGGTGGCCGAATTCACCAGCCAGGTGACGTGATACACAACCACCAGGCGCAGGGGAATCGCCCAGAGCACCAGGCCGAGCCCGCCGCCAGGGACCTGGGCCGCATTGCCATACCAATAAAGGGCGGCGCCCAGGGGGAGCTGGAGCAGGAGGAACCAGCGATCCAGCCACACATAGAAGGGATCGGAGCTGAGATCACCGGTGAAGCGGTGCATCTCCTTAAGGGCAGGAATGTCGTGGAGCATCCATTCGCTGTGGGCCCACCAAAGGC
This sequence comes from Synechococcus sp. UW140, assembly GCA_945875915.1. GTDB lineage: Bacteria > Cyanobacteriota > Cyanobacteriia > PCC-6307 > Cyanobiaceae > BAIKAL-G1. The sequence continues at coordinate 19,523 of CAMCMT010000008.1, read as the reverse complement.
CGCGGGCGGCGTCATGGTGGTCGTTGGGCTGGTCAGAAAACTTGTGGTGGTGGCGGTGCAGGCCCACCCACTCAATCGGGCCGCTCTGGCAAGCCAGGGCACCCATCAGGACCAAGAGGCGCTCGACCCATTGGGGCGCCACAAAGCTGCGGTGCGACACCAGTCGGTGCAGGCCCAAGGTGACGCCGATCACCGTGACCCAATAGAGAATCGCCAGGGCAACGACCGCCTGCCAGCTCCAGAACTGGGGAAGCAGGGCGAACACGGCGGCTACATGCATGGCCACCATGAAACCTGTGGTGCCGCGCTTGATTTTGCGCTGCGTGCCTGCCAGGCGTTTGCGCGGGACCACAAGGGCGGCCCGCATCCGGGCTTCCTGGGCCGACGTCAAACCAAAGCTTTCGTTGTCCTGGAGGCCAGATCCAGGGGTGCGGCGCGCGGCGGCGGCGTCAGCGGCAATAACCAAGACAATCTCCGAAGGGGTGCGCAGGCTCCAGTTCGCTGCGGACCCATGGAATGGGGGGACTGCGCACCACTGGCCTGGGATGCCAGCGGTAGCGATGGCATCAGGCGCGAAATCTAACCGGGTGGAGATCCCCGCGAGGCACCATGGCTCTCTTTGCCTTGGCCCCTTCGATGACCGCACCTAGCCCGGACAGCAGCGGCCCAGCCCCGGGGGCGCTGCAGGCGGCGCTGGCGTTGGTGGCCCAGGCCCAGGAGCGCATTGCCCCGATCGCCGCCCAGCGCACGGCGGCGGTCAAACCGCGGCTGGCACGGGTCCTGGACGCCTTTGCCGCCGAGCGCCTCGGGGTGCACCATTTCGCCTCGGTGAGCGGCTACGGCCATGGCGACCTCGGCCGGGAGGTGCTCGATCGGGTCTTTGCCCGGGTGCTGCAGGCCGAGGCGGCGGCGGTGCGGCTGCAATTCGTCAGCGGCACCCACGCGATCACCGCCGCCCTGTTCGGCGTGTTGCGCCCCGGCGATCGGCTGCTGTCGATCACGGGCCGCCCCTACGACACCCTCGAAGAGGTGATCGGCATCCGCGGCAGCGGCCAGGGCTCCCTGGCGGAGTTCGGCATCCACTACGACGAGCTGCCCCTGCTGGCCGATGGCAGCGTCGATGGGGCCGGCCTGGCCGAGGCCCTGATCCCCCCCACCCGCATGGTGTTGATCCAGCGCAGCTGCGGCTACAGCTGGCGTCCCTCCCTCTCGGTGGCACGCATGGGCCGGCTGGTGGAGCGGGTCAAGGCGTTGCAGCCGGCCTGCGTCTGCTTCGTTGACAACTGCTACGGCGAATTGGTGGAAGACCAGGAGCCCACGGCCGTGGGCGCCGACCTGATGGCGGGATCCCTGATCAAAAATCTCGGTGGCACGATTGCCCCCAGTGGCGGCTATGTGGCCGGCCGGGCCGACCTGGTGGAGCAGGCCTGCTGCCGGCTCACGGCGCCGGGCATCGGCAGTGAAGGGGGCAGCAGCTTCGATCTCAATCGCTTGTTATTTCAGGGCCTGTTTCTGGCGCCCCAGATGGTGGGCGAGGCCCTGATCGGCGCCGAGCTGACGGCGGCGGTGTTCAGTCAGTTGGGCTATGGCGTTAATCCGGCCGTGGGCGGCGAGCGCAGTGACGTGATCCAGGCCGTGCGGCTTGGCGATGCCGAGCGCCTGAAATTGGTCTGCCGGGCCTTCCAGGCCAGCTCGCCGGTGGGCTCCTACCTCGATCCGGTGCCGGCGCCGATGCCCGGCTACGCCAGCGAGCTGGTGATGGCGGGGGGCAGCTTCATCGATGGCAGCACCAGTGAGTTCTCCGCCGATGGCCCCCTGCGCGAGCCCTTCGTGCTCTACGCCCAGGGCGGCAGCCACCGCAGCCACGTGGAGCTTGGCCTGGAGCGGGCCCTGCGGGACTTAGCGGCGGCAGGCAGACTGGCGCCAATCTCCTGATCGCCTGGCTGGCCAATGGCCCTCAGTTCTTCCAGCGCCGGCTTTCCCGCTGACTGCCGCTACGCCGATAGCCACGAATACCTGCGCCCCGAAGGCGAGTTACTGCGCCTGGGGATCAGTTCTTTTGCTGTGGAGCAGCTCGGCGACATCGTTTTTGTGGAGCTGCCCGAGCCCGGCAGTGCCCTGGGCCGGGGCACCAGCTTTGGCACGGTCGAGTCGGTTAAGGCGGTGGAGGAGGTCTACGCCCCGATCGATGGCACGGTGGTGGAGCGCAACGGGGCCGTGCTCGATAACCCGGAGCAACTGCAGAACGACCCCCATGGCGAGGGCTGGCTGCTGCTGGTGCGACCCAGCGATCCCAGCCAGATCGAAGACTTGATGGATGCCGCCACCTACGGCGCCAAGGTTGCCGGCCATTGAGCCCGGGGCTCCCCCTAGGCAGCCCTGCCGGACTCCTTAGGATCGCCTCCAGCCAGGGGCCGGGCCTTGATGCAAGCTGCAGCGAATCCTGAGTTGGGCTTGGCGGGCTCCGGGGCCTCCCCGGCCCTCGCTGAGCCGGCCCTTAGCCCTTTTGTGGCCCGCCACATCGGCCCCTCCGAGGTTGAGCTCCAGACCATGCTCGCCGACCTGGGCGTGGCCGATCTCGAGCAGTTCGTCGCCCAGGTGGTGCCGGCCGACATCCTGCTGGCCCCAGGCCTGGCGGCGGAGGGTTTGCCCGAGGGCTGCGGCGAAGCCCAGGCCCTGGCCGATCTGGCCGCCCTGGCGGGCGCCAACCAGGCCCGCCGCTCCCTGATTGGCCTGGGCTATTACGGCACGGCCACCCCGGCCGTGATCCAGCGCCAGGTGTTCGAGAACCCCTCCTGGTACACGGCTTACACCCCCTACCAGGCCGAGATCGCCCAGGGGCGCCTAGAAGCCCTGCTTAATTTTCAGACCCTGATTAGCGAGCTCACGGGCCTGCCGATCGCCAATGCCTCCCTGCTCGATGAGGCCACCGCCGCCGCCGAGGCCATGGCCCTCAGCCGCGGCGCCCACCGGGGCGAAGCCAGGCGCTATCTGGTGGATCAAGACGTGTTCCCCCAGACCCTGGCGGTGCTGCTTACCCGGGCCGAACCCCTGGGGATTGCCGTGGAGCTAGTGGATCCGGCGGCCCTGCTGGCCGGCCCTGGGCCCCTAGGGGAGGCCTTTGGCCTGCTGCTGCAGTTGCCGGGCGCCAGTGGCCGCCTTTGGGATCCAAGTGCTGTGATCGCCGCTGCCCATGGGGCCGGCCTGCTGGTCACCGTGGCGGTGGATCCCCTGGCCCAGGTGCTGCTGGCGCCGGTGGGCCAGCTCGGCGCCGACATCGCCGTGGGCAGCAGCCAGCGCTTTGGCGTGCCGATGGGCTTTGGCGGCCCCCATGCCGCCTTCTTCGCCACCAGCGAGACCCACAAGCGCCAGATTCCTGGCCGCCTGGTGGGCCAATCGCTGGATGCCGAGGGCCGGCCGGCCCTGCGCCTGGCCCTGCAGACCCGCGAGCAACACATCCGCCGCGATAAGGCCACCAGCAACATCTGCACCGCCCAGGTGCTCCTGGCGGTGATCGCCAGTTTTTATGCGGTGCACCACGGCCCCGAGGGGCTGGCGGCCATGGCCCGCCGGCTGCTGATTTTGCGCCAAGCCCTGGCCCTGGGCCTGGACGCCTTGGGGCTAGGGCCCCAGCTCGGCCCGGGTTTCGACACCCTCACGGTGGCCACGCCCCGGGCCGCGGCCCTGATCGAGGCCGCGGAAGCCGCCGGGTTCAACCTGCGGCCGGGGTTTGGGGGCGCCGGCCTAATGGCACCGGCCAGCGGCCCTTCCCAGGTCCTAGGGGAGCCCCAGGCGTTCGGCATCAGCCTCGATGAACTCAGCGATGGGGACGAGCTCCAGCGCCTGCTCTCCGCCCTGGCCGGCCCTGGCCAGCCCTGCCCTGGGGCAGGCGAGCTAATAGCGCAGGTTCAGGCTGAGCTAGCGGCGTCAGGGCTGGCCGCAGCCCCCGAGCAGGCCTTCTGGGGGGCGGCCGTGCCCCGGCGCCAGGGGGCCTGGCTGGGCCAGGCCGTGTTCCATGCCCACCGCAGCGAAACCGAGTTGCTGCGCTACATCCAGCGCCTGGTGAGCCGCGATTTTTCGCTGGTGCACGCCATGATCCCGCTCGGCAGCTGCACGATGAAGCTCAACGGGGCGGCCGAACTGGCGCCCGTGAGCTGGCCGGCCTTTGCGGCGCTCCATCCCTTTGCCCCCGAAGCCCAGACCAGCGGTTACCGGCGGCTGCTGGCCGACCTGGAGACCTGGTTGGCGGCGATCACGGGCTTTGCCGGGGTGTCGCTGCAACCCAATGCCGGCTCCCAGGGGGAGTTGGCTGGCCTGCTGGTGATTCGCGCCTGGCACCACAGCCGTGGCGACCAGCACCGCCGCATCTGCCTAATCCCCACCAGCGCCCACGGCACCAACCCGGCCAGCGCCGTGATGGCCGGCCTGCAGGTGGTGCCCGTGGCCTGCGATGACGCTGGCAACATCGATCTGGCCGACCTGGAGGCCAAGGCCAGCGCCCATGCCGGCGAGTTGGCCGCCCTAATGGTCACCTATCCCTCCACCCACGGGGTGTTTGAAACGGCGATCCAGGCCATCTGCGACCTGGTCCATCGCCATGGCGGCCAGGTCTACCTCGATGGCGCCAACCTCAATGCCCAGGTGGGCCTTTGCAAGCCGGGCCGCTTCGGCGCCGACGTTTGCCATCTCAACCTGCACAAGACCTTCTGCATCCCCCATGGCGGCGGCGGTCCGGGGGTGGGGCCGATCGCGGTGGCGGCCCACCTGGTGCCCTTCCTGCCCGGCCATCCCCTGGTGGCCTGCGGTGGCGACCAGGCGATTGGGCCGGTGAGCGGGGCCCCCTGGGGCAGCGCCAGCATCCTGCCGATCAGCTGGATGTACATCCGCATGATGGGAGGTGCCGGCCTGCGCCAGGCCAGTGCCGTGGCCCTGCTGGCGGCCAACTGGATCGCCGAACGGCTCGATCCCCATTTCCCCGTGCTCTATCGCGGTGCCAGCGGCCGGGTCGCCCACGAGTGCATCCTCGACCTGAGGCCGCTCAAACGCAGTTGCGGCCTCGAGGTGGAGGATCTGGCCAAGCGGCTCATGGACTACGGCTTCCACGCCCCCACCATGAGTTGGCCCGTGGCGGGCACCGTGATGGTGGAGCCCACCGAAAGCGAATCCCTGGCCGAGATCGGCCGCTTCTGTGACGCCATGGTGGCGATCCGGGCCGAGGCTGCGGCGATTGAGGCCGGTGTCAGCGACCCGGCCGATAACCCGCTCAAGCGCGCGCCCCACACCTTGGCGGCCGTCACCGCCGAGGGCTGGGAGCGCCCCTACAGCCGCCAGCTGGCGGCCTTCCCGGCGGGGGAGCGCCAACGGCAGGACAAGCTTTGGCCGGCCGTGGCCCGCATTGATAATGCCTATGGCGATCGTAATTTGATCTGCACTTGCCCGTCCGTCGAGGAGCTCTCGGATCGGGCGCCCACCCCGTAGGTAGCGTTTGGTGGGTTTCGAGGGACTGGCTCTGGTGGCAAGACTGGCCGCAAAGCGGTACATTCACATCAGAGTTCGGCCCATTTGCCTCAGCGCTGGGACTTGGCTGATCGCCATTCCAGGCCCTTCTCTTTTCGATTAATTGCTTGCATTCACCGCTAGCTAACTTGCCCACGGGGTCATGAACGTCGACGACAAGGGCCAATCCCCCAACCGCTTTGCCGGCAAGGAGGTCACCCTGCCCCCAGGCATCGGCTCCCTTAGCCACTCGGCCAGCGAGGGCAAAACCTTGAGGGTGGAAGGCACCAACGTGATCCGGGTGCCCTTTGGCGTCCGTCAGCCCCGTCGCCGCCGCCCCGAGCGCCCCGAGCGCTGGGCCACGCTGGTATTGCCCTTCCAGTTCATCGGCGGCCCGACGCCCACACCGCCCCAGGCCGCCTAGTCGGATCCGTCCCAGGGACCGGTCTTGAGTTTTGTCCTCAATAGTTGCCGCCGCTGCGGCGTTGGTGCATGGCGGTGGTGCCAAGGGCATCCAGTAAGGCGCCATGGGTGACCTCAGCCACGATCAGCCAGTGGTCACCGCATTCCATTCGCTGGGTCACCCGGGCCTCCAGCCAGGCCAAGGCGTCCGCCAAGATCGGCTGGCCCTTGGGGCTGCGCTCCAGTTCCAGGCCGGCGAACCGGTCGGCTCCAGGGGGGAAGGGCTGCAGAAACTGGCGCATCGGTCCGGTTTCGCGTCCCTCGGCCAGCACGTTCAAGGTGAACTGGTCGCCGCCATGGAGCAGGGTCTGGACGGCCCGATCCTTGGCCACGGCCACCATCACCCCTGGCGGGTTGAAGCTGGCCTGGCTCACCCAGCTCGCCACCATGGCGCCACTGAGTTGGCTTTCGCCCTCCCCTTTGACGGTGGTGAGCACGCAGAGGGGGCCCACCACCCGGCCGAGGGCCTGGAGGGCCGGGTTGCTACGGCTTTCCTTCAGGCCGCCACTGGCACTGCGACGCTGCGCTTTGCGTTGCCCGGCCTGGAGCTGGCGGCCCAGGGCCGTGCCCGTTTCTTCGCAGGCCTTGAGCGTTTGCGGGTCGGGGCTGAATTTCACCTTGATCGGCTCGAAGGCAAAGCGAAAGCCGCCATCGCGCAACTTGCCTTCGAGCAGGTCGAGGGCTTCGCCACTCCAGCCGAAGCTGCCGAACACCCCCACCGGTTTGGCCCGGTCGCCTTCGGCCAGCAGGGTGCCCAGGGCCGAGACGATCGGCGTGGGCGCATGGCCCCCCAGGGTGGGGGAGCCGATCAGCACGGCATCGCAGCTGCGGATCACCTCGAGTAGGTGCTCGGCCGGGGAAAATTCACAGTTGATGCTTTCCACCCGCACGCCGGTGCCAGCAATCCCGCGGGCGATGGCATCGGCGATCGCGGCCGTGTTGCCATAGGCGCTGGCGAACAGCAGCGCCACCGAGAGGCGGGCCCGCTCCTGGGGTTCGCCCCAGCGGCGGTACTCCAGCAGCAAACTGCGCCAGCTCTCGGCGATGGCGGGGCCATGGCCTGGGGCGATTGTGCGGATCGCCAGGTCATCGAGCCGGTCGAGCACCGATTCCACCTGGCGGGCCATCGGTGCCATCAGGCAGTCGTAGAAGTAGCGGCGGTCCTCTTCGTTGCTGCTGCGGTTGGCTTCGGCCCAGGCCTCGCTGCACAGGTGGGCGGCGAAGAACTTGCCGCTCATCAATAGGCCCGTGCTCTCTTCAAAGGCCAGCAGGGCCCCAGGCCAGCGGGGCGTGGGAGCCGGAATCAGCTGCAGCCGGTAGCTGCCGGCCAGGGGCCGGCCCACCTCCTGCTTCACCACATCGATCGGCGGCAGGGGCGGGATCGGCTCGGCGGCTTCGGCCGCTGGGGGGCTGCCGGGGGGCGTGGGCTTCACCTGGCTCCAGAGGTCCTCCAGCAGGCGGGCGCCTGCGTTGGAGGCCACCAGCATCAGGGCCGGCCAGCGGGCCGCCAGCTCGCGTAGCAGCTCCACCCGGTTGGGGTTGACGTGGCCCACCACAACCTTCAAGGCGGCGTCTGGCGCTAGACGCTGCTCCAGCTCGGCCAGGAAGGGGGCGGCGAAGGAGGCACCGAGGGGATGCACCAACACCGGCGGTACGGCCTGGCCGCTGGCACCGGTGCCGCCTTCAAACAAAAAGGCGTTGGCGCTGGTGCCCCGCTCGAGGCCGTATTCCACCTCAAAACGCAGCCGTTTCGGGCTGAGGCCCCGCAGGCAGACCAGGCCGGGCTCCAGCGGCAGCACGATCACGCGCCGATCGGGGTTGGCGGCAGGGGAGCTGGTCATTAATAGTGGTTCCCCACTTTGCGGTGGTGGCGGGCGGTGCTGGCCTCACTGTCGGCCACGTTGCCCTCTTCCACTTCGGCGTAGATGATCCAGTGGTCGGGGCCTTCGAGCCGCTGGGAGACGCGGCAACCCAAAAACGCCAGGGCATCACCGAGCACGGGGCCGCCGGCGGCGACGCCATCGAGGGTGTTGATGCCGGCGAACCGGTCGGCGCCGGGGGGGAAGCGGCGCAGGAAATGGCGCAGCAGCGGCTGGTGGTTGTCGTTGCGCAGGATATTGAGCACGAACCTGTCGCCCACCTGCATGAGGGCCTCGATGGCCCGGTCCTTGGCCACGGCCACGGTGATTCCGGGGGGATCGAAGCTGGCCTGGCTGACCCAGCTGGCCACCATGGCGCTGCTGCGGGCGGTGTCGCCCTCGCTCTGGCGTGCGGTCACCACGTAGAGCCCCCCCGAGAGGCGGCCTAGGGCCCGGTCCAGGTCACCATCGAGGCTTTTCATGGCCGCGATCGTTTTGGCCTTGGTGAGCAGCTGGCCCAGGTCGGTGCCGGCCTCCTCGCAGCGCTGGTAGTCGCTGCCCTGGGGCACCTGGTGGATGCGTAGGGACCCAAATGCCTCCTTCAGGCCCAGGTCCCGCAGCTGGTCGGCCACGGTGTCGATCGGCACGTCGTTGCCACCGAAGGCGTCGTAGCAGGCCACCCATTGCTTGGCTTGCAGGCTGGCCAGCAGGGTGCCAATGGCGGTCTGCAGGTCGGCGTCGGGCTGGGCGGGCCAGGTGGGCACCACCACGGCGCTGGCCGCGCCAATCAGGGCCGCCAGTTCCTGGGGATCGGTGGCGCGCAGGTCCACCAGTTGCACCTGGGCTTCGGCCTTGCCGATGCCGCGGGCGATCGCTTGGCTGAGGCGGTCACAGAAGCCATATTGGCTCAAGTAGCAAACGGCGGCATAGGTTTCGCCGCGGCTGCGCTGGCTGCTCCACTCGCGGTAGTCCTCCACCCACAGGCCCAGGTGGTGGCGCAGCAGAGGGCCATGGCCGACGGCGATTGTGGTGATCTCCGGCAGGCTGTCCATGCGCTTGAGCGCCTGCAAGACGCTGCGGGCATTGGGCCCCATCAGGCAGTCGTAGTAGAAGCGGAAATCGGGGGCGATGGCGCCAGGGTCGCTATCAAATACCGCTTCGCTGCAGTAGTGCAAACCGAAGGCATCGCAGGTGTAAAGGATGCCCGTGCCATGGTCGAACGAGAAGATCGTGTCGGGCCAGTGCAGGTTGGGGGCGCTGAGGAATTCAAAGCGGTGCTCGACGCCGCTGCTGGCATTGGTACCGAGATCCAGGCTTTCGCCACTTTTCACCGCCCGGCTTTTGAAAGGCCGATGCACCTGATCTTCGAGGAACTGGATCGCCACCTTGGAGGCAACGATCTCAATCTCGGGGTTCCGCTCAATCAGATCACCGATTAAGCCCGAGTGGTCTGGCTCGGTGTGGGACACGATCAGATAATCGATATCCATTGGATCGATCTGGCCCTCCAACAGGGGAATCCAGCTGTCGCGGAATTTGGCGTGGGAGGTGTCGATCAGGGCCGTGCGTTCCCCCCGCACCAGGAAAGCGTTGTAAGTGGTGCCGTTGCGCAGGCCAAACTCAATGTCAAAGCGGCTGCGGTCCCAGTCGAGCGAGCGGATCGTGCTGGTGTCGGCTCCGATCCCTTCGCTTTGCAGGCTGAGCCGGGGTGCGCTGGAGGTCCCGATGTCGCTGCTCTCGCCGCCCTTGGCCATGGCTGTCGTTCCCATCGGTGCCCGCGCAATGGACCTGAACTTTACGGAGACCCTCCAAGGGTCTGCCTGGCGAGGGGCCTGCCCGGCCCAGCGGCCCAGGCTCCGGGAGTCAGCTCCGGATCAAAGCCCCCTGCCATCGGCTCTGCCGAATCAGCCCGCTTAGGGCTGTCGGAGTTCAACGCCAAAGCCCGTTGAGAGCCTCCCGTTTTCGGAGCTCCGGACCTTCAGATCGACCACCAGTCCCGGAAGCTGGCCACCTGGGAGAGCTCCGAAGCCGCCCAGTGGGAGCCCAAGATCAGGGCCGCCAGCGCCGGTGTTCATCGCCGGCCGGGCTGGGCCTTGCTGCTGGAAGCGGGTGCCTCCGCTGGTGCGGCAGCGCCGTTTGCCGAATTGTCTTCACCCATGGAGCGTCCCGCCGCCATGGCCGTGGCCATCGCCGCCTGGGCCAGCCCCAGGCCCTGGGCCTTCAGGTGGGCTAGGAACTGCAGGCTCGCCTCGGGGAAGCGGCCGTCTTCGGCCAGGGGCAGGGGACCGGCCTCCTCGAAACCCGACTCGCCTTCCATTGCTGGCGTGATCACCACCAGGGCGGGGTCGAGGGGGGCGTCGTAGCGCCACCAGCGGCCCGGATCACTAATCGCCACCGGGGTGGGGTGGGCTACGGCTGGGGCGACCGCGTCAAGGCCCTGGCTGGCCCGCAGGGCCTGGGCCCGTTGCTGCAGGAGCTCGCGCCGTTGCAGGGCCAGGTCGGCCAGCAGCTGGCTGCGGGTGCGACCGCGCAGCTGGAACAACACAAAGGGGTCCTCGCTGAAGCGATCGCCCATCAGGTAGTAAACGGCGCTGGCGTGTTTGCAGGGGTTGGCCTTATCGGGGCAGCTGCATTCGCTGCGCACCTCCTGCAACTTGAACGGGAACAGGCGCCGGCCACTGGCCGCAAAGGCCCGCTCGATGTCCTGGGGCATGATCCCGGCCAGCAGCTGGGCTGACCAACGGGCCTTCTGGCCCAGGGCTTCGAGCACGTAACCCCAGTCCTCGTCGCTGAGCACGTCAAGCCAGAGCTTCACCTTGTAGGGCTCGCTCTCGCTGCCCTGCACCCGGGCATGGACCCGGCGGCCCTCAAAGCGAATCGAGAGCACGTTGCCCTCGCGGGCGTAGGTCCAGGCGCGCTCCAGCCGTTTTTTGTAGCGGTAGGAGTTGATCAGCTCCATCCACTGCTCCACCCACCAGGGCTGCTGGCCCAGGCCCTGGTCGCCGAGGGAGGTGGTTATCGTCATCTCAGCCGTTGAAGCGGCCTTGAAAGTAGGCCGCTGCCGAACGGATGTAGTGGCGGATGTCGTCCAGCATCCAGGGATTGTCAGCGATCTGGCTCGAGGGAGGATCGGTTACGAAGCTGGGGCAGCCCTTCGACACATCCAGGTTGAAGTCGGCGAAGTGGTGGAAGGTGGAGTGGGCCAGCACGGCGCCGGCTCCGGGCTGGTCTTCAATCACGGCCGAAATCTGGGTAGCGCCGGATTGCACGGAATTGCCCTGCAACAACACCTTCTGGTCGGGATTGTTGGGGATCAGCACCCCTTCATGGGGGTGGGCTGGAATCACCAGGGCGCCGGGGATCAGGCTGGCGAAGGCCAGGATCGGGTGCTCCATCATCTTGCTGACCAGCTGCACCCCACCGTTTTGGCCGGTGACCACGCAGGGCCATTGAATGCCAGGGCATTCGGGGTTTACATACTCGGGCCGCTGTGGATCCGGATTGGAATCGAGGCTGTGGAATTGGTTGGTTTGGCCAAGGGATTGCAGGGAGGCGCTGCAGTTGCGCACGCTGGCGCCCAGGTCGGCGTGGTCGCGGGCATACACAATCGAGGTGCCGTGGCTGCGGGCGGCCTCTAGGGCCTGATAGAAACTGGCGCCAGGGGCGTCACCCACATCGGCGCCAATCAGCCACACTTGGGAATAGTGGCCAGAACTCAGATTTTGATGCAGCGCTTCAATCGCAGCCCCATCGGTTGGATAGCTTTGGCCGATACAGGTAGCGGCTGGATCCTTCTGGCGGCAGCCAATTTCGATATTTTCACGCAGGATGCTGAAGCGATCACTGCCCCAGTCATCGTCACTCTGCGGAATGGTGATCTGCAGAAGGGCGTTGGCCATGGTGGATGGGGCTTGAGCTAACAGGTCCTTTTGAGGTTACTCGCCCCAGCGGGCCCCGCCAGGGGGGGTGCTACGCCGAGACGCCGGCGGTGAGATCCCCTGCCCCAGGGGCCAGGCCTTTTCAGGTTCAGTCTTCTAGGGCTACCAGCTGGCGTAGCTGGCCCATCTCCAGGCCCCCGAGCCAGTCTTCACCAGAGCCGATGATGTCTTCGGCCAGGCGCGATTTCTCGCGGATCATGCGGTCGATCCGTTCTTCCACCGAGCCGCTGGTGATGAACTTGTGCACCAGCACCCGGTTGGTCTGGCCAATGCGGTAAGCCCGGTCCGTGGCCTGGTTTTCCACGGCCGGATTCCACCAGCGGTCGATGTGGAACACATGGCTGGCCCGGGTGAGGTTGAGGCCCACGCCGCCGGCCTTGAGCGACAGCAGGAACAGCTGGGGGCCGCGGGGGTCGTCCTGGAACCGATCCACCATCGCCTGGCGTTCGTTCTTGCTGGTGTTGCCATACAGAAAGGGCACCTCCTGGCGCCAGCGCCGCTCCAGGTGGGCCTTGAGCAGGTGCCCCCATTCGGCGAACTGGGTGAACAGCAGGGCCCGATCGCCTGCTTCGATCACCTCCTCGAGGATTTCTTCCAGCCGCTGCACCTTGGCGCTGCGGGCGGCAAATCCGGCGTCCACCCCCTGCTCCTTCAGGGCCAGGGCCGGGTGGTTGCAGATCTGCTTGAGCTTGGTGAGTAGGGCCAGCACCTGGCCGTGTTTCTGGCCCAAGGGCGAGCGGGCGATCGCATCGAGGCTCTCCTCGACGGTTTTGTTGTAGAGCTGTTTTTGCTCCGGGGCCAGGCCCACCCATTCGCTCAGTTCCACCTTTTCGGGCAGGTCGGAGATGATCGATTTGTCGGTTTTTAGCCGGCGCAGGATGAAGGGGCCGACCCGGCCCTTGAGGTCCCGCAGGGACGACATGTCGCCGTAGCGCTCGATCGGCAGGCGGTAGCGCTGGCGGAAGAAGGCCTCATCGCCGAGCACCTTGGGGTTGAGGAAGTCCATCAGGGCCCAGAGCTCGCTCACCCGGTTTTCCACCGGTGTGCCGGTCAGGGCGATCCGGAAGCGGCCCTGCTTGCCGGGACGGCCCAGGTCGCGGGTGGCCTGGCTCTGCTTGGCGCTGGGGTTCTTGATCGCCTGGGCCTCATCGATCACCACCCCCTGCCAATCGATGCACTCGAGCAGTTCGCTGTCCCGTTGCAGCAGGCCATAGCTGGTCAGCACCAGGTCAATGCCGCCTAAGGCTTTCTTGAGGGCGGCTTCATTGGCGGGCCGGCGCGGTCCGTAGTGCTCGCGCACCTGCAATTCGGGCGTGAAGCCGGCCGCCTCCCGTTTCCAGTTGGTCAGCACCGAGGTGGGTGCCACCAGCAGCACCGGTCGCTTCAGTTCGCCTTCGGCCCTGAGGTGTTGCAGAAAGGCCAGCAGCTGGATTGTTTTGCCCAGGCCCATGTCGTCGGCCAGGCAGGCCCCCTGGTCGAAGCGATGCAGGAAGGCCAGCCAGCCCAGGCCCCGTTCCTGGTAGGGCCGCAGCTGGCCGGCGAAGCCCTCGGGCGCCGGCAGGGGGTCGGGGGCCTTCTGCTGGTGGTATTGCTCCAGCACCGCCTGCAGGCGCGGGCCCGGGTTGAACTGGTGCACCGGTAGGCGGTAGAGGGTTTCGCCCTCGTTGCCGGTGATGCGTAGGGCCTCATCGAGCTTGAAGCCGGGATCCAGGGCGCAGAACTTTTTAGCGTTCTTGAGATCACCGGGCCGCAGTTCAATCCAGGCGCCCTTGTGTTGCACCAGGGGGCTGCGCTTCGCCGAGAGGCGCTCGAGATCGCGCAGGTTGAGGGTGACGCCGCCGATCATTAGTTCCCAGCTCCAGCTGAGGCTTTCGCCCAAGGTGAAGCCCCGCGATTGGCTGGGCAGTTCCGCCTGGATCGCCAGGCCAAGGCGGCTGGCCAGGCCGCCGCTAAGGCTGGCCGGCAGCACCACACCCACGCCCACATCGCGTAGGCGGGCGGCGGCGGTACGCACCAGCACGAAGGCTTCGGCTGGCGTGAGCTGCATGGCTTCCGGGGCGGCGGCATCGAGGCCCCGCTCGATCGGATCAAACACCTGCAGGGCCCGGCCCAGGCCCTCCAGCAGCAGGGCTCCGGGGTTGGCCAGGGTCACTTCCCCCAGGGCGAGCTGGTGGTCGCCCGCTGCCCAGACGCTGGCGGCGGACAGTTTCAAGCTGGGGTCGGCCTCGGCCTGGAGGCTGAAGCGCAGCTCCCACAACTCCTCCCCCTCCGGCGGCGTGAACAGTTCCAGGCAGGCATGGGCAGGCTCCACCCGGCCGGCCACCGCCTCGCGCCAGTGGTGGGTGGCGGTTTCCAGCCGTTCGGCGTCCTCGCCATCGAGCTCCAGCCGGCCGTCGCCGGGTCCGAGGGCCTTTTGCCAGGCGCCCAGGAGGGGATCGAGGCCGGGGCAGGTGGGGCTAAAGCCCGCCCGCAGCTGGCCATCGAGCAGGGCCTCCAGCAGCCGGGCCACCAAGAGTCGCTGGGAGCCGGGACGGCGGCAGCTGAGGCCGTTGCTGCGTTCGCCCGCATCCACCACCTGGGGTAGGCGCGTGGCCAGGTCCTCGAGGCGGCGGCGGTCGTCTTCGCGGTTGAGCAGCGGTTGCCAGCGGCCCCGGCCCTGGCGGGCCTCCGGCAGCCAGCGGCCCCGGGCCAGCAGGCTCAAGCTCCAGCGCTCCAGGTGACTCCACCAGCGCAGTTCATCGGCCAGCTGGCTGGGGGCCCCGGCCAGGGGGAGTTGGTTGAGCCACTGGGCGGCGGCGGCGGGCTTGAGCAGCCAGCCCTCCACCCGCCAGGGCCACCACTCCACCTGTTTGGGCAGGGGTTCGCCGGCCTGGAGCGGCAGGCCGCTCCAGATCGTGCCGTCGGATTCGGTGCTTTTGCGGCCGCGGCTGGCCTGGCGGCGGCTGGGCAGGGTGAGGGTGGCCTCGGCGGGCCGGGAGTCCTCCGACCACAGATCCAGCTCCTCCAGCCAGGCGCCCAGGTCGTCCTGGTTAAGGCTGAGTGGGTGGTCCGGCACCCCGTCGAGCGTGGGGTTCACCGGCGTGGCCACCCGCCAGGTGTCCGCCCACAGCAGCAGGCCCGCCGCCATGCGGCCGTTGGTGGCGGTGGGGCCCGCCTTGGTGGCGGGCAGCCAGGTGGCATGCAGCAGGCTCATGGCCTAGGGGCGCTCAGCAGGCGTTGGACCCCGTGAAGCAGCAGGGCAGCGCCGATCAACGGCAGCCAGGCACGGAGTAAGCCCATCATCACTGCTGGCGCTACGGACGCCAGGGCAACCGGGAGCGGTTGGCCGGCCGGCCAGGCCGCCACCGGCGGCAAAGCGAGGCTGTGGATGCCGCAGACGGCGCCCACCAAGCCGGCCTGCAGGTGGCTGTCATCGGGATCCACCCGCTGCAGGTGGAAGGCGAGCAGGCCATAGAAGAAGCCACAGCCCCCCGCGCGCAGGGCCGGCTCCAGCCCCAGGGGCAGCCCCAGGGCCAGGGCGCAGAGGCCTGCCCCCAGGGCCCAGGCGATCGAGCGCAGCCGCAGCTCGGCGCGGCACTCGGAGCGCCACTGGGCGCCGGAGTCAGGGCCGCTGGCAGGCACGGCTGGGACCGGATCGGGCGACACACGCAAGGGATGGCAGGGCGCGGAGCCCTTCGGGCCTGTGCTGGGCGATCATGCCCTCTCCAGGGCTGTTTTGCTGGGTCGGACCATGGCTGCTGCTTCCCCTTCCCCCGCCGTCGGTGCTTCCGCCACCAGCTCCCCTGGGGGCGCGCCGGGCGCGGGCTTGCCCCGCAGTGGCGCCGAGATCCGGGCGGCCTTTCTCAATTTCTACGAGCAGCGGGGCCACCGGCCGATAGCCAGCGCCTCCCTGGTGCCGGACGACCCGACGGTGCTGCTCACGATTGCCGGCATGTTGCCCTTTAAACCGGTGTTCCTGGGCCAGCAGGAGCGGCCGGCGCCGCGGGCCACCAGCAGCCAGAAGTGCATCCGCACCAACGACATTGAAAACGTGGGTCGCACGGCGCGCCACCACACGTTCTTCGAGATGCTGGGGAATTTCTCCTTTGGCGATTATTTTAAGGAGCAGGCGATTGCCTGGGCCTGGGAGTTGAGCACGGGCGTCTTTGGCCTTGACCCCAAGAATCTGGTGGTGAGCGTTTTCCGCGAAGACGAGGAGGCCGAGGCGATCTGGCGCGATGCGGTTGGGGTGAACCCCAAGCGGATTATCCGCATGGATGAGGCCGATAACTTCTGGTCCTCGGGCCCCACGGGCCCCTGCGGTCCCTGCTCGGAGATCTACTACGACTTCAAGCCCGAACTCGGCGATGAGGCCATCGATCTGGAGGACGACAGTCGCTTCATCGAGTTCTACAACCTGGTGTTCATGCAGTACAACCGCGACGCCAGTGGCACCCTCACGCCCCTGGCCAATCGCAACATCGATACCGGCATGGGGCTGGAGCGCATGGCCCAGATCCTCCAGGCGGTGCCCAACAACTACGAAACCGACCTGATCTATCCCCTGATCGAAACGGCGGCCGGGTTGGCGGGAGTTGATTATTTCGCCCTCGATGGCAAGGGCCAAACCTCCCTGAAGGTGATCGGCGACCACAGCCGTGCCATCACCCAGTTAATTGCCGATGGCGTGACCGCCTCCAACCTGGGCCGCGGCTACATCCTGCGGCGCCTGCTGCGCCGGGTGGTGCGCCACGGCCGCCGCCTTGGCATTGATCAACCCTTCCTCAAACGGATGGGGGAGGCCTCGATCGCCCTGATGGCCAGTGCCTCTCCCCAGCTGGAGGAGCGCCGCGCCGTGATCAGCGCCGAGCTGGAACGCGAAGAGGCCCGCTTTCTGGAAACCCTGGAGCGGGGTGAAAAGCTGCTGGCTGAGGTGCTGGCGGCCAAGCCCGAGCAGATCTCCGGTGAGCAGGCCTTTGAGCTCTATGACACCTTCGGCTTCCCGATTGAACTCACCGAGGAGATCGCCGAGGAGCACGGGCTGCGCGTTGATCTGGCCGGCTTTGAGCAGGCGATGCAGGCCCAGCGTCAGCGGGCTAAGGCCGCGGCGGTGAGCCTCGATCTCACCCTCCAGGGCGCGATTGAACAGATGGCCTCCCAGCTGGAGGCCACCGCCTTCGAGGGCTACGCCACCCTGGAACATCCCAGCTGCGTGCTGGCCCTGGTGGTGAACGGCGAGCCGGCCGAGCGGGCCAGCGCCGGTGATCGGGTGCAACTGGTGCTCGATTCCACCCCCTTCTATGGCGAGGGCGGCGGCCAGGTGGGCGACCGGGGCGTGCTGCTGGCCTCGGGGTCCGTCGCGGAGCTGCTCATCCAGATCGAGTCGGTGGGCCGCAACCGCAGCGTGTTTGTCCATACCGGCCAGGTGGAGCGGGGCCAGCTGGCCGTCGGTGATGGGGTGATTGCCCAGGTGGATCGGGCCTGCCGCCGCCGCGCCCAGGCCAACCACACGGCAACCCACCTGCTGCAGGCGGCCCTCAAGCAGGTGGTCGATCCGGGCATCGGCCAGGCCGGCTCCCTGGTGGATTTCGATCGCCTGCGTTTCGACTTCCACTCCCCCCGGGCCGTGACCGCCGCTGAGCTGGAGCAGATCGAGGCCCTGGTCAATGGCTGGATCGCTGACGCCCAGGCCCTGGAGGTGCAAGAGATGGCGATCGAGCAGGCCAAGGCGGCTGGCGCCGTGGCGATGTTCGGCGAGAAGTATGCCGAGGTGGTGCGGGTGGTGGATGTGCCCGGCGTGTCGATGGAGCTTTGCGGCGGCACCCACGTGGCCAACACCGCCGAGATCGGCCTGTTCAAGATCGTGGCCGAATCGGGCGTGGCCGCTGGCATCCGCCGCATTGAGGCCGTGGCCGGTCCAGCGGTGCTCGCCTACCTGCAGGAGCGGGAGCTGGTGGTGAAGGCCCTGGGCGAACGCTTTAAGGCCCAGCCGGGCGAGATTGTGGAGCGGGTCGGCGCCCTGCAGGAGGAGCTCAAGGCCACAGCCAAGGCCCTGGCGGCGGCCCGCGAAGAATTGGCCCTGGCTAAGGCCTCCGCCCTGGTGGCCCGGGCCCAATCTGTCGGCGGCGATCCAGGCGGTGCGCCCTTCCAGCTGCTGGTGGAGCGCCTCGATGGGGTGGCGGGGGGCGGCCTGCAGAGCGCGGCCCAGCAGCTGGCTGATCAGCTCGGTGATGGCGCGGCGGTGGTGTTGGGCGGGTTGAGCGATCCCAAGGACTTGACCAAAGTGGTGCTGGTGGCGGCTTTCGGTAAGGCCGTGATCGCCAAGGGGCCCAAGGCCGGAGTTTTCATCGGCGCCGTGGCCAAGCGCTGCGGTGGCGGCGGCGGCGGCCGGCCGAATTTGGCCCAGGCGGGCGGAAAGGATGGCGCCGCCCTGGATGGGGCCCTCGCCGCGGCCAGACAAGAGCTGGAGGCTGCCCTGGCTTAGAAGCCCGTGGATAGAGAGCCGAGCCGATCCAGCCCCTATCCCAAACCCACCGACCCTGAGCAGACTGGACCTGCTGGATTCAGCGCCAGCCCTAACCCCTTCGCGAGACCCTGACGCCCATGCCCCTGCTGCTGCCTCCGTTGCTGATCGCCCAGGCCCAGGTGCAGATGGGCTGTAGCGGCACATTGCTGCAGGCCCGCGGCCGGGCTGAACTGAAGCGGGCGATTGATGCCCTGAGGCTTTCCCTCAGCCTGGAGGCCGAGGCGGCCACGGCCGCTGGCGCCCTGGCCAGCCTGCAGGCGCGCCTGGATTCGGTGCGCCAGGCCCTCCAGCAGTTGGGGGTGCGCAAGCTGGAGGTCACGTCACCGTCCACCTGGTCTAGGGCTGCGGAACGGAAGCAACCGGCCCTGACCACGGCCTCCCTGCAGGTGAGTGGTGAGTTGGCGCCAGCCCAGCTGCAGCAGCTGATCCGCCAGGTTGGCAGCCTGCCAGGCGTGCGGCTCTCCCCCGTCGACCCCCGCGCCCAGGCCAGTGGCGACGCCACCTCCCAAGCCCGCCTGCTCAAGGCCGCCTATGGCGATGCCCTGGCCCAGGCCAAAACGATTGCGGCGGCCATCGGCCTGCACCAACTCCGGCCCCTGGAGGTGGAAGTGGACAGCGGCGGCGGGGCGCCGATCCTGATGCGGGCTATGGCAAACCCAAATAGTGCACCCTTTGATCCGGCCGAGTTGCCCGCACCGGTGGATCGCCTCAGCCTGCTGGTGCGCTTCTGCGCCCGCTGAACAGGTTCGCGATGCTGCCAACCCGACACCTCGGCAAACCTGCGCCAGAAACCTGGCTTGGCATTGTCGGTGGTACCTGGGCAATCCTCCTAACGTTTGTGGTGTTGTACTACCCCCAGTTGATCCTTGATGCGATCAACAAGGTGCGGGTCAATGAAATTGCCTACAACATGTTGGCTCGCCTCTTGTTGTCCCGTGCCGTGTCTTTTTTGGCGTCTTTTTTGCCGGCTTTGAGATCTGGTCGATCCATCGCGCCTTGCTCTTTCTGACGATTTCGGCGCGGCGCAAGACCGTGTTACTCCACAATTGCGCTTTCGATTGCGGCATTTACGCCTGTCTTGGTCGATATAATTTACTATCTAGGGCGGGAATACTGGTTGCGTCCCTTGGAGTGGTGTAAAAGCCGAGGCCTGTGATCTGATCGGAGATCAGTGATCAGGCAGCTGCGGCAAATGCAGCTGTTGATTGATCTTGAACCGATTCGCTGGTCTTGTCCAGCTTGGCCATCGACAGTTCCGAGAAG
>CAMCMT010000007.1 GCA_945875915.1 Synechococcus sp. UW140 | reverse complement strand
GTCATTCACCTCCCAGCTGCGTTGGGGTTGAAGCCTGATGCGGGCGCCGTTGGCTCCGCCGCGTTTGTCCGACCCGCGGAAGGTGGAGGCCGATGCCCAGGCGGTTGCAATGAGCTCGGGCACCGTTAAGCCCGTGGCCAGGATTTGTTGCTTTAACAGCGAACAATCGCTGGCATCCACTAAGGGATGGACAACGGCAGGTAGGGGGTCTTGCCAGATCAACTCTTCGCTAGGGATGTCCGGCCCGAGGTAGAGCGAGCGGGGGCCCAGGTCGCGGTGGGTCAGCTTGAACCAGGCCCGGGCGAAGGTATCTGCGAAAGCCTGTTGATCCCGATGGAAACGCCTCGCGATTGGCTCCATGATTGGGTCATGGCGCAGGGAGAGATCGGCGGTGGTCATGATCGGTGCCGAACGCAGTCCCGGTACGTGGGCATCGGGAATCAGATGGTCAGGATGGACGTTCTTGGCGACCCATTGCCAAGCACCGGCAGGGCTCTTGGTGAGCTCCCACTCATAGGTGAACATCATTTCGAAATAGCCTTGATCCCATTGGGTTGGGTTGGGTTTCCAGGCCCCTTCAAGGCCGCTGGTGATCGTGTGTTCGGCCTTGCCACTTCCGTAGGTGTTCGCCCAGCCCAACCCCTGGGACTCCAGGGTTGCCCCCTCGGGTTCCGCCCCCAGGTTGCTGGCGGGCCCAGCACCATGACATTTTCCGAAGGTGTGGCCGCCTGCGACCAGGGCCACCGTTTCCTCAATGGTCATGCCCATGCGGGCGAAGGTGTCACGCACTTCTCGCCCTGAGGCCACCGGGTCGGGATGGCCATGGGGCCCTTCGGGGTTGACATAGATCAGGCCCATTTCAACCGCCGCCAGAGGTTGATCGAGTCCGCCGTCAGCACCGTGGCGTTCATCGCCAAGCCAGCTGGTTTCGCGACCCCAGAACACATCCTCTTCCGGTTGCCAGATGTCGGTGCGACCAGCGGCAAAGCCCAGCGTGGCGAAACCCATCGACTCCAGGGCCTCCGTGCCTGCCAGCACAATCAGGTCGGCCCAGGAGATCCGATTGCCATAACGGCGCTTCAGCGGCCAGAGCAGGCGTCGCGCCTTGTCGAGGTTGGTGTTGTCAGGCCAGCTATTGAGGGGCGCAAAGCGTTGATTGCCATGGCCGGAGCCTCCGCGACCATCCGAGCTCCGGTAAGTGCCGGCGCTGTGCCAGGCCAGGCGGATGAACAGCGCTCCGTAATGCCCCCAATCCGCCGGCCACCACTCCTGGGAATCGGTCATCAGGGCCCGCAGATCGGATTTCAGGGCCGCGTAGTCCAGTCCTGCAAAGGCTTCTGAATAGTCGAAGCCTGCCCCGAGGGGATTAGAGGCTGGGTGGTGCTGATGTAGAAGACTAATATTAATTTGATCTGGCCACCACTGTTGGTTTGAGGTGCCGCCAGCAGGTGTTACCGCTCCAACGTGACCACTGAACGGACATTTCAACTCTGACATTGTTTTGGAAACCGCCTTAACGGCAACTATTACTTTTTAGCCATGATCGCTTTCTTGGCGCACGAGCAAGCGTATTCATCCCGGAATCCTGACCGAGTGACACATTTCAGGTGGGATAGGCCTGCGCTTGGCCCGCAGTGGTCGCAGCAGGACCCCATGTCGAGGGCCCAAGGATTGCTGCTGGAGGCCCTGCATCGGGCCCTGGGCCACCGGTAGCTCGAACTTGATCAATTCCTAATCTCTATCGATTAGGACAGAGAATAGGCAGCCATGGCCTTCAAGCATCATGCGGCAGATCCAGACGATCAGCCGCATGATGCTGGCTGATCAATCATGGGCTTGCTAGCCAGGATTAGCGTGCTGGTTTCGAAACATCTTGAGGCAGTACTTGCAGCCCCCCGTGGTTTCCAGATGTTTCTCGGGTGTGATTGCAATCAGCTTGACAGGATGGATGCTGCACCGGATTTTTATCGGACTCTTGTAACTTCTGTAGAGAATGTCTGAGTAGTCATATTTGTCGCCGAATCTCGCCTTGGCCCTGGCAATGAAAACCTCCCGACTGATCGGACTCCCCATCGACAAGGGTCGCTGATTTCCCTCAGACTAGGTTGCACCGGTCGGCGATCGCCGGGGCCTAGGTTTCGGATGAGCTCCATGGTCGCCTTGAACGTCAGCCAGGGTGCTGATGTGCTTATTGCCCAATGGGTAGGTTCCAGGCTGTGGCGGCTTGCTCCCATCGCCTGGCAGCACCGTTGTCTGGTGTCAGCTCGCGTCTGGGCGCCTTGAGGCTGCAGCCTCCTGAGCCGCCAGTTCTTCCCGGATCTCAGCCTTGGCCTGCCGCCAGAGAGCTTCCAGTTCGGTAATACCTTTGCCCTGGAGATCCCCTCCAAGGGCCGCTTCCACCCGTGAAAAGCGATTCAGAAAGCGGCTGTTGGTGCCGGCCAGGCCGGCTTCTGGATCCAGGCCGCACCAGCGCGCCACATTCACCAGGGTGAACATCACATCGCCCAGTTCCTCCTGGGCGTGGGCCTGGTTGCCGCTGGCCACGGCCTCCTTGAGCTCGCCGAGCTCTTCAACCACTTTCTCCCAGACCCCTTCGATTCCGTCCCATTCGAAGCCCGCTGCCGCCGCCTTGCGCGAGATCGTCATCGCCCCGGCCAGGGAGGGCTGGCCCCGCACCTTGCTCACCAGCCGGTCGCTGAGGGGACTGGCGGAAGTCGCGACCGCCTGGCCTGAACCCGATTCCCCAGCGCGCTCAGCAGCCTTAATCGCCTCCCAGTTTCGCTTCACGGCGGCGCTGTCCCCGGCCCGGCCCCGGTTGGCTCCGGTCACTTTTTCGCCTGGCCCCTCGCCAGGTTCGGCCCCGGGCCCGGCCGCCGGGTCGTTCCCCGTTTCATTCGCAACAGCGAACACATGGGGATGGCGCCGCACCAACTTGGCGCTCAGGCCGTGGCAGATCGTGGCCAGATCGAAGCGTCCTTCTTCGCTGGCGATCTGGGCGTGCAGCACCACCTGCAACAGCAGGTCGCCCAGTTCTTCGGTCAGGTGGCGATCGTCGCCGTGGCGGATCGCATCGGCCACCTCATGGGCCTCCTCCAGCACGTAGGGCACCAGGGAGGCATGGGTCTGCTCCAGGTCCCAGGGGCAGCCCTGTTCGGGATCCCGCAGCCGCGCCACCACCGCAACCAAATTGGCCAGGGCTGCTTCGGGGGTACCCACCTCCTTAGGGTCCCCATCCTTCGATGGCACGACGCTGGTGTTCAGGCTCGCGGCGTCCATCAAAGGGTCGGCTGGAGAGGGCCCCACCCTGTCATGTCCTGGCAAGCGCCGCCGAACGGCAGCGGATGAAGTCTCAAGGACGTCGGCCCGTTCCCCTGGCTTGCTGCCGTCGCCCTTGTCCTGCCCGATGGCGACACCGCCGGCTGAGAAAGCGCAATACCCGGGGCGTTTTGGCAACCGGGTCGCCGTCCTGGATCAGGTGCAACCAGGCGCTGGCTTCCAGACCGATCAGGGCCAGGAGCAGCAGGACCGGATGCTTGTTCCAGACCAGCTGGCCCCAGTGGACCAGGGCGACGGGAGTTGGGGCGCCCCAGGGGGCCAGGAAGCCTGACAGCACCAGCACCAAGCTGCCGAGATAACCCAGTCGTCCAAGGGTTCCGAGGAAGGGGCTATGGGAAAGCAGGGAGCGATGCCGCAACAGCTTGCGGTAGGGCCACCACAGCAGCCGCAACGGTCCCCACCGCTGGGTGGGAAGGGAGTGAGTGTCCAGATCCGGTGAGAGCAGCAAGCCGCCGATCAGGAACGCCAGGGCAGCCGTGGCGCTGCCGATCCAACCCAGAAAGGGCCAGCAGAGCAGGCCAAACGGCAGCGCCAGCCACCAGGTCCCCCGATCGTGATTGGATCCGCTGGCCATAGCGACTGAGGAGCGAGCAAGGGGACTGCGTGCAGGCAGAATGGACTAACCGCCCGATTAGCTCAGCGGTAGAGCGCCTGCCTTACAAGCAGGATGTCGCTGGTTCGAAACCGGCATCGGGCATGGTTTGACGGCGGGCCCTGGATTCCAAAGTGGGTTTGCGTGCAGTGATGCCTGTTTGGAGATGCTCCTGTTCCGTCTTCCCTAGGCCGATGATTTCCGCCATAAATACCGGCCTTGGCACCGCCCTACTGGGCCAGCGGGTGTAGGCCTGGCGAGGGAAGCAGCCTGTTGCCGAGACAGTGGTTGCCATCGCTGGTTGGGCGCCTTAGACCTTTGCATCCAACTTGTCTTGGGTCAAAAGGGTTTTGAACAGCCGAAAGTGAATGCTCGGTTTGCCAACGTCAATAGAAATTGAAAGGGCCGCTTGGAAAGAGTTTCCAGCGGCCCTTGATAATCAGTTAGCTTAAAAACCGCCTGTATGCTATCAAATTAACCCAGGGGACTGAACCCTGCTTTCAATGACGTGCAAGGGTGCAAAGGATGCCTTCTTGAGGAGCGTCAGATCGGCGAGCTAGCGGGCTTAAGTTCTGGCCTGGGCAGAGGGAAAAGTCGATTGATTGGGCAATTGTTGCAAGAATAATGGCGTCTTGAATTTCGGCAAATTGCTCACCAGCGCAACTGCGAATCCCCTTGCTAAACGGAAAGTAAGGCACGCCTTGAATCTTTTTGATATTTTCATCGGACCAACGGGCAGGATCGAATGATTCTGGATTGCTAAAGTGGCTAGGATCATGATGGGAAACCCATTGGCTCATCATTACGACTGAATCCTTGGGGATTGTAAAGCCGTTTAGAACCCGCTCCTCTCGTGACCACCTCATGACCATCCATACGCAAGGGTAGAGCCGTCTCACCTCATGGAGAAACATCTGCGTGTAGGCAAGATTGGGAAGATCAGCCTGGGTTGCAACTCGGCCCCCTAGGGCTTTATTCAACTCGTCAGTCAAGGTGGTCTTGAGCGAAGTATTCTCGCCTAAGACCTGAAGAGCCCTGCTGATCGCAGGAACGGCGACCTCGTGGTGGGCGCCAAGAAGAACGAGGATGGTTTGCGCGACTTGCTCATGGGGCATGTTGTTGGTTAAGTAGGCTAAGAGAGTATTTTCTTTGGGATTCTTGTTAAAGGATTCAATTACGTTGCCGGCAAAAACCAATAGGGATGCCTTGGCTTCGTCAGAACCTGCCGTTGTGGTAAATGGGGGGAGGTAATCGGCTAGGCCCGCATAAACGGGGTCAAAGCCATAGACCCGATCAGCTGTCATTAAATCACGACAGACCTGGTCCAAATCGAAGGCGGGATGGTCGGCTAAAAAAAGCTTCAGATCTAGGCTGAATAAGGACTCAATTTGGATTTCAAGGGTAAGACGCATCATTTCATGAAAAACGTCTACAGGGGAACCGGACCCAGCCAAGTCTTGGAGCCTCCGCAAGGCACGCTCTGAGGCAATGCTCATCGAATTGGTGTAGGCATTCACTTGCTCGGGAGTGAACATGGCACAAATGCCAGCCATCATTCCAAGATAGTGACCCTCTTCGCCCTCATTGCGTTTTTTCTTATAATTACTGCCATCCGAAAAGATCTCCTCAATGGCGAGCGGATCATTTACGAAGGTGATCTGGGCGCTACCAATCTTAAAAGAGAAGAAATCTCCCAGCTGGTCTTTTAGATTCTTGGTAAAAGATAGGGGGTCTTCGGTCAGTCCCTTGACAAGGGCCGCTTCATCGAGTCCAGTGGTTGGAGCGAGCATCATTAAGTGGCATTGACGGTCCAAGCCTAGCAACGAAAGGCAATAGGGACTCCGATGTGTTCATGGGGTGAGCTCCCAATGTCAGCAAAGAAATACGCCGGCAAGGACCCATCCACCAAGGAGCCGTCTCCATACATAGATCTTTTCGCACTACGGGGCCCTAACCTTAATCGCTGATCACAGAAAGTTAAAAAGACAGCGGCATGGTTTGAAGAGTGCGGTAGTTCAGCAGCAGGTGGGGCATCGTCCGGACGCCCTAATGGCTGCTCCGGACCTTTATCTTTAATTGCCCCATATCGCACCGTGTTATCTGCGGTTGGCTGTGACTGGGGTGGGGCAGCTACGCCGCTTCGCAGCTTCGCTGACGATCACGGGCGAAGGCCACCATGGCTTGGTGCCGTTTTCGCCTGCTAAACGGAAGGCGCACCATTGATCATCCTGGAACCAGGCCTGCTGAACTAATCTGACTTTGCGTCACAATGGACCAGGCCTAGAACTGTAGTATCGGTAAGCGCCTTCGGCGATGCCGGGCCTGACGCTAATTCATGGCTTCCTTGCGCTTTGCATTGTCCATCAACCACTACAGCCGAGTGTTTTTTGATCAAGCTTCTTGGGGGGTCTATCTCATTACCATTGATGTCTCCTTAAAATTGCTGCCAGGAGTGGTAAGAGGTTGTGAATCTTTTAGGTTTGCAGGCGCTGCCATGGTCTTAGCCTGTGACACAAACAGCTCAGCCGTGTGCTGCTTGCCAATGATCAGCGCGGGGGAGGGGTGCCAGCGTTTCATGGGGCTTTCTCTTAGCAAGGCTGCCAAGGGAGTTCACTGTTTTCAGCCCTGGGTCAGTTTGGTGTCCACCTCAATGACGGTACCGGTAGATCGGTCATCAGGACGTCGGAAGCTCCCCTGGCCCACCCCGTCATCCACGACTTGTTCGTTTGGAAGTGTTCTGGGATTTCTGTTGCTAGGGCCAGGGCCTCTATGTCGACTGTCACACAGTTTTTTTCACTCTCTGCACGTATGCTAAATTGACACAATTAATTTGCATTCTTACACAATGATGGAATTTAACTTAAAGGCTTTTGCTGCGGCTCCACTTACCTTGCTCGCGATAGCCTCCACTTCCGCAAGCTTTGCGGCAGATTTAGGAACCGGTTCAAGAGTAATCCCATATGTTGAACAGACATCTTCCCAAACTGCCGTAAGTTCAGATCAAGTTTCCAATATTGGCCAGTTTTTAGACGTACAGCCAACGGACTGGGCCTATTCTGCCTTGCAATCTTTGGTTGAGAGATATGGTTGCTTGGCTGGATCTGAGAATGGTCGCCTAGATGGCTCACGTTCGATCACAAGATATGAAGCTGCCGCCCTACTCAAGGCCTGTTTGGATCGTGTCACAACCACAACTGATCAGCTGAAACGTCTAATCCAAGAATTTCAGGTTGAATTGGGCTTGCTGAATGGACGGGTTGATGGGTTGCGATCCCGTGTGACCAACCTTGAGGCAATGCAGTTCTCACCGACTACAAAACTAAAAGTCAATATGGCCTATATTTTTGGGGGGACTAGCTACTCAGGGGCTGGAGCTCAAGCCGTTAGCTCTGGCACCAGAAACTTAAACCCATATTTACCCAATAATTTTGGAGCTGGTGGGTTTCCGACAGACGGTACAACTTTTAATTATAATTTGCGTTTGGATTTGCAAACTAGTTTTACTGGCAAAGATTTGCTCCAAACACGGTTAGAGGCAGGTAATTTGACCAATAGCGCTTTTGGTCTCAGATCTGCTACCCCAGTCTCCTATTACAGCTGGTTTTTCCCGATTTCCCCCAACCAGCCTGATAATGTCCTCTCCATGAGTCGGCTATACTATCGCTTCCCTGTAGGTAGTGAATTCACTTTCATTGTAGGTGCAAGGTTGCGGCAAGATGACATGTTAGGTACATGGCCTGGTACCTATCCTAGTGATTTTCCCCTCTTCGGAAATTCAATTTATGCAGGTTCGCCAGGTGCCTATAACCTTAACATTGGTCCAGGGGCTAGTATTATTTGGAGAAAGCCTCTAAGTTCTTCTACTTCTTTGGTCGCCACTGGGCTTTATCTAGCGAACAGGGGAGAACAAGGAAATCCTGGTATGGGAGGATTGGGCTCTGACAATGCCGGAGCTTCTGGCACAGCCCAGCTTTCATTTGTTGGTAACAATTGGAATATCTCAGGTGTTTGGACTTATAATCAGTCAGGTGTTTATATGGGAATGGGAACTCCTCTATACAATCAGCCATTCTCAGGAGCTACCAACTCCTATGGTCTAGGCGGCTACTATATCTTTACCGCTCAAAATAAGCTTTACCCAATCTTTAATTGGGGTGCAGGAATCACGCAATTTCCTTCTGGTGATGCCTACAATCGCAACTTGGCTGGCTCTTGGTACACGGCATTGGTTTGGCCGAGCCTTTTGGCAAAGGGGCAAGATCTGGGATTTTCGATTAGTCAACCAAAATTCATTTTTAGTTCTAGTAATGGAACTCCATCGGATGGTGGACTTGCGTTTGATGCCTATTACAAGTTTACCCTTTCGGATCATATAACATTGACTCCAGCAATACAGTGGGCTTCCCGTCCCTATGGTCAATTAACGAATCAAATTACTGGCTCTTCAACCTTTAGCAACCTAGCATTTATGCTTAAGATGGGTTTCCGGTTCTGATCCACTGTTTGAATGCAAGAGGCCCCATTTCCCCTTCCCTGATGATTGATCGGGTTGACCACATCAAGGATTGTTCCTCAAAGGAAGTGTGCCTCGTTTATTCATGGGGTTGCCCAATGATTGACATTGCCTAATGTTGCATTTGGATTGTCAATGATTTGTAGTCAATGCCAGAAATTTAGGACTTGGAATTTATTGCAGCGGAGCCTTGGTTTAGGCAGTGCCTAATAGAGTAGGGTCGTTTATTAGCGCTGTTGCAGCGCTGTTTCTTTGGGTTTGGTCTTGCCGCCCCAGACCCACTAGCAGCAGTCGAATGAATCCGCTGCTTCAAGGCGTTCAGGTTTGCAGGATGAGTGGGGCTTTACTTTCCCGCGGTGGTTTGTGCTCATGGCAATCGATGCCAACCTATGGTAAGGGAATTGATCTCGATCTAGGCTGACTGATCAGCCTACTTGTCAAAAAAAGTCAGCACCGACAAAGTCAGTGCTGACCCCATCCGTTAAACCAATCGCCTGGTCGCCCCCTGCCTTTGCAGGGGGGACAGCATAGGCTTGATCAGTTACAGCTGCTGATTTGGTGACTTTCAGCAGTTGCAACAAAGCCAATCATTACGCGCTTACAGTATTGCAGGCAGGGATTAGTGAGAGGAGTTATCTATGAATAGGGTCGTAGTCGCTGCTTGGGGAGATTCGCGAAGCTTGATAAGGTCTGAACCCTTTTCGCCAATCATAAGACAGGCCGCATTGATGTTGCAGTTGGTAATTTCAGGCATGATCGAGGCGTCAACAATACTCAGTCTGTTTGTGCCATGAACACGAAGCTGAGGGTCGACAACTGCTAGATTGTCATATCCCATGCGGCAGCTGCATGAAGGATGCCAGTCTGTCAATGTCGTATTGCGAATATAATTACGTAGGGATTGCTTGTCTTTTGCTTCCGGGCCTGGTGTCACGTCTTCAGTAATAATGGAAGAAAGCGAAGACGTATGAAGGAACTCCTGGCGAAGTTCGTAGCCGTAAAGCTGTTGCTGCATATCGTATTCAGTGCTTAGGTAATTCATTTTGATGACCGGAAGGTCAAATGGATTACTTGACCTTAGCGAAATCTCTCCGCGGCTTTGGGGCTTGCTTAAGACCGTAGACATGGTGAAGCCAGCCCTTGTAGGAGGATTCGGGAAATCTGGAGAAAAGAAGCCGCTAAAGAAGTATTGGAGATCAGGCGAGTGCAGGCCCGAGCGCGTACGAGTAAAGAAGGAAGCCTCGCAAATGATCGAAGGCTCGTGTTGTTCAACATTGACATAGCAGCCTGTCATTGTAAACAAGTGGTCTTGCAGGTTCTGCCCTACTCCTGGGAGATCTACAACAGGCTTAATGCCGCTGCTTTGCAGGTGTTCCGCTGGGCCAATCCCAGACAACATCAATAATTTAGGAGTAGACAATGCTCCTGCGCAAAGAACGACTTCTTTTTTGGCCATAACTTGGCGCAGGGTTTTGCCGTCAGAAGTGAACTCTACGCCGGTAGCATTGGTGTCTTGCATTAAGATTTTGGTGACCTGAGATTTTGTCAGCACAGACAAGTTATCTCGAGCCAATGCCGGCTTGATATACATCGCGGCAGTGCTTGCACGCTTATTGTCTTTGGTTGTTGTCGAATGGGTGTAGGACGCTACACCTTCTTGCCTGTAGCCATTGAAATCCCAGGCAGCACCATTGCCGTTAGGATTGACAAAGCCAAGCTCGGGACCGGCAGCCACAAACGCTTGGGAGGCATTGGTAGCATCTGGTGTGGTTATGACGTGAACTGGGCCACCTGCTCCATGATATTCATTTTCACCACCTTCCCAATCTTCGAGTTTTTTCCAATAGGGCAAGCACCCTTCGTAATCCCAACCTTCATTACCCAGATAGCCCCAATGATCATAATCGCTCCTGTGGCCCCTTAGGTAGATCCTTCCATTATTTGAGCTGCCTCCTCCCATTAACTTGGCTTGGATAATATCCATCGATCGCATGTTGAGGCCGGCCTCTGGCTCTGTCGCCAGGCCAGCCCACATCATTTCCGGTTTCCATACACTGAACAGTGCATTGAGATTGATCTGCGACAGCTTGGGGTCATCATCGGGGCCACCAGCTTCAATTAAGAGAACAGAGATGTTTGGATTTTCGCTTAATCTATTGGCAACAATGCACCCACAAGTCCCCCCTCCAACTACAACGTAGTCGTAAGACTCTGCAAAATCAGCAACGTCGGAAATGAATGGGCTCATGATTAGTTGAAAAGATTTAGTGGTGTTGATGCCATTGGGGAGGAGTTGGGCTAGAGCACTTTGCAGGTCTGGAATGAAAGTACCCAGACAAGCCTCCGTTCTTCTCGAGTGATTGGATGACTGCCTAAGCCTCCAACCAAGTACCTGCGTACTCACACCAATCTAGCATGCAATTCGACTAGAGGCTTCATTGGATACGGATCAAAGCTCACTCCTGATTCAAAATTCGCCATAGGCTTCCTGCTGGGTGTGTCTGCATGGCCTGAGATCATAGGGATTGCTTTGTCTTTGTTCACGTAAGTATTCCTTTGGTATCAAATCGTGGCTTTATCTGGCACTGCAAGTTACTTGTAGATGCCCCATTCGGGCATTTGGCTGCCGATTCTGGCTTGTTATCTCCCGCTGTTTGTTGTGCTTGGGATCATGGGCTGATGCCAGAGCTGCAGGGACCTTTACCGTGTTACTAGCCGCCACGATGGTCTGTTTGGCGAAACTTTGGGTCCAGGCCAATGGTGCCCGCCCTCGGATTCGGTCTTTTCCAACTGCGTCCAGCCGATGAATGGCGTAGCCATCTGCGCCGCTAATCGCGATTGGTGGATGGTTCATCTACCAGGTACGCAGCGGATCTTGATCAGCTGCGTACCGGATCCGCAAGACCCTAGCTGAATCATTCATCTCACTATGCAGGTGGTGCTAGAGCGGTTGTCAGGCATCAGTGATCGATTCATCTGCCTTTGAGGGTCATTGTTGAGGGCTACTACACCACTGCTTAAGCAGGGAGCGTGCTGTTTTCCAGGAGCCACGGGCTAACCGTTCTCTAGGGATAGCTTTGATCCAATCGTATGCACGGCACATTCAGAGCCCGCTTGTGGCAGCGCAGGATGCAACGAAATGAACCCCACATACGACTAAGGCCAAGAACTCTGCCATTGGCTTTCTAGTTATCTGCGAGGGAAGTCCGAATTCTATTTCACAACAACGGTTCACGAAGCCTCTTATAGTTATAACATCACCTCAAACCTAAGGATAAAACGCACCCTTGAGACCATCGAATGGACATACCTGGTAGTAGCCGAATTGTTAGGGTCTTCGTCATCGGTATCGGCGAAGGACAAAGGATCCAAGTCAACATACCGCTTATCCCTACGGTCACTGGGTAGCTAAGGCTGATGAGTCCGCCTAGGCCTGCTATTGCTGCTAGAGGATTCTAGACACGATGTCATGTCTCGTTAATTGGCGTCTATAAATCAGTAGACGGCGTGTGAATGACAAACTTCGGAAGGTAGTCTATCGTCTGCTCTGGCTGTCTGGTTTATGGGCCATCCGGCTAGGGTTGCCCAAGTCATCATCCTGGGACAGCACGCCAGTCCTATCAATCCCAATCCTGATGGGACAAAGCTGGCCGACTCATTTGCATCATCAGCCCAGCCGGTTTGCTTACAGATCGCTCGCGCTCGAAAGGAAAGGATTTCCCTAGCTGATCAATCTGATCGCTGAACCGGCTACACTATTGATAGCCTAAACTTTTGCCAGATGTACACGCAAGACAAGAAATTTAAACTCGGCATTGCAGGAATGGGTATAGGAAGTAGCCTCGGTGTGCCGGCTATAAGCTTGGTCCCCGAAATTCAACTTGTATCGGTTTGGGGGCGGAGTAAAGTAAAAGTTGATGAGTTGTCAGCCAGCCTCGGCATTGAAGGATTTACGGATTTTGACGCTTTTGTAAATAGTTCAGAACTTGATGGTGTCTGGCTTGCTACTCCTCCTAGCCCTAGGATGGATTTAATGTCAAAATGTTTGGACGCGAATCTCCATGTATTCCTCGAGAAACCTTTGGGGCTCAATTTAAGTGATATTCACAATAATCTTGAAAAAGCTCTCGCAAAGAACTCCATTTGTGGCGTCGATTTTGAATATCGAGCCCACCCCTTGTTTCAAGAAGCCAAACAACTTTTAGAAACAGCCTGGATTGGTGAGCCAAGAAGTATACATATACGCTGGATGAGCGGCAATCGCATGGACCCGGCTGTTCCCTGGGGCTGGTATAATTCTATGGGTGAAGGTGGCGGCATTGTAGGAGCAATTGCTACCCATCATATTGATCTCTGCCACTGGTTGTTTGGTCCTATTGAATCCGTGCAAGCCATGGCAAGTACGGTTATTCCTGAGCGATTCGACACTCAATCAAGCGCTGTTAAGGTCTGTGATTCTCCTGAGACAGCATTCATTAACCTTCGGTTCAAAAACGGGGCGATCGGTTCTATTGCGGTCAGCTGCGTCACGTTTGGTGGCCCACCTCAGGCGATAGAAATCTACGGTGACTCGGGCAGAATTCATCTTGTCAGTAATAATGCCAAAGATGCTATGCGAGATTTCACTCTTGAGGCACTGGATGTTGATGGTCGGCAGGTAACATCTGAAGTTCCTTTTAGTAAAATCGATTCGGAACAGCGTAATGGGCTTATTCTGCCAATCAGCATCTTACTTAAGAGGTGGATAACTGGTATTAACAATTCTTCCACCATGGAGCCATCTTTTCTTGATGGACTTAACGTCCATAACGTTGTCGAAGCAATCAATGAATCATTGCTTTCAGATGAATGGACTTCCGTCAACTACTAGCCATTATTTCCATTGACTAAAGCTCTTTGGCTTTAAAATCTTTACGCGCTAATATGCCGCACTTATGGTCTTAATGTCGTCAGGATAGTTAGCGCGTTAAGCTAATAGCAACTAGTGTTTATAATTGCCGTCGAGCCATGTATAGTGTTTTTTAAACGTGATATTGTTATTCATAGGAGATTCTTGTAAATATTTGACGATGTTGCTGTTTGATTCCATGAAAAGGTTTCTAGCCCGGTCGTAAGGGTGTTTAATGTGCTTCTATATAGCCCGTCTGTTGTTGATGGCAACTTCCTATGGCGTGTGAATCGCCTACAGCCTGTCCCACAGGCATTATTACTAGTACGTCATGAGCGTGGAGATAATATTCCCGTCAGACTAATTTGCCTTCATGATTATTCAGCTTTAAGGCAGACTGTGCAGTAAATGCCATACTAGAATAAACAATGCTTTTTGGTTTAACCGGGTTTTTGGAAATGTCTGCAGATATTAAGCGAAGAGATATGCTTTAGGCTTGTAATTAAGGATAGGGCTTAGGCGAAGACCGATGCGATGACTTCTAGGTTGTCTTTATTTAGCGAGTAATCTATTATCTTTTTTACGATCCTTTTTGTTGTTCCTTAATTATATGTGGCAAACATAAACCGCAGCTAGCGTCGACATCCTGGTGAAATGTTAGTATATTATACAATGAACGGTCATGTCCTAAGCGCCCGCTTGTTATGTCCCTAAAGAGCGGCTTGGCCATTCATTGGATAGTAAAGCATGAGTCGATGCCATCACTTCAAAATAGAGATTTTATACGACATAAATTATGGGACTATCTGTCATTGAGTTGGCTTTTCGGAACTAATATTATATGCTCTAATATTTTAAGATACAAAAAAGGGCTGCCTTTATTGGCTAGCCCTGTAATTATTGTCAGTAAAGACTAAATTAGGGTTTGATTAGTTGGTGGGCAAAGCCAATATGATGATAAATCTTTTCATCACGCATTAGCCAGCAGTCACCAGCAGCCCATGTCCCTGTATTTGCAGTGCTAAAAGTTGCCTGGAAGGAAATCGCATCGTCACTATCTAAGAAATTATAGAGTGAGATTACATTGATTGAGCCTTGATAAGCTAGGTAGCGATTAAAAACATCAATAAGGGCGGCGTGACCTTGGATGATATTGGGGGGAGGGGTTTCCAAAAACGGAAAAGCATTGAAAAGAATAGCATCTTCGGTGTATGTATCTTTGACCATGCCTTCTACATCATTGGCTACAATATATTCCATATGGCGATCAAAAAAAGCTTTTCCTTTGCCAGCCATTTTAGGAGAAAATTAGTGCACTCACATCTTAGCTTAAATCCCTCAAATACGCTGCCTCCGTCAGCGATTTCAAACCATTGCCCATGGGGCTTTTGGCCACGTTTTGGCAGGAGTTAGCAAGGCAACCCTCATCTCACTTGTCTCTCGAGCGTCCTATAACGCTAAAAATTAATCTATGATCTCCGTTGATTTATGCTCCATTTGTTTTTAAATGTAGTCCCATACTGATGCACCCTGCGGTTGCTAATATGAGCTTTTACCCCTAGATATTTTTCAGTGTGATTGTTTGTCTGAGTTCACTCTCAATTATACGTATTATGATAGCTAATACGCAAAAAAAACCATGCATTTAATGCATGGTTTTAATGAATAAAGCTTTTAACAGTCTTAATGATATTTAGAGTTTTTTCCAATTTAGCAATGCCCAGCGTTGGGCGCCATCTGCACCCCAGCGTCCCCACGAGTATGTATTTAAATCATCTTCAGAGAGAATATCTAGAGTCTTTGTTCTAGATTCGAGAGTGTCAACATTAAATTCAAAGCCATACTCTTTTCCAATTACAACAACTTCTTCTTTGGATTTTGCACCTGAAACTCTTTGCTGGAGGATCGGATCCTTCGCTAAAAGTTTTAGAAAATTTTCCAAACTTTTTTGTGTTTCAGAGGCATTTGGATCCCATGTCCAAGCCTTCCCGTAGTATGTATCTTGAGGCAGCTTGTCATCCTTGGCGTTTGTCATGTGCTTGTTTCCATGATGTGAAAGTTGGGATTAATGATAAAGCGTTGACTGATGTTGATGACTTCAAGGAGAAAGTCATTTTATTCATCAGTAAATCCTTGACTGATTTCAATGATTCTGTCATCAGGATCCTTTAGCCAAACAGTACGCCAACCGGGAATAAAAGCATCAAAACTTAAAGGGCCAAGTGTGACGATGGCATCTTCTCCTATAGCCTTTAGCTTATCATCTACATTTTCAACTTTAAATGCCAAATGCCTAAATGATGGGAATGTGTACCCATCGTTCTGAGCAGCTGGCAGGGGGTTTGCTGAATCAGCAGCAAATAGCTCTAGGTAAAAAGAAGAGTCGGCCATCTTGATAAAGATAATCTCATTACCGTCTGGAAGTTTTGCTACTCGAGCCCGTCGGAAGCCAAAATGTTTAGTATACCAAGCTTCAGTCTTGGCTTGATCTTTACAGGTGAGTGCTAGTTGGGATATTATTTGCATTTCTATTAGGCAACTGTGCCATCAGGATACTGGGTCATGCCGGCAAAGTGAATCTTGATAAGACCATTCTCGTCAAGAACCCAACTGTCAGCGAATCTCATCTTTGCTTCACTGCCACCGGCATTCATTGTGATCGCTTCAACGATCATAAGGGTCGTGGGATCTTCGGTTTCTGCCCAGAAAGCAATTTCCGTATCTAATCCATCAATACCTAAAATGCCTTGGAAGTGGACTTCAAGCTCCTTGCGACCGCGGAAGTACTTAGGAGTTTTTTCGAAGCTTGAAATTAAAAGCCCATCTGGAGAATATTGCGCCAAGAGAGCATCGATATCTTTTTTAAGAATTAACTCGATATGGGATCGGTAAAATTGGCCAAGCTTGGTGTCAGGAATGTTTTTCATGGTTTTGGAAAAATGATTTGGTGTTTGGGTGAGGGACTAGAGCTTACAGGAACCAGCTTCGTAGTCCATTTTATTAACTACGTATCGAGCAATCTGTAGGCCTGAGTCTGTTTTAACAATGTCCCAGGTTTGATCAGCATCCATTTTATAACGGATGCTGCTCGCATTGGGCGCTTGCCATGTACTTGCTTGCCAATTAACGATAACATGGGCTGTTGCTTTATTGTCCGATTGTATTTGAATGTCTGCAGTCTTAAGGGTATGAACTTCGTCGAAGAAAATGCCTACGACTGCATTGTACCATCCTGTATAGCCTTCAAAGCCTTTGACAGTTGCTTCAGGAAAGACAAATTCAACGTCTTCAGTCACTAATGAACGAAAGCTCTCCAAAGGCGCATGGACGTCTAGATAACGGTACCAAGTGGTTGCAAAAGACCAGAGTTCGGGATGGGTGATCATGAGGGTGGGAGATGGAATGGTTTTGCTTTAATATCTAGATGTTATTGGCCGCAATGAACTCCAACGAGTTCAGGCTTGATTTCGCCTTCTAGTACTAAATTAATCAGGTAAGGTTTATTGGATGCAAGCATCCTATCAATTGCATCAGGTACTTGAGCAGGGCTCCAGATACGTTCGGCATCCATGCCAAAACTCTTAGCAATGTTATCAAAGTGAATTTCAGGATAGGATAAATCAAATGATGTGGGGAAATCTCTGCCTGTGATTCCTCGTTCCTTCCAGAACTGAGTTATGTTGGCTTGCAGTAACCGGTAAGACCTGTTTTGGCAGACAACAAACTTTGCATTAATTCCATGACGCACAGCAGTCCAAAGGCATTGTATAGTGTACATGCTACCTCCATCGCCTGAAAACCCAATGACAGTTCGGTCAGGATGGGCTGTTTTAGCGCCAATTGCACTTGGGAAACCAGTCCCTAGTGAACCGCCCCTTGTCATTAACTTATCACCTACTTTCTTGCCTGGCAAATGGTGACCAAGGGGTGGCGAGTTGGTTAGGGCTTCATCAAATAGGATGGAATTGGCTGGAAGTTTCTCGGATAAGACTTTGAAGAAGTAGCCGGAAGCCATGTATGTTGTCTTGTCATCATATTGTTCATTCGGATACTTTGGCACTGTTTGATAGATCTCTTCAATATTGTTATTGATGACTGGTGATGCTGCTTCAAGCTTTTCTTTTCTTAATAGAGCAGCCTTGATATCGTTTTCATCATATGTATTATTTAGAACTGGTAAAAGTTCTCTCAGGAAGGTGCCAGGAGATCCAACGTAAGACACGTCAACACGGTGGTTTTTGGCGATGTTTGATGGATCGACATCAACATGAATCACCTTGGTAGAGGCTTTAAAGATTTCACCTAAGTGGGGAAACACTTCTGGCAGCAAGTAACAACCCAAGGCAAGGCACAGATCACAGTCTTGCATTTTCGGCAAACTTGAGCTGCCGAACATATGGCCAGTACTGCCATAGTTCAAAAGGTGATCATCAGGAAAGTTGACTTCACCACCATCAGCGGAGTAAACTTTTGCGCCTATTTTTTCTGCAAGTTTAACTAATGGGTCAAGCCCATTAGACCAAGCAATACCATCACCAACTAAGATGATGGGATTGTTCGCCGCTTTTATAAGCTCGGCACATTCAGATAGATTGTCTTGGGTTGGGTGAATGTCATAGCTTGGAATATGAGCAGGATAAATTTCCTCTGTTATTTCGGCATCAAGCATGTCTTCAGGCAAGCACAAGTAAACTGGCCCACATGGGGGAGTACTTGCAACCTTAATGGCCCTTCTAACCATCCTAAGCAGGCTGGATGGATGTTGAACCATGGCAGACCATTTGGTCACTGGCTCGGCCATTGCGACCAGGTCAGCTGCCATTTGGGCATCCATTGCTTGATATTTAATCCCAGCATCTCCGCCAATCACTACAAGAGGAGCATTCCCCTTTTTGGCCTGATACAGGTTACCGATTGCATTGCCAAGACCTGGCGATGAATGAATCTGCACAAGGGCGGGCTTAAGTGTGCTTCTGGCATAGCCATCAGCACATAGAACAGCAATAGATTCTTGAAGAGTAAGAATATATTTCATTTCTGGCACATCTGCCAAAGCGTCTAGAAATCCCTGTTCAACTGTACCTGGATTGCCAAACATGTGATCAATACCATTTGCCAAAAATTGGCGAATGATTGCTTCGTGGCCTCTCATGGAATCCTCACAATTTTAAAATTTGTTTTGGCGATCATCTTTGGTATTACCAGCCGTACCGAGTGAGGCCCTCTTCGAGAACCTTGATGATCAGCTCACCCACAAGGGTTGAATCTTGGGTTGACCTTCCCGTTAAGAACGGATAGTCAAGGATTGTTGAAATGGTGTGTCCAACACCGCCATGGTATTGACCATTAGGTCCCACGGCGTCACGTAAAATATACTCTAGCGGATAGAAGGGAGGGCCAAAATTGGCTGTTGTGTTCATCGGATCGCCATTAAAATCATACATTTGGGCGAATCCTGTATTTTCTTTATAGTCATATTCACGTGCGTGACCCGTAACATGTTTGCCATCAATGATGCTCTTGCGATCAGTCCAATCACGGGCGAATGCCAAGCAGGTGACGCAGTAGCATTCAGCAGCGATCAGCTTGCCCCTGTTTAAGAAGCCAAGAATCAGGGTGTGAAGGCGTTCGTTGTTAACCATATCTGCCATCGGGCCGCTGCCACCGGGAAGCAGAAGGGCTTCGTAGGGATCAACAAATTTTTTCCAGAACTCTTCTTTTAGATCATTGTATTTAGCCAATTCAAGGCCAAAACTTGGCCCATTAAAATAAGGCATCAGTGGCAACTGATCTGCCAGGTTGATTGGATTTGCAAGTAGATCTGAACTATTGACTTCTGTTGTTCTCTTAGCGAAGTGGGCATCGGTTACTGATTTGTTCAGTGGTGGGTCCATGTAACCTTCCTCCATACTCGGAGGTAAGGCAGGCGGCTTGCGACCGTAAGCAGTCATGAATTCTAGCTCATAGCCAGCCTTGACTAATACATCGTAAGGTCCGACAAATTCTTCGCCCCAATAGCCCCATTCCGAAATAACAGTCAGGATCTTTTTGGCCATGGATAGGAAATTAAGAGTGACTTTTAATGCGCAGCAGGCCCGCGCACCATCCGCTCATCATACCTGATTTTGGCCTGGATGTCCTTTTTTCTTGATCCGATGATGATTCCGTGACCCCTTCCCTGAGCTAGGTACCTACCTGGCTTTGACCACTCCCTTGGTCTTTTAGCGCCGCCAGCGACCTCCTATTAATTAATGCCATCTAGTTTGTACTTT
This sequence comes from Synechococcus sp. UW140, assembly GCA_945875915.1. Classification (GTDB taxonomy): domain Bacteria; phylum Cyanobacteriota; class Cyanobacteriia; order PCC-6307; family Cyanobiaceae; genus BAIKAL-G1. The sequence continues at coordinate 62,305 of CAMCMT010000007.1, read as the reverse complement.
TGCCCAAACTTGCTTGTTGATCCCCTTTACATGATGAGCACAATCTTCATTTGACTTTGATCAGGTTGACAGCAAGGCAAACCCTTTCTTGTGTTGACCTAAAGGGAATTGTTTCATGTGGCATGTAGGATGGAAACATAACTAGTTTGCCCGTGGTCGCCATTACATGCATTGATTGCCCTTCTGCCTTTCCCGCTCCGCTTGAAAAATAGAGAGAACCTTGTTTGTTATCATCACTCAAATTCATATCCGCAGGTATTGATAAATAGATAACTCCACTCGCAACCGCTTCCGGATGGCTATGGCGTAGTTGATGTCCGCCTGATTCTAAACTGACAGCCCAACCACTAATTCTGAATTTGGAATTGGCTGGGGGTCTGATTGAAGCTGGCATATTGTTTGCGTAGTTAGTTAATTCGCTCTCAAGATCTCGTCCTAGATTTTTCAATTCATTGGTACTTGTTTCCATGATTTCGTGGCTTTGTTTTCCACCTCTAGTTGGTTTATCTGGTCGATCTTTTATCAGGCTTTTCTGAGATAGTACTTCTTCTTTGATTCTTTCCAAATACCCCCTATCATTTATGAAATTTTTGGTCAATACTAGTTTTCTTGGATCATACAAGTCAGCTCCACCGCCAAATTCATTTTGAAGGTCTTCTGGTAGGTCATAGATGATCGTCTTTAAGCGAAAATCAGACCGGATTTTATCTGAAATATTAACCAGATACTGCCTACATGTTTCTATGTCGGCTTTTTCAATGGCATTGGCGAGGATAGGTTTAACAATGGCGATCACTTGTTCCTTATTCAAGGCATTTCTATTCATCGCTTTGATATAGAGCTTTTGCGATTCTTCTTCTTGCCCTTTGCTTCTTAGAGTTTCTGCTTTAGCGATCATTGCTTCGACAGCACTTGGTACGATCTCTAAGCAGGTATTTAATTCATCCATGGCCTCATCCAAGTCGCCATGCATTTGCAAGTATTTTCCCAAATTATAATGGACTACAAATGTTTTGGGCGCTAAGCTGCTGGCCTTGCGGTAGTGTTCTTCCGCTTCTCTTAAATTCCCTTTTTCCAATGCAATCACAGCCAGATTAGTTTCGATCTCTGTATCTGCTCCGTTTGTTTGAGTGTAATTTCGGAGTATCCTGTCGGCTTTGTCTAGTTCCCCAAGTAGCATTGTTGCTTGACTAAAGCCCAGTACGACTCCCTTTTCTTGTGGGTATTGGGCGTATAAGTTTTTATATAGGCTTGCACTTACTCTGTTTTCGCCGGTTTTAAGTGCCGACTCTGCCGCCATTAGAATACAGATCTGAGGCAACTTGATCATTTGCTCCGTGCCAAGTTCTTCGGCTATTATTACTACTTCTTGATTCTTTTTTTGCTGATGCAGTAAGCGGATCAAGTTTGCTGCACCAATATTGAATCTAGCGTGTTCTTTCTTTGACAATAAAAAGGCCTGACGGAAGCAGTTTTCTGCTTCCGTCAGGTTCCCTTGCGTTGCCGCATCTACTCCCTTTTGAATGAATGAAGTTGCGGTCAAGCTATTGATGGCGTGGTGATGCCATCATAGCTTGATTGTTGGCTTGTCAGCCCAGTGTGAACTCCTCATCAAGTTCCGCCTCGACCAATGACTTCTTAACAGCATCTGACAGATTCGTCAGCTTGACTGTAAAGCTAGCGCCAGCCCGTTGCTTGGTGAAGAGGAGATAGTTCCAGCCTGTGCCACTAATGGCCTTCAGATTTGTCATGTCAAGGACAAGACCCTTAAGGTTGGGAAGTTTTTCAACTTCTTCCTTCAGATCTCGCAGCCTTGAAGTGATTAGTTCGCCAGACAGGGCGAAGGTAGCAATTCCACCTTCGAAGGAAAGCAAATCTGTGTCGAATCCTAGCCCTGCAGGGGTGATGCGAACACGTACCTTTAGGGTTGTGTCTGATTCGGGAAGGGTTACGTAAAGCTTTTCGCGATTGAAGTTTTCGTAGTTCTTGCCGTTAATCCACACCTCACTAAGTTCGACACTACCTGCGGGTAGAAGATCAGGCGTAACCCTCAGGATATTGTCTTCCCAGGCACCAGGTTCTGGGCTGAAGAAGAAGTCCATGGGATGGCGGTTAACCAGGAGGTTGGTATAGACCGCTGCCAAGAAGCAAAGTTCAAAGGAATGGTAACCAGCCATTGAGTGACTCCCTTTGCCGCGCTCGCTTCCGAGTGCGTAGGGTTGTCCGTTAGCAAGTACGTTGAAGTAGATGCCACCTTGCTCATAATCTAGGAACCAGCCATTGTAGAAACCTGAACCTTCCCGGGCAAAACGCAAATAATCATCATTATCGTTATAGACACCGGCCATGATGTAGTAGGCAAGAATGCCTTGTTCTTGCTGCCACCATGCTTTGCGGTCATGCCAAACAAGGCGATTGGTTTCTTCGCCATCTTTGCGCGTCCGCTCCATCATGTCGTACCAGCCACCACGCTGGTTATCACAACCAGCGGCTGGAATGGCGTCAGCAATTTGATGGGCAAAGGTTTTATAGCTTTCTTTCGGTTTGAGGCTTTGCATCCTGGTAAGGTTCCAAGCAACCTTTAGGTTGTGCCCCACAACACAGCGAGCTTGATGAATACCCCACGTTAGATCGTGGCTCCAATCATCAAAGAACTTCTCGTTCATGAATGGGCTGTAGCCGTAATCCGGGAAGTATTCACAAATAGTGTCAAAAGTGTTTTCCAGGAAATCGGAATACTCTTGCTTTTCAGTTGCCAGGTAGAGGTTGATTAGATAGGCAGGTGCGTGGTCACCGACGGAGTTCCAGTTTTTCTTGGCCCTATTAACACCCAGGGATTCTGCCTTGGGATCAAATGTAACTGGATCGATGTGCGAGTAGTAGCCGCCATAGGGGCCATGATCCTTGTAATAACGATTCAGGAACGAAATCGTGTCTTGAATGTCTACAAGGATATTTTTTGTACCGGTCAGACGATAGGTTTGGGTTGGGCCTGCCAACGCATAAATTTGTTCGTAGCAAGGGATTGCATTACCACCTTCGTCGCCGCCGGCAGTTGATCCCATGTACTTACGCAGACTGCCATCTCCTTGGATGTCAATCTGGCTGTACCAATAGGTAATCCCTTCTGTGCTATCACGGTGCCGGAAATGCCTTTGCATATACTCGGTGCCTTTGGTCGCGGCTTCCAAGGCTCGCTCGTCGCCTGTCATCATATAGGCGGTGGCGAAGCCATAGATTAGACGCGAAACGGTGTCTAGGTTTTGCACACCGTCTTGCTTGTCACCTTCCGAACTCAGATCTGTTCTGAAGTTGCGGAAATCAATGGCTTTACCTTCTTGTACTTTGAACTGCTTTTCTAAGTAGAAATTCAGTAGCTGTTGAATTTGACGAACCCACCAATCTTGCTCTTCAAAGCGAAGTTTATCTGCATCTCTGCCAAACAGCAGAATGTGCTTAGCTTCAAATTTCAGCCTATCTGCTTCTGGATAGAAGATACCATAGGCGTGAATAAATCTGCCGACGTTTAGAGTCTCTTTTAATCCTGGGGCAACTTGGAATCCCTCTCCCAGGTTTCTAACTAGTTCAGCGTAACAAGCATAAGTAATCTTAACTGTAAACGTGCGACCATCTGAGGTTTCTAGCTCAATAAAACCCTGAGAATCGAATACTTCGGGAAAATCTACTTTGCGAATGTAGCCTGCGATTAGGTCGGAGAAGCTGAAGTCTAGGGTGCCAGTCATTGTTTTGTTAAATGGATGGTGTCTTTGCTTTGATCTTGAATTACGCTATTTTCCGGCGTCTCGCATGACGCTTGCATCATGTCATAGTTTCATGCTGAACCTCCTTGGATCGATGCCCGAGTTGTTAGCACCACGATGCTGCGGTCATTAACGATATATCCTGAATCGTTGATCATTGGCGCTTCTTCTGGAATTGTAATGTCATTGGGTGATTGAAGAGATGTATCAATGGTCCGACGCCAGCTTAATCCTTCATAATGAGGGATATCAAATTTTAGAGGTTCCCAATACATGTTCATCATGACATGGATATTATCGAGTCCATCTGTGTCTTCTGCGGTATCCCCGAAGGTCATCGCTAGGCAGCGGGCGCCTGGATCATCCCAATTGGGTTGGTTGAGTTGGGTGCCATGCCATGAAATCTCAGGAACACCAAATCGGCTTACTTTATCTGTAAAATATTTGCCTTTGAAGTGGTTTATGAAGTTGCTGCGTTTTTTGTTGAGCATTGACCAAAATCGAATCATCTCTTTTGATTCTGGTGTTTGAATAGCATCCCAGTCATACCAGTTAAGGGCATTGTCTTGGCAATACGTGTTGTTGTTCCCTTTTTGAGAACGGGCGTGTTCATCACCTCCGACGATCATGGGCACTCCTAGGGAGCACATTAGAAGAACTCCCAGGTTCTTGACCTGTTTCCTCCTTAGAGCCTCAATCGATTCGTTGTCGGTATCGCCCTCTGCTCCACAGTTCCAGCTAATGTTGTCGTTCACTCCATCATTGTTGCCTTCACCATTTGCCCAGTTGTGCTTTTCATTGTATGCGCACAGGTCGTAGAGTGTAAAGCCATCATGGGCAGTTATGAAATTAACGCTATTTACTGGCTCGTGGTGGCGCCATTGGTATAGGTCTGCGCTACCAGTAAGTCTTGTTGCAACTTGCTGGATTACGCCAGGGTCACCTTTCACAAATTGCCGAATTGAATCACGGTATTTACCGTTCCATTCTGCCCAGCGTGCTCCGGGGAAGTAGCCAATTTGGTACAGACCTGCCGCATCCCAGGCTTCTGCGATTACCTTACTGGATCCAAGCACATCGTCAAGTTCAATCGACCAAATTACGGGCGGATGTTCTAAGGGTGTCCCATCTTCACCACGAGTTAGCACAGACCCTTCATCAAAGCGGAAGCCGTCCACGTGCATCTCTTGAACCCAGAATCGTAAGCAATCTAGAATTAATTTTTCTCCGATTGGGTGATTACAATTAAAGGTGTTGCCACAGCCTGTATAATCGTAGTAAAACTCCTTTGATCCATCCTTACCAGTCAAGTAATAATAGGTGCTATTATCCAATCCCTTGAACGAGAACATTGGTCCTTGGTGATTGCCCTCGTCGGTGTGGTTAAATACAACATCGAGGATTACTTCTATACCTGCCTTGTGTAGGGCCTTGACCATGTCCCTGAACTCTTGAACATGTAGGCCGGATTCTGGGTCAGTGCAATAGCCTTGATGGGGAGCAAAATAGCCCATCGTGCTGTATCCCCAATAGTTTACTAGGGGGTTACCTTCATGAACACGCAAGATATCTGTGTGATCAAAGCTAAATACTGGCAAAAGCTCGACTGCGGTTATGCCGATTTCTTGTAGATAGGGGATTTTTTCAATCAGACCCTTGAAGGTGCCTGGGTGCTGCACGCCACTTGACGGACTTTTTGTAAAACCGGCCACATGCATTTCATAAATTATTGATTCAGCCATGGGCCGCCTTAGCGGCATGTCACCTTCCCAGTCATAGCCCCTAGTATCAATAACAACACTCCGCATGCTCTTGTGGAGATTGTCCTCAGTGCCACAGGCTGCTCCCCTTTCCCATAGGGCAAGCGAATTTCCTTTAGAGTAAGGATCTACCAATACTTTGGCTGGATTGAAGCGGTGGCCATTCCAAGGTTCATTGGGACCGTCAACGCGGTACGCATAACCAGTCCCTGGCTTCAATCCTTGTACATAGACATGCCAAATATAAAAACTTTTGTTTGTAATGGGGCTTAGATCGATAACTTGCGATGGCTCTAGATCGCTTGGGTTATTGAAAAGAAGCAATTGAATAGCTGTTGCGTTTGCGCTATATATCGCAAAATTTACTCCTTCGTCATCAACAGTCGCACCAAATGGGTGCGGTGAACCCGTGTATGTCCTTGTTGCACCACCTTCAGGTGAAAGCGGACGCCCTTTAGGGGAAATCGCAAAACTGTTGATTGTTGAAGTCATTTTTGAAATGGTTGGGATGGTTTAAGTTTTTTTAATATTTTACAAACCAGTTCTTAACCTTTTAAACTCCATTTACATTCAGCTTAGAGATCATAGTTGGTCCCTACTAACTTACTCCATTTTTTGCGAAACCGCAACGGTTTCCAGTGAAACCCCTGCTAAGGAGTTTTAATATTTTCTATTTTGATCACTGCCCCTCTTCAATTGCTTTGATTGTAATTATTCTTATTGTGAGGTTTTCAACATAAGTTTTGGCTTTGTTTGGGGATTTGTGCCTTTCGCTACATTTCTGTATTGATCATTGCCAACGGCAGCACGAAGGCGCTAAACATACCTCGATCAGTGTTCTCGGAATTGTGGTTCAGTCACTCCCCTTGCTTACCAGCAACCATGTTGGTTCTAGCGTCATTGAGTCGATCTCAATGATTGGCAACCTAACGGCACGACGTTGGCGTTGGAATCCTTTCATTTCCGACCAAGATTTTAAGCGTGTGGGGGTTTCTTCCTGGGAACGCAGTGTTTTTTTAGAAGGGCCCAAGGGACCTGAGCATACTGGCCACTTTTCGTGTCGGCTTGTTATTAATCACAACTCGCATCGTCATTTAAAATGTTCGACAGTCGATGGGGCGTCGTTAACTTGGACCCTTGTTGAGGATGGGGACGGCAAAAGCTGTGCCAACATTAATTTCAAGATTCTTATGGATACGGAAATTCTTTTTCGTTTTGATAGTGAAACGATGCAGTTGCAACTCGTGCCCTTGGGCATCGTTTCCGACCCGGCTGCTACTGTCCAGCCAGTTGTTGAATTTAACGGGTATGAATTGAATGGCTTTGTCTGGGATGACTTGTCCATGTTTGACAAGTTTTTGTGCAGGCGGCCCGGGCGTTCTTTTATTAATGTTTCTCCAGGCAAATGGTTCCTCGACGTACCGCTTAGGGCTAACGGTGGAATTGACTTTAGGGCGGATGGTGTCTATCAGTTTTTGATTTCAGCCGATGGCCAAGAGGATTATGGCTTTTCGGCTTTGAATGATGGCACCGGGCGTTTGGTTCGCGGCACCGGTTTCGGTAGCAGCCATGGCTCTTCAATGCATTCCGGCTGCACCATTAAAGTCAATGAGGACGGCATTTTTCGTTTTGTGCTTGATAGCACACCTGAATCTCCCCATATTGAGGTTAAGGCCTTGGCAGGCGCTGATCCAGAATTACTCAATATTAGGTCATCAATGCAGCTTCTTGGCACTGTCCATGCTGATAATCAGTTCGATCCGACGGTAGCAGGTAGAACCCTTTTGCCGGTTACTTCACCAGAGAATTTGCAGTTAGAGCTTGATGTTAAGGCGGGGAAGCATTGTATTAATTTTGGTATTGCTTCTGAGCTTTTCCTTGATACGATGGGATTTGGTTGCTGGCTTGACTATGATCCGAAGCAGCCGGGCCAACTTCTTAAGGGTGTGGCTTGGCATGGTAAGCCTCAAGAATGGAATATTTATTTTGAACTTGATGTTGATAGTCGCCTGCTTTTTCATTATCACTTGAATGATGATAGCTTCGCGATAGAGGTTGTTTCGGGTGGAGGCACATTAACGCCAACTACCGAGTTACATGAGCTTTCACTCGTGGGTAATTTCCCCGAACCCCTGAAGGCATGGGATCCGGAATCCCCTGCAAACCTGATGGAGCTGATTGGTGGTGGACGGTTTCAGCGTTGTGTGCTGTTGAAGGCTGGTGAAACTTATACCTATAAGTATCTTGGCAATCGAACTCCTTGGCAAATGGTGTTCGCTGATTATGAGCTTGATTGCTATGGCACCGATTTTATCGGCTCCCAGCCAAACCCTGGAGATGTGACTGTGAGCTCGCTCAAGCGATTTGGCCAGTTGACCTCCCATGGGAATCCTCCTGCCTTAAGCTTTACGGCTATCCACACAGGTCCTTATCGGTTTTTTGCAGACGTAATAACGGGAGCCTATAGTGTGAGCCCTGTCTGAAATTTGATCCATGCGCAGTCTGCCAGAGCGGATGGGACTGGAGCTGATCGGCAGCTTTTTTCTCGCCTATGCAGTTGTTACCTCATTCGCTTTGCGTGATGTCCCCGATTTTACTACCTTTCTTTCGATTGGGTTGGCTCTGGTATTTCTGATTCATCTCTTTGGCAGAACTAGCGGGGCCCACCTTAATCCTTCCGTCAGCTTGATGTTCTTTGGCCAGAATACTTTGGCCAATCCATCTTCTTTTTGGTCCAATCTTGTTGGCTTTTTGGGGTATGTATCTGCCCAGCTCGTAGGCATCTGGTTTGGCTTTCACGTCCGTCCCTTTACTGCGCCGTCTGGCCCCTTCACCTCTAGGGCAACACTTGTCGAAATCTTGATGAGTTTGGTATTTTTGTGGTTGATCCATGCCTGGAGTGATGAGGGACGGATTTGTCCGGAAGCTAGGCCCTTGTCCGGTTTTGTGGTTGGTTCTGGACTCACTTCCTTGTTGTTCCTTGGCTTTGCTGATTCAGTTGGCATTTTCAACCCCGCATTTACCTTGACCTTTATGGGTATGGGCGCCCATGGACTTGAGCAGATCTTCTTACTGCAACTGTTGGCGGGTGTTGCGATGATTTTCGCGCCAAGGCCACTCCATAATTAATTGTGTAGTTGACTTGGTTGCGCTTCCGATCATGGCTTATTGGTGAGATACGTTGTTTGCCTTAGGCTGCTTTCCAGGTGATCCATCAGCCTGCTGGCGTCTTGAATATTCAGCTGTCCGCTCTGAATAGCCGTTTCGCTGGCTACGCGAAGCCGTTCCAGTAGTTCACTGGGATTATGTTCCATGGCTTCGAGAACTTGGGCATTGGTGTCTCCTTTGACAACATGGTCAAGCTGGTATTCTCCGTTTTCATTGATTCTTATGTTGACTGCGTTTGTACTGCCAAATAAGTTGTGTAGGTTTCCCATGACCTCCTGATAGGCGCCGGCAAGAAACATACCTATCCAATAGGGTTGACCTGGCGTGAATTCATGCAATTCTAGCAGTGTCTTTATTTTACCACTATTAACAAATCGTTCCAACTTACCGTCGGAATCACAGGTAAGATCTGCGAAGCTGCCGAGTTCGTTTGGACGTTCATTCAGTCGATGGATCGGCATTACCGGGAAGAGTTGATCGATCGCCCAGGTGTCTGGAGCGGATCGAAAAATGGAAAGGTTGGCGTAATAGGTCTTGGCTAGGGCTGATCGTAGGGCTTTCAACTCTTCGGGAACCCCAGTTTGGGGCAATTGTCTTGCGATGCGATCCGCGCACGCCCAAGTGAGTTGTTCGGCCACAGCCCTATCGGTGAGGCTTAGGTAGCCCAGGCGGAACGCAGCTAGGGCATCCTCCTTGAATTTGATGGCGTCATTCCAGGCTTCCTGCAGTTTTTCGAGTTTGCGTTGATCCTTGCTAGGTTCGCCTGCTGGTTGCTCTGGTTTGCTCTCATGTTCAATTAGGCTTTCAAGGGTAAAGCGTAAATTTCTAACCGTTAACGGTTCTGAGTCCGTAGGGTTTGGAATGCCCCTAGGCACGGTTCCCGTTCCCAAAATATCAAAGACAAGCACGCTGAAATGACTGGCAATGGCCCGTCCACTCTCACTAACGAGCGTTGGCACGGTGATGCCCCAGGGTTCACAGCTCTCCCGCACGGTGGCAACGACGTCATTGGCGTAGTTTTGTAGTGAGTAGTTCTTTGAGGCTGCGGTTGCTGTGCGGCTGCCGTCGTAGTCGACTCCGAGACCGCCGCCGACATCGAGGTAGCCCATCGGGGCTCCTAATTTGCAAAGTGCGGCATAGATTTGGCCCGCTTCTTGAAGTGCATCTTTGAGTACGGCGATGTCGTTTATTTGGCTGCCCACATGGAAGTGCAGCAGCTTTAATTCTGTTAAGAGGTTGGCGTTCCGTAGGGCTTCAACTGTGGCGAGAATATCAGGGACGGCGAGTCCAAACTTTGCCTTGTCTCCCACCGAGCTTCCCCAACGGCCGGTACTCCTGGCCGACAGTTTTGCCCGAATGCCAATTAAGGGGGCTGCTCCTAGTTCCTTGCTTGCTGAAATGATGCGTTCCACCTCATCAGGCTGCTCAATCACAACCACAGGTTGTCTCCCCAGCCGCCTTGCCAGGATGGCTGTTTCTATGTAGCGTTTGTCCTTGTAGCCGTTGCAGATCAGCAGGGCTTTTGGGTCGTTCAGTAGGGAAAGGGCAATCAGCAATTCTGCTTTGCTGCCGGCTTCAAGGCCAAAGTTCCAGCGGCGCCCACTTTCGATAAGTTGCTCGACGACATGGCGCTGCTGATTGCATTTAACCGGAAACACGCCCTGATAATGGCCCGGATAGTCATAGGCCTTTATGGCTTGAGCAAACGCCTGGTGGAGATGGTCTAGGCGGTCTTCAAGAATATTGTCGAATCGAATGAGTAAGGGCAATGAGAGATTGCGCCCTTGCAATCCTTCGACTAGCTCCACTAGGTCTATGGTAGGACCCCGTTCGCCCTTTGGCTTGACTTCTATGTGGCCTAACTCGTTCACTGAGAAATAGGGTTCGCCCCATTTGTTGACGCCATAGAGGGCAGCGCTGGCTGCCCCTGACCAGCTCCTCCCTTCGACCGTTGGGTTGGAAGGCGACGGAATTGCAGTTGGCAGGGCCATTGGCTTGTTCCTCGATGGGCTGGACTCTAGGGAGGCGGGCTGGCTTCCCACGCATCAACGCCGTTTTCCCCGGCCTTCATGCCGATTTCAAGGCCGATTGGAGCCCCCTAGTTATCTGAGTCGCTTTCTTGCTTGCCAAGGGGCAGGGCGGCCCCTGACGATGGATTCACCTTCTTGCCGCTTCCATGGCCGTTGAACGCAGCTTTATTGCCATCAAGCCCGATGGCGTGCAAAGGGGCCTTGTGGGCGAGATCTTGGGGCGTTTTGAACGTAAGGGTTTCAAGCTCGTTGGCCTGAAGCAGCTCACACCTAGCCGGGCCTTGGCTGAAAGCCACTACGGGGTCCACAGCGAGCGTCCCTTTTTCGCGGGTTTGGTGGATTTCATCACCAGTGGTCCAGTGGTGGCCATGGTTTGGGAAGGCGATGGCGTGATCGCCAGTGCCCGCAAGCTGATTGGTGCCACCAAACCCCTAGAGGCGGAGCCCGGCACGATTCGTGGTGATTTGGCCGTCAACATCGGCCGCAACGTGATCCACGGTTCCGATGCTCCCGAGACTGCCGCCTTCGAGATTGGTTTGTGGTTCCAGCCTTCCGAGCTGGGCGATTGGTCGCCTGCAGACCAGGCCTGGCGCGTTGAGGCCTGAGTTTTGGTCGGGGCCTTTGACTGCGCCTGAATCGCCCTAACGGATCAGGCCTGCTGGAATCGGCTCCAACGGAACTGGTTCAGCAGTCTTAGCGCTGCTTCGCTTGATTCCGGATTTTCCGCTGACCCTGGATTGATTTGTTGGCAGAGCAGCTCTGCTGTGATTGCGGCTAGCAGAACTCCGTTGCGGTGGTGGCCTGTGGCCAGCCATAGCCCTGGGATGGCACTACTTCCAAGCAGAGGTCCCCCATCGGGGGTGCAGGGCCGGAAGCCCCACCAGCGTTCCATCGGTGGCCACTGACTGGCGGCCGGCAGTAGGGAGCCGATGCCTTCTTGCAGGCTTCGTTGCCCGTTTGGGGTCAGGCCTTCCCCAAAGCCCGCTTCCGGTTCGCTTGTGGCCCCCACGACCAGCAGCCCGTCTTCCCGTGGCACCAGGTAGGTGCCGGGTCCGAATACCACCCGTTCCAGGGCCCCTTTGGGGGCTTGGAGGGAGAGCATCTGGCCCTTGACAGGGAAGACCGGCAACTCGGGCAGCAGCTGGCCACTCCAGGCTCCGCCCGCAAGTACGGCTTGGCAGCAGGTCAGGCTGAGGGCGTCGCCTTCTGCGGTGACCAGGCGCACGCCTTGGAGTTTGCCGCTTGGGCCCTTGATCAGTTTCTGCACCTCGCTGCCTTCCTGGAACTGCACGCCCAGGCGTGTGCAGGCCCGCTCTAGGGCCCGCATCAGTTGGCGACGGTTGTCAATCTGGCCGTCCTGGGTGAACAGCAGTCCTGCCTGCCAAGTAGCGGCTATGCCTGGCACTTCGCCTTGTAGGCCCTGGCGATCCAGGCTTGTGCCCCAGGACGCCGTCGGGTAGCTGTCCCGTTCCTCCGGGGTTCGGAAGGGGACGACGATGCCGCAGTTTCTCAGCCCACAGCTCAGGCCGCTGTCTGTTTCGATTTGGGTTACCCAGGCTGGGACCAGGGCCAAGCTGGCTTGGCCCAGTTGCAGGAGGGCGCCTGAGAGTCCCTCCGCATGGGGGGCGAGCATGCCGGCGGCCACAAAACCGGCGGCCTCGTTGCGGCGTCGGCTCAGCACGAGCACGGCTTGACCCCGGCGCGCCAGTTGGTGGGCGACGGCTAAACCCATCAGGCCGCCACCCAGGATCAGGATTGGTTCGGTGGAGGTGGCCATGGGGTCAACCTATCCAATGGGGGCCGTACCGTTGGGCCGGCCCTGGTTTGGCCAAGGCTTGGGAACGGTGGGAGGGACCCATAGGATCGCTGTACGCACAGGACCAGGGAGAGCAGGGTTATGGCCTCGACCAGCGCAGCAGTTAAAACGACCCCCAGCAGCGGTGAGCTGCTTCCTTGGGAAGCCGTGATCGGCCTTGAGACCCACGTGCAGCTGGGCACGAACAGCAAGATTTTCACGTCGGCCTCCACGGCCTTCGGCGATGATCCCAATACCCACATCGATCCGGTTGTTTGCGGGCTGCCCGGCACCCTGCCGGTGTTGAATCGGAAGGTGTTGGAGTATGCGGTTAAGGCGGCGCTAGCCCTCAATCTGCATATTGCTGAACATAGTAAGTTTGATCGTAAGCAGTATTTTTACCCCGATCTTCCTAAGAACTACCAGATCTCTCAATTCGATGAGCCGATCGCAGAGAACGGTTGGATTGAGGTTGAAGTAGCCGAGAAAGGTAAAGACACCTACCTCAAAACCATTGGCATTGAGCGGCTGCATATGGAGGAAGACGCCGGAAAGCTGGTGCATGCCGGCAGCGATCGCCTGGCCGGCAGCACCCATTCCCTAGTGGATTACAACCGCGCTGGTGTCGCCCTCGCTGAGATCGTTAGCAAGCCCGATCTGCGCACGGGTCGGGAGGCGGCCGAATATGCCTCCGAAATTCGCCGGATCATGCGTTATTTAGGCGTGAGTGATGGCAACATGCAGGAAGGCTCCCTGCGCTGTGACGTCAATATTTCGGTGCGTCGTGGTCCTGATGCCACCTTCGGTACGAAGGTGGAAATTAAGAACATGAACTCCTTTTCGGCAATTCAGAAGGCCTGCGATTACGAGATTCATCGCCAGATCAAGGCCTATGAGGCTGGCGAGCCGGTGGTGCAGGAAACCCGGCTCTGGGATGAGGGCAAGCAGCTCACCAAGAGCATGCGCAGCAAGGAAGGGGCCAGCGATTACCGCTACTTCCCCGATCCGGATTTGGGGCCAATCGAAGTGGGAGCCGAGCAGCGCGAGGGTTGGCGCTCCGAATTGCCGGAGCTGCCCGCCGCCAAACGCCATCGCTACGCCGAGCAACTGGGGCTCTCCATCTATGACGCCCGGGTGCTGACCGATGAGCGGGCCATGGCTGAATACTTTGAGGCGGCCGTAGCAGCCGGCGCCGATGCAAAGACCGTGTCCAATTGGGTGACGGGTGACATTGCGGCCCATGTGAACGCCAATCGGCTTTCAATCGCGGAATTGCCGCTGCAGCCCGAGCAACTTGCTGAGTTGGTGCAACTGATCGATGGGGGCGTGATCAGCGGCAAAATCGCTAAAGACCTGTTGCCCGAGTTGTTGGCCCAGGGCGGCTCTCCCAAGGCGATCGTTGAGGCCCAGGGCCTAGGCATGATCAGCGATCCGGCCACGATTACAACGATCGTGGACAAGCTGCTCGCGGCCCATCCCGCCGAGGTGGAAGCCTTCCGGGGCGGAAAAACTAAATTGCAGGGCTTCTTTGTGGGCCAGCTGATGAAGCAAACGGGTGGCAAGGCGGATCCCAAGCTGGCCAACCAGATTTTGATTGAGAAGCTCAAGGGTTGAAGTCGACCACTCTGGCGCTGAAGGTTGAACGGGTCTGGGCCCTCAACCTGCAGCGGAGGGCTGATTGATCTGGAGCTCAGGACTGGGCGTTCCTCGTTGGCCGAAGCGCTCCTGGGCTGCCGTTGTCCAGTAGGTCTTGAAGGGTTTCAACCCATTGCCCCGCTTCGCCCCGGTTGCTGACCAGGGCATCGGCCAGGGGCCGCTTCCGTACCAAGGGCCATTGGGCGGCGATGCGGGCCCGCGCTTCGGCTTTGCTGCAGTGATCGCGGGCGATCAGCCGTTGGAGCTGCTGGTCTTCATCGCAGTCCACCAGCCAGACCTCGCTGCAAAGCCCCGTGAGCCTCGCCTCAAACAACAGGGGCACCATCAGCACCACCACCGGCGCATCCGTCCGGGCGGCCAGCTGCAGGTCGATGCGGGCGCGCACTAGGGGATGGACCAGCTGCTCCAGCCAGAGGCGCTCGGCTGGGTCGTTGAAGACGATGCGCCCGAGGGCGGAGCGATCGAGCACCATCGCGGCTTCGCCGGCTCTAGACGGATCTCCCATTGCCGCGCCGTAGCGCTCCAGCACGGCCTTGGCCCCAGGCGAGCCGGGTGCCAGGGCTTCACGGGCGTAGAGATCGGCATCCAGCACGGGGAGTCCCGCCACGGTGGCCAGCCAGTGGCCGGCGCTGCTTTTGCCGGTGGCGATGCCGCCGGTGAGGCCGATGCGCCGTTGGGGGCCTGGCCAGCGCGGTAAGTCAGCCATGGGCGGGTGCCGGTGGAGGCGGGTCTGTCCGATGCTCAGGGTCGCAGCAGAGGCGCCTCTTGACCCATCCCTGGCACCCCACCCCCGGCGGCGTCACTGCCCCCAAAGGTTTCCTGGCCGCCGGGATCACGGCCGGCTTGAAGGCCTCGGGCAAAGCCGATCTTTCCCTAGTGGTGGCCCCACCAGGGGCGGTGTGCGCCGGCACCTTCACCACCAGTGTCGTGCGGGCGGCCTGCGTTGACCTCTGCGCCGACCGGTTGGCCGCGACTGGCGGCCGGGCCCGGGCCGTGCTGACTAATTCCGGCCAGGCCAATGCCTGTACGGGCGACCGCGGCCTGGTCGACAGCCTGCGGGCCACGGGCTCCCTGGCCCAGCGATTAGGGCTTGATGACGACGAGGTGCTGATCTGCTCCACCGGCGTGATTGGCGTGCCGATCCCGATGGAGATCCTGCTGGCGGGGCTCGATCCCCTGGTGGCCGCCCTCAGCCCCAAGGGGGGCGATGGCGCAGCCCGGGCGATCCTCACCACCGATCTGGTCGACAAACAACTCGCTCTTGAGGCCAACCTGGGCGGGCAGGTGGTGCGCATCGGCGGCATGGCCAAGGGATCGGGCATGATCCACCCCGCCATGGCGACGATGCTGGCCATGCTCAGCTGCGATGCGGGGGTGCCCGCCGCGGTTTGGCAGGCGATGGTGAAGCGGGCGGTTGATCGCTCTTTCAATGCGATCACGGTGGACGGAGACACCAGCACCAACGATTGTTTCCTGGCCTTTGCAGCCGGAGAGCCCCTAAACCCCGAGCATTTTGACTCCCTTGAGGCCGGCCTCACCCAGGTGGCGAGTTGGCTGGGCCGGGCGATCGCCCGCGACGGCGAAGGCGCCACCTGCCTGATCGAGGTGCAGGTCGAGGGTGCTGCCACGGATGCCGATTCCCGTGCCATCGCCCGCACGATCTGTGGCTCGTCCCTGGTGAAATGCGCCATCCATGGCCGCGACCCCAATTGGGGCCGGATCCTGGCGGCTGCCGGCCGCTCAGGGGTGGTTTTCGATCCCGGCGCCGTGGCCCTCTGGCTGGGGGACCACCAACTGATGGCCGCCGGCCAACCCTTGCCCTTCGATCGTCTTGCCGCCTCCGGCTACATCCGGGATCGGGCCGCCGCCGCCTATCTGCAGGATGACACCGTGCTGATTCGCCTGGGCGTCGGCACCGGCCCTGGCCAGGGCCGCGCCTGGGGCTGTGATCTCTCGGATCAATATATTCGTATTAACGCCGATTACACGACTTAAGAAATGGCTTCAAGGCCTTAATGACGGCCCTTTAAGCTGGCTTCTGTGCTGTTACTTTCTGCTTGGGGCAGTGCCTTGATCCAGGCTGCTTTGCCAGGGTCCAACCGGTGGATTGGGGCCGTTTAACGGCTTGTGGGGGGCCGGCCGCCCCAGGGCTGGGCAACCCAAGACCCCATACCCCTGGCAGGATGCCCGGACCGATCGCTAGGGAAGGGATGGCTAAGGCCGCACCAGCGCCCCAGCGGCGCCCTCGCCCCTGGATGGGGCCGCTTGTAGTGGGCGTCTGCTTTGGCCTGGGCTACGGGGTGAGCCAGCGCCTGTTCAACCTGCAGGTGGGCGAACTGGTGCGTTTCGGTCGCAATTTTGATGTACAGCCGTTCCCGGGGTCCAGCCTGGAGAGCCTGAGGTTGCGGTTCGGCTCCAGCAGCGAGTCGATCCTTGCCGATCTGGAATCCCTCGACCAGCAGCGCCTGCAGGCTGAGGAGGCCGCCAGGGCTGGGGCCGAGGCCAAGGAGGCTTCCATGTTTCCGGATGGGGGCCTTGCTCCCCTGGAGCCGGCCCCTGGCCCGGGGGCCGACCAGGAAGAGCCCCCGAGCGCACCGGACCTGCCTGCGGCGCCGACAGCCCCCAGCGCCCCCTTCCTGCCAGCGGCTCCGCCTGCGAGCCCCGGCAGCCGGCCCTGATCTGCCACAGTTTCAGCAGCCTTTTGCCTTGCCTGGCCGGCCTCCCATGCCTGCGCCCCAGTCCTTAATTCAGGCCGCGCTCAATCGCCTGGTGGTGCGCCTCGGTAGCGGCCTGGCCGATGCGGCCGCCGAGCTGGCCCTGATGGCCCAGGATGCCCCCGGGCGGCTGAGTCGCGAATGGCAGTTGTTCGTTGAGGAGGTGGAGCTGGAGGCCGATCGCCTCGATCACGGAGAAGCTGCTTCGCAAACTCCCGGGCCCCCAACCTGGTCAGCCGATAGCCAGGCTGGCTCCTGGGTTCCCAGCCCCAGTGCCACCCAGCCCTTAGCCGATCCCCAGGACCAGATCGACCAGCTGCGGGCCCAGGTGGCCGCCATGGCGCGCCAGCTTGAGGACCGCTCCTGATGGCGCGCCTGCTGGGGGGGCTGCGCAGCGTCCGGCGCTCCTTACGCATCTGGCTGTCGATGCTGCGCTTGCTGGCTGGCCTCTGGGCCGATGGCGCCGATTGGACCTACCGCGGCGGTGTCACTCCGGAGCGCCGGGCCGCCCGCCAGCAACGGCGGGCCCATTGGCTCACAGGTGAGTTGTTGGGCTTGGGATCGGCCTTTATCAAGCTCGGGCAACTCCTCTCGGCCCGGCCGGATGTGTTGCCGGCCGGCTATGTGGAGGAACTAGCCCGGCTGCAGGACCAGGTGCCCGCCTTCCCGTTTGCGGTGGCCCAGCAGTTGCTCGAGCAGGAGCTGGGCGAACGCTGCGTTGAGGTGGTGGACCTGGAGGAGAGCCCCCTCGGGGCCGCCAGCCTGGCCCAGGTGCACCGCGCCAGCCTGCGTAGCGGCCGCCAGGTGGTGTTCAAGATCCAGCGGCCTGGCCTCGAGCGCCTGTTCCGTCTCGACCTGGAGGTGTTGCAGCAGATCGCCGCCGTCTTGCAGCGCCATCCCCGTTGGGGCCAGGGCCGCGACTGGGTGTCGATTGCCCAGGAATGCCGGCGGGTGCTGCTGCGGGAGCTGGATTTCCGCCTGGAAGCCGAACATGCGGCCCGGTTCCGCCAGCAATTCCTCGAGGACCGCGGCATCCGCATCCCGGGGGTGGTGTGGGAGCTCACCAGCCGGCGGGTGCTTTGCCTCGATTACGTGCCCGGCATCAAAATCACCGACCGCCAGGCCCTGATTGAGGCCGGCATTGACCCGGCGGCCGTGGCAGAAAAGGGGGCGGCCAGTTACCTCCAGCAGTTGGTGCGCTTCGGCTTCTTCCACGCCGATCCCCACCCGGGAAACCTGGCTGTGGCCCGCGATGGAGCTCTGATTTACTACGACTTCGGCATGATGGGCCAGATCTCCCAGCGGCTGCGCAGCCGCCTGGGACGGATGGTGACCGCCGCCGCCGCCCGCGATGCCGGTGGCCTGGTGAGCGAGTTGCAGGCGGCCGGAGTGATCGCCACGGGCATTGATCCGGGGCCGGTGCGGCGGCTGGTGCGGGTGATGCTCACCGATGCCCTCACGCCCCCGTTCGATTCCAACGTGCTGGCCAAGTTGTCGGGGGATCTCTACGACCTGGTGTATGGGCAGCCCTTTCGCCTGCCCTCGGAGCTGATCTTCGTGATGCGGGCCCTCTCCACCTTCGAGGGGGTGGGCCGCAGCCTCGATCCCGGCTTTAGCCTGATTGCCATCGCCCGCCCCTACCTGCTTCCCCTGATGACCGCAAGCGGCAGTGGCCCCAATGACCTGATCAACCAGCTGGGTCGCCAGGCGGCCGAGGTGGGCAGCCGTGCCCTGGGGATTCCGCGCCGCCTCGAGGAAAGCCTGGCGCGCATTGAGCAGGGCGACCTGCAGGTGCAGATCCGAGCCGGTGAAACCGACCGGCTGCTGCGTCGTCTGGCCGTGGCCCAGCAGGGGACTGGCCAATCCTTTCTGCTTGGCGCCCTGGCCGTGGCGGCGGCCCTACTTGGCGCCAGCACCCGGCCAGCCCTAGCGGCGATCCCCCTGGTGGCAGGCCTGCCGGTGGGCCTGGGCTGGCTGAAGTTGCAGGGCCGGCTGAAGCGCGATCTGCGCTTAGACAAATTGCCCGGGGCCCAGGCCCCCGCTGGCCCCGATTCCCCGGCGACCTGACGGCTCAGCTCGATCGGGCGACTTGAGACTTCGAAGATTGGGAGTTTGGCGTTTTCGCCGGGTCCTGATGCACTCGATACCGGGGTTGACCCGGGTGATCCCCTGGGCGCTTAGCCCTTGCCGCGGGGGCCCCGGTCTTCGGCGCCGGCGTAAACGGCCTGGCTGCCCAGTTCGTCTTCGATGCGCAGCAACTGGTTGTATTTAGCGACCCTGTCGCTGCGGCTGAGCGAGCCGGTTTTGATCTGGCCGGCCCGGGTGGCCACCGCCAGGTCGGCGATGGTGGTGTCCTCGGTTTCACCGCTGCGGTGGCTGATCACGCTGGTGTAGCCGGCCCGGCCGGCCAGGTCGATCGCCTGCAGGGTTTCGGTGAGGGAGCCGATCTGGTTGACCTTGATCAGGATCGAGTTGGCGATGCCCTGGTCGATGCCCCGTTGCAGGCGGCTGCTGTTGGTCACAAACAAATCGTCGCCCACCAGTTGCACGGTTTTGCCGAGGCGCTCGGTGAGCAAGCTCCAGCCCTCCCAGTCGTCTTCGGCCAGGCCGTCCTCGATCGAGACGATCGGGTAGCGGCTCACCAGCTGGGCGAGCTGGTCGACCATTTCGGCGCTGGTGTAGCTGCCGCCGCCGAAGGCGTAGCGGCCATCCTTGTAGAACTCCGTGCTGGCCACATCGAGGGCCAGGGAGATCTGGTCGCCGGGGCGGTAGCCCGCCTTCTCGATCGCCTGGATCAGCAGCGCACCGGCGGCGTCGTTGCCAGCCAGATCCGGCGCAAATCCACCCTCATCACCCACGGCTGTGGAGAGACCCTGGGCCGAGAGCAGGCCCTTGAGAGTGTGGAACACCTCGGCGCCCATGCGCAGGGCCTCGCGGAAGCTGCTGGCGCCGTGGGGCACGAGCATGAACTCCTGGAAGTCCAGGTTGTTGGAGGCGTGGGCGCCGCCGTTGATCACGTTCATCAGCGGCACCGGCAGCAGGGTGGCCATCGGGCCGCCTAGGTAGCGGTAAAGCGGCAGGCCCACCCCATTGGCGGCGGCCCGGGCCACGGCCATGCTCACGGCCAGCACGGCGTTGGCGCCTAGGGCCGATTTGTTGTCACTGCCATCGAGCTCGCGCATGGCGGCATCGATGGTGCCCTGGTCGAGGGCGCTCAGGCCGAGCAGGGCCGGGGCTATCTTTTCTTCGACATTGCTGACGGCCTGGAGAACTCCCTTCCCGAAATAGCGCTTGGCATCGCCATCGCGCAGCTCGTGGGCCTCGTGGGCTCCGGTGCTGGCGCCACTCGGCACAATCGCCCGACCGGTGGCACCCCCTTCGAGAATCACCTCCGCTTCGACGGTTGGGGTGCCTCGGGAATCGAGAACTTCCCGGGCCACGATGGAATCGATGACGAGGTCGAGGGAGTCGATCACAACAGGCCAAAAGGGATTAAACCGATCCTATGGGCCGCCCCCCTCTGACCATTTGTGCTGGTTGGCACTGAAGGGGCGGTGCCTGCAGGCAGACGGCTGGACAGAATGGAAGCACCCTTAACGGCCAGCCCCATGCGTCTGCTCCACACCATGCTGCGGATTACGGATCTGGAGCGGTCCCTCAGCTTTTACACCGAAGTGATGGGCATGGCGTTGTTGCGCCGCCGTGATTACCCAGGCGGCCGTTTCACCCTGGCCTTTTTGGGCTACGGCAAGGAGGCCGACACGGCCGTGATTGAGCTCACCCACAACTGGGACACCAGCAGCTATGACCTGGGCACGGCCTACGGCCATATCGCCATCGGTGTCGACGACATCGTGGGCACCTGCGAAGCGATCCGCAGCAAGGGGGGCAAGGTGGTGCGCGAACCGGGGCCGATGAGTGAGGGGGGCACGGTGATCGCCTTCGTGGAAGATCCCGATGGCTACAAGCTGGAGTTGATCCAGCTCGCCTCCCGCGCCCATGCAACCTGATCCCATGGCGCAGGGACGGGCTCCAGCACGGCAACGGCTTCAGCACTCGCAGGGCCAATGAATTCAGGACTGACTTCCGCTGGCAACCCCGCTGATAGCCCCGGCGCCGATCCGGGGCGGGGCAGCCTCACCGCCGAGCCGGATCGCTTCAGTGAGGCGGCCTGGGAGCTGCTGCTCGCCAGCCAGGACCAGGCCCGACGCTGGCGCCATGGCCAGATGGATGTGGAACACCTGATGCAGGTGTTGTTCAGTGATCCGCGCTACGGCGCCTGGGTCGATCCCTTGCCGCTGCAGCCTGAGCGCCTGCTAGATCGGCTCGATGCCTTCTGCGCTGACCAGCCCAGCAGCTCCGGCGCCCAGCTGTTCGTTGGTGATGCCCTCGAGGACCTGCTGGAAGCGGCCGACCGGCGCCGGGCCAGCTGGGGCTCCCGCTGGCTCGATGGGCCCCACCTGCTGCTGGCCCTGCTTGATGAGCCCCGTTGCGGCGCCTCCCTGCTGGCCGCCGAGGGTCTGAGCGAAGAGCTGCTGCTGCGCCAGCTGCGCAGCGTCGGCGGTGCCAGTGAGCGGCAGGGGCCCCAGGCCACTCCCCAGCGGGCGGCATCCCAGCCAGCTGCGCCCCCTCGGCCCATGGAGTCGGGTCGACGTCCGGAGTCCGGGTCAACCCTGGAGCGGGGCCGCCGGCCTACCGATGATTGGATTGATGCTCCTGAAGGGGGCGGGGCCGCTGAGGCGGGTCGTTTGGGCGGCGGAACCCTGGTTCGCCCATCGGCCAGCTCCCAGGCCCCAGGCCCCGCTGCGGTGGCGGAACCTGGCGAAGGGCCTGGCCTGCGCCTGGAGCACGAACCCGGCGCCCTCGAGGCCTACGGCCGCGACCTCACCGCCGCGGCCCGCGCCGGCGAGCTTGATCCGGTGATCGGCCGCGACACCGAAATCCGTCGCCTGATCCAGGTGTTGTCGCGCCGGGGCAAGAACAATCCGGTGTTGATTGGTGAGCCCGGCGTCGGCAAAACGGCGATCGCCGAATTGCTGGCCCAGCGGATCGTGGCCGGTGAGGTGCCCGATTCGCTCAAGGGCCAGCGGCTGATCGCCCTCGACCTGGGGGCCCTGATCGCCGGCGCCAAGTTTCGCGGCCAGTTTGAGGAACGGCTGCGCAGTGTATTGATGGAGGTGGCGGCCAGCGAGGCCACCGAAAGTGGCGCCGGCGTGATCCTGTTTATTGATGAGTTGCACACGGTCGTCAGCAGCGACCGCTCCAGCGCCGACGCGGGCAGCATCCTCAAGCCGGTGCTGGCCCGGGGCGATCTGCGCTGCATCGGCGCCACCACCGCGGAGGACTATCGCCGCACCGTGGAGAAGGATCCGGCCCTGAACCGCCGCTTTCAGCAGGTGCTGATCAAGGAGCCGGGCCGGGAGGAGAGCACCCAGATCTTGCGCGGCCTCAAGGAGCGCTACGAGCTCCACCATGGCGTCACGATCACCGATGGGGCGGTGGTGGCCGCCACCCAGCTGGCCGACCGCTACATCAGCGACCGCTGCCTGCCCGATTCGGCCATCGACCTGATCGATGAGGCCGCCGCCCAGTTGAAGATGGAGGCCACCTCCAAGCCCCGGTTGGTGGAGGAGGCCGAAGCCGAGCTGCGGCGGGTGGAGCTGGCCCTGCTGGCGGCCGAGGCAGCGCCGATGGCGGAGCGCCTCCAGCTCCAGGAGCGGCGCCAGCTTGCGATCGAAACCCTCCAGGACCTGCAGCAGCGCTGGCAGGCGGAGCGGGCCCAGCAGGCCGAATGGCGCCAACTGCTGGCCGATGACGGCGAGCTGCGCCAGGCGATCGCCGAGGCGGAGCGCGATGGCGACCTGGAGGAGGCGGCCCGGCTCGAATATGGCCAGCTCCATGGGGTGCAGCAACGGCGCCAGGACCTGGAGCAGGAGCTGCAGGCCGATCGGGCCAGGGGCCTGTCCCTGTTGCGCGAGCAGGTGGAGGCCGATGACATTGCCGATGTGGTGGCCCGCTGGACGGGCATCCCGGTGCAGAGGTTGCTGGCGGGCGAACGCCAGAAACTGCTGGAGCTGGAGCAGCGCCTCGCCGAACGGGTGATCGGCCAGCCTGAGGCGGTGGCGGCGGCGGCGGCGGCGATTCGCCGCGCCCGGGCCGGCATGAAGGATCCGCGCCGGCCGGTGGGGTCGTTCCTGTTCCTTGGCCCCACGGGCGTGGGCAAAACGGAACTGGCCAAGGCCCTGGCCGCGGCCCTCTTCGATGAGGAGGAGGCCCTGGTGCGGCTCGACATGAGCGAATTCATGGAGCGCAATGCCGTGGCCCGGTTGCTGGGGGCCCCCCCCGGCTATGTGGGCTACGAGGAGGGCGGCCAGCTCACCGAGGCGGTGCGGCGCCGGCCCTATGCGGTGTTGCTGCTCGATGAGGTGGAGAAGGCCCACCCTGATGTGTTCAACATCCTGTTGCAGGTGCTCGATGACGGCCGCCTGAGCGATTCCCAGGGGCGCACGGTTGATTTCCGCCACACGGTGGTGGTGATGACCAGCAACCTGGCTAGCCGGGCGATCTTGGACAGCGCCCGGGCCGCCAGTGGCGCCCGCGCCACCCCCGAGGAACTGGCCGAGCGCGATGCAGCCCTGGGCGAGGCGGTGGACCGGGCCTTAGCCCAGCAGTTCCGCCCGGAGCTGCTCAACCGGATTGATGAGGTGATCCGCTTTCGGCCCCTGCGGCCCGAGGACCTGGCCCGGATCGTGCACCTGCAGCTGGCCGAACTGGCGGCCTTGCTCCTGGAGCAGCAGCTGGTGTTGCAAGTGGACGAGGCCGTGGTTGGCCGCCTGGCCCGCCAGGGCTACGAGCCCGAATACGGGGCCCGCCCCCTGCGGCGCCTGCTGCGTCGCAGCCTGGAGAATCCCCTGGCCACTGAGCTGCTGGAGGAGCGCTACAGGGGCTTCTGGGGGGTGCGGGTGAGTGGGGCCCCCGGCGACGAGCAGGGCCTAGAGCCCCTGCTGTTCACACCCCTGGTCGAACCCCAGCCGCCGGCCGGGGAGGAACCCCTCGATGGGCGAGGAGGCGGGTTTGAGGGGGGTGGGAACCAGATCCGGTAGGGTGATTGTTTGCCGGTGTGTCAACCCTCACCGGTGTGACCCCCTGCCGTGGATCAGCGCTCTCCCTCACCCCAGGCCCCGGACGACTCCCTGCCCCAGGCAGAGGGGGTTGCTGCCTTGGCCACGGCCAGCGATGGCGAGGGGGCCGAGGAGGCTGATGACGGTTTCGTCGCGTCGACCCTGGCAGAGCTGGGCAAGGTCGTGTGGCCCAGTCGCCAGCAGCTCTTCAGTGAATCGGTGGCGGTGATTTTGATGGTGACGGTCTCCGCCTTTGCTATTGCCGCCGTCAGTCGCTTTTACGGCTGGGCCGCCAGCCAGATCTTCCGCTGAATCCTCCTTTCCCAACTCCCGTGTCTGACGTCGATTTCGCCACCGCCGATCCGGCCTTCGCCGCCGCCCCCGGGCTGGTCGAGGACGAAGCGCTTACCCCGGCTACTGCTGTGGTGCTCGACCTGGGCGCCCCATCGGATAGTGCTGGTGAGGAGACCCGGCCCCTGGTGGCCCGCTGGTATGCGGTGCAGGTGGCCTCCAGCTGCGAGAAAAAAGTGAAGGCCACCCTGGAGCAGCGGGCGGTCACCCTGGGCGTCGACAGCCGCATCCTGGAGATCGAGATTCCCCAGACCCCGGCGGTAAAGGTCAAGAAGGACGGCAGCCGCCAATCCATCGAAGAAAAGGTATTTCCGGGCTATGTGCTCGTGCGGATGATCCTCGATGAGGACACGATGATGGCGGTGCGCAGCACCCCGAACGTGATCAACTTCGTGGGCCAGGAAGAACGGCGCGTCACCGGCAGGGCGCGGGGCAATATCAAACCACGCCCCCTCACTCGCCAAGAGGTGGATCGCATCTTCCGCCGCGCCGCCGAGAAGAAGGCCGTGGTGAAGGTGGATCTCACCGAAGGTGATCAGATCCTGGTCACCGCTGGTCCGTTTAAGGACTTCCAAGGCGAAGTGATTGAAGTGTCGGGGGAACGCAGCAAGCTCAAGGCCCTGCTCTCGATCTTTGGCCGGGAAACCCCGGTGGAACTCGAGTTTTCCCAGATCAGCAAACAGAGCTGATCCGCAGCGGCCGCCTCCCTGCGGAGGGCGGCCCTTGGCGATTCACCCCCACCGGGTGCTTCGCCCCAGCGCCAGTCCTTCCGGGCTGGCGATCCGCAGCTCCCAGCCCTGGGAGGTCCGATCCGCACTCCCGCTGGGGAGTCCTGTCCCGTAACACTGCCGATGGCCAAGAAAGTCGTTGCCATTATTAAGCTGGCGCTCAATGCCGGCAAAGCCAACCCCGCACCACCGGTGGGCCCTGCCCTCGGTCAGCACGGGGTCAACATCATGGCCTTTTGTAAGGAGTACAACGCCCGTACTCAAGAGAAAGCTGGCTATGTGATCCCCGTTGAGATCTCCGTTTACGAAGATCGCAGCTTCACCTTTATCACCAAGACGCCCCCCGCGTCCGTGCTGATTTCCAAGGCCGCCGGTATTGAGAAGGGTGCCCCCACTTCCGCCAAGGGAGCCGTGGGTGCTATCAGCCAGGCCCAGCTCGAAGAGATCGCCAAAACCAAGCTGCCCGACCTCAACTGCACCACAGTTGATGCCGCCATGCGCATCATTGCCGGCACGGCCCGCAATATGGGCGTCGCAGTCAACGACTAAAGCGCCGGCACCGAACCAGGGGCTCCTTGGGCCGCTGTCTCGATCCCGCCCTAGTCATCCAGCCCAAACCTGCGCCGTCCAAACCTCTCCAGCCAAAAGCTTTCCAGCCAAAAGCTCCCAAGCCAAAGCTGATTGGTGAGTCGCTGCCAGACCAAGGCTGATCCGTTCCCCATTCACCCCATTCGGGGGAGACCCCTCCGGTCGCCCGCACCCCGTTCCCGCCATGCCAAAAATTTCTAAACGGTTTTCAGGCCTGCTGAAGACGGTCGAAGAGCGCATTTACACGCCCGTCGATGCGATCGCGCTGGTCAAGCAGAACGCCACAGCCAAGTTTGACGAAACGATCGAGGTCCACGCGCGCCTCGGCATCGATCCCAAATACACCGACCAGCAGCTGCGCACCACCGTCGCCCTGCCCCACGGCACCGGCCAGGCCATCCGCATCGCCGTGATTGCCCGGGGCGAGAAGGTGGCTGCCGCCAAGGCCGCCGGCGCCGACCTAGCCGGTGATGACGAGTTGGTTGAGGCGATTGCTGCCGGTCAGATGGACTTCGACCTGCTGATCGCCACCCCGGACATGATGCCCAAGGTGGCCAAGCTGGGCCGGGTGCTGGGCCCCCGCGGCCTGATGCCCAACCCCAAGGCCGGCACCGTGACCGCCGACCTGGCCGGCGCCATCAAGGAATTCAAGGCCGGCAAACTGGAATTCCGGGCGGACCGCACCGGCATCGTGCACGTGCGCTTTGGCAAGGCCAGCTTCAGCGGCGATAACCTGCTCGACAACCTCAAGGCCCTGCAGGAAACCATCGACCGCAACAAGCCCAGTGGCGCCAAGGGCCGTTACTGGAAGAGCCTCTTCATCACCTCCACCATGGGCCCCTCGGTCCAGGTTGATGTAACTGTCCTCCAGGACATCAAGAAGGAAAGCTGAGGCCCGAGGGGGGCCCATGCTGCCCCCTCTTTTTTCCTCGTTTAGGGGGTCCGACCCCCATGTTGTAAGTTGACCTACTGGCGAAAGCCAGAGGGCACGCGCCCTACCCAAGACAGCAGGTGAGCTGGGTGTCCCTGATTTCAGGGTTGCCAAGGTCATAAGTCCTGCCGAGGTGCTCGCAAGACTTTTGGACCCGATCGGGGCTTTGCCCCGGAACGGACGGAACGATAGGCGGCCTCGACAACGGGTTCCTTAGGGAACGCTTTGTTTTCTGGGGCCGCGTTCCCGGCTTGTTCCCCCGATCCGTTCCACTTCCTATGGGCCGCACGCTGGAGAACAAGCAACAGATCGTCGAAGAGCTCAAGGGGCTCCTCGGTGAGGCCGAACTGGCGGTGGTCCTTGATTTCAAGGGTCTCTCCATCAAGGAAATGTCTGATCTGCGGGTTCGCCTGCAGCCCAGCAACGGCACATGCAAGGTGACTAAAAACACCTTGATGCGTCGGGCCATTGATGGCAACAGCGCCTGGTCGGAACTCGATTCCCTGCTCACCGGTACCAATGCCTTCGTCCTTGTTAAGGGCGATGTCGGCAGTGCGGTGAAGGCCATTCAGTCCTTCCAGAAGGACACGAAGAAGTCGGATGTGAAAGGGGGCCTTTTCGAAGGCAAACTCCTTTCGCTCAAAGACATTCAGGCCATCGGGGATCTGCCCTCCAAGGAGGTGCTCATGGCCCAGATCGCCGGTGCGATCAATGCCGTGGCCACCAAGGTTGCAGTGGGCATCAACGAAGTTCCATCCGGTCTTGCTCGGGCGCTCAAGCAGCACGCCGAAGGCGAAGGCAGCTGAGATCGCCCTCTGCGTATGCAGATTGTGATTCCACTGAGCTCCACCGATCCAACTGTTCACCCAACAGATCTGTTGCTGATTCCCAACCATGTCTACTAAAACTGACGAGATTCTCGAATCACTGAAAACCCTTTCGCTGCTTGAGGCTTCCGAGCTTGTCAAGCAGATCGAAGAGGCTTTCGGTGTGTCCGCTGCCGCATCCGCCGGCGTCATGATGGCGGCGGCTCCTGCCGCCGCCGCTGAAGCCGTTGAAGAGCAGACCGAATTCGACGCCATCCTTGATGGTTTCGATGCGGCTGCCAAGATCAAGGTCCTCAAGGCCGTGCGCGAAGTCACCGGCCTCGGCCTGGGCGAAGCCAAGGCCCTGGTGGAAGGCGCTCCTACCCCCATCAAGGAAGGCGTGTCCAAGGCCGATGCCGAGGCCATCAAGAAGGCCGTCGAAGACGTCGGCGGCAAAGTCACCATCAAGTGAGCCTGGCGAGCTGGTGAAGGGTCCCCCGGGTCCCTCGCCAGCCCCAATCCCACCCTTGTGGCCATGGGGGCCAGTCCTGCGCTGCGGGGCTGGCCCTTTTTTCTGCGCGTTGCCGGCCGGCCTGGGGGAGGTATGACGGACAAAAAAAAAGCCCCGCCGAAGGCAGGGGCTTTGAGTTAGGAACGGTTTTCGGGAGTCTGTCCTCGTTTCGACCCCGAAAAGTCGTTCTGCACTCCTCACACCCAACAACCTTAAGGGGTCGGTAATGGGGGTTGGGCTGGTCCTAGGCCGCTGTGGCAACTGTCCGGCGGGGGCCTGGGTGCCTCACGGCTTGAACGGAATCACCTGCAGGGGGATCGGACCTTCGCCGGCGCTCCGCCCCCCCTGGGAGCCTGGTAGGGAGGCATGGGGCGGAGACAGGCTGGAGGCGCCACCTGCTGGGTAACCCGGCGCCAGCGCACTACTGGCAAGCAGGCGGGCCAGCGGGGTGGCGTTGGCAAAATACACGTGGCTCAAGGCCTGCTGGCCATAGAGGCGGCGCTGCAGTTCCCAGCCTGGTTCCAGTTGCAGGGCAACGAAACCATCGCGGTCGCGCCGGCTGAGGCGACCCTTGCCCACGACCAGTTCGGTGGCCTCGTTCGGGTTCATGGCCAGCAGCTCCAGGCTGGTGCCCTGTTGTTTCAGCCGCAACCGGTAGCTGCCGCCCAAGTCGCTCTGGCCCACCCGCAGCGAATAGCCATTGCTATCGAGGTAACGGCTGCAGATGCCGGTGTAGTCGAAGCGGTTCAGGGCCGGGTCCACCAGCCCATCGGCGCGGCTGCCCCAGCAACGGGGCAAGGGCGCCAGCTGCTCAAGCACCAGGAGGGTCCAGTCGCTGCGGCCCACAGGCTTCGCCAGCACGGCAAAGCGGCTGTTGTCGAGCGGCTGGCTGCTGAACAGATCGCCGGCGAGGACCTGGGGAAGCAGGCTGACACTGGCGCCTGCCGCCAGGGCCGTCAGGCCCAGCCATGGGAGGTAAGTTCGCTGCATGGGGAAGGCTCCTCAACGACGCTCTAGACACGCTTTGTACCAGACCCTGCTCGATGGGCCCAGTGACCCCTGACCAGTCCCCGCCCCGGGTGGTGGCCGCGGCCTGCGATGGGGCCTGCAGCGGCAACCCCGGCCCGGGGGGCTGGGGCAGCTTGCTGCGCTTTGAGGACGGGAGCGTCCAGGAATTCGGGGCGGCCGACCCGGCCACCACCAATAACCGTATGGAGCTCAAGGCGGCCCTTGTGCTGCTGGAGTGCCTCAAGGATCTGCCTTGCCACCCCAGCCTGACGATCCGCACCGATAGCCGCTATGTGATCGATGGCTTCTCCAAGTGGATGGCGGGCTGGAAACGCAAGGGCTGGCGCACCGCGTCCGGCTCACCGGTGCTGAACCGGGAGCTGTGGGAGGCCCTCGATCGGGCCCGTTTGGCGGGGGTGCCGTTCAGCTATGTGAAAGGCCATAGCGGTGATCCCGACAACGATCGCTGTGATGCGATTGCGGTGGCCTTTGCCAAGGGGGGGCGGCCCGCCCTGGCCCAGGCCAGCCCCCAGGCGGGACCCGTTCCAGGTCTTTCGCCCAGCGCAGCTGCGGAGGTTGGCTTGCGGCCCAAGGTGCGGGCCAGCCAAACGGTGCTTGCGGTTGAGAGCAGCCCAGGGCAGGCCAGCCCGGTTGGCGCCGAACCCGTCCCTGAGGCGGCACCAGTAGCCCTGGGCCAGCTACTCAGCCGCCTGGAGTTGGCTGACCGCCTGGCGGCGGGGGGATACTCCCTCAGCCTGGTGGAACTGGCCCAGTTGGTGCAAGTGCCGATGAAGCAGCTGGCCGAGAAGGCCACCGCCTGGACCTGGCGGGATTGGAGGGTGCTGCCCGATGCCGATGGTCGCTGGCGCCTGGAGCGTGACGCGGCAGGATCGGAACCAATGATCCCCGGGACCTGAGGCCATGGCCGTGCCAAACCCGGCGGGAGCAGCGGTTGCCACCAGCACCGCTGGCCTCTACAGCCAGTGGGTGGGCCCCCTGCTCAGCCGTGATGACGGCGCCGATGCCGAGCAGCTCAGCCAGCTGACCTTGGCGGCCCTGGGCCAGGCCTCCCTGAGGCGCCACTGGCCCCTGGTGTCCGGCAGTTTGGCCGGCCTGGGGGCCGAGCTGCAGCGGCGCGATCTGCGCCTGGAGCAGAGCCTGTTTGGCTGCCGCTTTGCCAATCCGGTCGGCCTGGCCGCCGGCTTTGACAAGAACGGCGTGGCCGCCGGCATCTGGCACCAGTTCGGTTTTGGCTTTGCCGAACTGGGCACGATCACCTGGCAGGCCCAGGCTGGCAATCCCAGGCCGCGCCTGTTCCGGCTGGCGGCAGAGCGGGCGGCCCTCAACCGCATGGGCTTCAACAACATCGGCGCCCAGGCGGTGCTGCGGTCGCTGGAACGGCAGGCCCTGGAGCCGCCAGGCCAGCGGCCGGCGGTGTTGGGCCTGAACCTGGGCAAATCCAAGGCGACCCCCCTGGAGCTGGCCGCGGACGACTACGCCTCCTCCCTGGAGTTGCTGGCTCCCCTGGCCGATTACGCCGTCATTAACGTCAGTTCGCCGAACACGCCGGGGCTGCGGGAGCTGCAGGGGGAGGTCCCGTTGCGCCGGCTGGTGGAACGGCTGCGGCGGCTGCCGGCCTGTCCGCCCCTGCTGGTCAAGATCGCCCCCGACCTGGAGGACGAGGCCATTGATGGCATTGCCCGCCTCGCCTACGAGGAGGGCCTAGCAGGCGTGATTGCGGTGAATACCAGCCTGGATCGCTTTGGACTGGAGGGGCGCCGCCTGGCCCAGACCAGCCGCACCCTGGCGGAAGAAGCGGGCGGATTGAGTGGGGCGCCCCTGCGGCACCGGGCCCTGGAGGTGATTCGGCGGCTGCGGGCGACGGCGGGCCCTGCCCTGCCCCTGATTGGCGTGGGTGGCATCGATTCCCCCCAGGCGGCCTGGGAGCGGATCACGGCGGGGGCCTGCCTAATTCAGCTGTACACCGGTTGGATCTATGGCGGCCCGGCCCTAGTGCCGGCGATCCTGGAGGGGTTGCTGACCCAGCTAGATCGCCATGGGTTCCGCTCCATCGGCGAAGCGGTCGGCAGTGGCGTGACTTGGCGCTAAACAGCCGATAATCTGCAGCAACTTGTTGGTCGTCGCTCTTGGTGTTTGCGGGAGTCGTTGATCGCCTGATTCCGCTCCAAACCTGGTTGTTTCCATCACAGGTACTGCTTGAGCTGGACGATCACTTTGTGACCCTGCTGGCCTTGCACCGTCGGGGCCCAATCCCCACCGTCAAGTGGCTCGAGCGGGTTCCCTTGCCGGCTGGTACCTGTGAGCAGGGCATCCCGGTGCGGACCGAGGCCCTGGCCGATTTCATCGGCGACTTGCTGGTGGAACGGGGTTTTGCCGCAGCCCGGGTGGCGGCAGTACTGCCGGAGCTGGCATCCGAGTGGCACCTGGTGCAATGGCCTGGGCCCGATTGGCCCGAGGATCCTCGTCGCCTGTTGATCGAGCGGGGCCGGGAGGCCGGCTTCCGCCTGCCGATCCAGTCGGCCGATCTGCGCGTGATTCGCCTAGAGCCGGCCGCCGGCGCGACTGCGCCCAGCTCCCTGGTGATTGCGGTGCGCAAGGCGTTATTGCAGGGCTGGATTGACACCGTTGCCACCGCTGGCCTCAGCCTCGATGGCCTGGAGGCGGGCCAGGTTTGCGTGCTGCGGGCCCTGGAGCCCGTGCTGAACGAGGCACCGGAGGGCCAGGTGGTGGCCGTGCTCGAACTCTCGAAGGACAGTGGCCATCTCCTGTTAGTGCAACGGGGGATTCCGGTCTATGGGCGGCGGTTGGCTGGCTCCCTGGCTGGAATCGAGCTGCTGGCCGACGAGCTGCGGCGATCGGTTGACTACTGGCGCCAACAGGAGCGGGGCGTGACCTCGGTTCAGCTCGTGCTGCATGGCTCCCAGGCCGCCTTGGCCGAGGCGGTGGTGGAGCCCCTGAGGCAACTCCTACCGGCTTGGGAGCTGGTGGTGGCCGATCCCCTCGCCCTGGGCTGGCTGGCGGGTCCAGCGGAACCGCAGATCGCCGAGGAGGGGGCCATCCCGGCCGGGGTGGAGTTGCTGCGGCTCCTGGGGCTGGCCCTGGTGGAGGCCTACCGATGACCAGCCTGTTCCAGGGCCCCGTCGATTTGTTGCGGCAGCGCCGCCTTGAGGTCGGCTTGCCCGGCGACCCGTCCAGAACCAAGCCGGCCTGGCAGTTGATGCTGGTGGGAGGGCTTTTCGGAGGTGCCCTGCTCTTACCTGCCCTGGGACTGCAACTTGCCCTGGGGTATTGGGATTCCCAGGTCGCTGCCAAAATGTCCCAGCTGACTGCTTTGCCCACCAGGGTCCAGGCCCTAGATGGGCAACTCAAGGGCGCCCTGGCAGGGGCCAAGACCCTGGAGGCCAGTAACCAGGGGTTGGCGAATGGGCTGGTGAGCGTGTCATCCGGTTCCGCCCTGGTCGCCAACCTGTTCCAGCTGGCCCCCAGTGGCGTGGAGCTTAAGGACGCCTCAGTTGTGGGACCGGTCTTCTCCCTGAAGGGTGGCGGCAATGATCCGGGCGCCTTCCAGCGCATCAATGCCCTGCAGCTGCAGCTGGCCTATTCGCCCATGTTCCAGCCGGATTCCGTCAAGGTTGTCAAGGTCAGCCGTGAGGCGGGCACGGCTGGAGTGGCCCCTGGCCAGGTCAGTTTTGAACTGGCCAGCAGTTTCAAGACCCTGGACCCCATGGCCAAACTCAAGCAACTGCAACGGCTGGGGGCCAGCGGCATGGCCAGGCGCCTGGAGATCCTCCAGGCCGCAGGGGTGCTGCAATGACCAACCTCCAGGCCCAGGAGCCCAAGACCTGGCTTGAGCTTGTGTTGACTAGGGAACGGGTGCTCTGGGGGGTGCCTGCCTTGGTGGGCGGTTTGGTGGCCCTGGGCACGGGTCTGTTTGTGGTGTTGCCCAGTTGGAACAAGCTTCAGGAGGATCGGGCCCAAGTGAGCCGGCTCACGGCCCTGGCCCAGAGCGTTCCCCAGTTTCGACGCAAGATCGAGCGGGCCGAGCGGCGCCATCTTGAGGCCCAGCGGCTGCAATCCAAGCTGATGTCGTTGATTGCCGGCAGTGGCGATATCTCCACCTTTATGGCCCAGATCGGGGCAGAGGCCAGCCGCAGCGGCGTGCAACTAGATAGCTATGAACCGAACCAAACGGGCGTCCCGACCCCAGCCGCGGCACCCCCAGCTGCTCAAAAAGCGCCCGAGGTGCGCGACCCCCTGCTGGCTCCGGGGCTGCAAAAAACCTCCCTGCTGATCACCGCCCATGGACCCGCTCCCAACCTGTTGACCTTCCTGCGCCGCCTAGAAGCGCTGAGTTTGTTGGTGGTTCAGAGCGATCTCAGCCTCAAACAGGGGGCAGGTGCTGCCCCGGCCGGCCCGAGCGCTGGTGCCCAGGGCTCGACAACCCTGAAGCTCAATTTGAGCGTGTATTCCAAACAGGCTGCCGCATCCGCCCCCCAGCCACCGACACCAGCCAGGTCATGAACTTGCCCTTTAGCCCTAGCCGCCGCGGCTGCGTCCCCATACGCTGCGCCCAGGATGATGGTGCTGCTCGCGTGATTCAACGTCGTCCCAGTCGCTGGCTGAACTGGGTCGGAACAGCTGGCCTGTCCTCCCCCCAGGCGCGGGGATCCTTAGCTGCTGTCCTGGTCACTGCGATCACCCTGCCCATCGCGGCAATTCCATTGCGGGCTGCTGTCCCCAGTTCCCAGCAGGCAGCCGCCACCACCCCGGTGGCCGCGAGCCAGCCCGGACCAGGGGCCCAGCCGGTTCCCCAGGGCGTTGCTTCCCTGCATCTCAGTTTGCGGCGTCAGGCGGGCGGCGTGGATGTGGTGATCGAGGGCACCGGAGCAACGCCGGTGTTGCAGCAGGGCCGCAATGGCAATAGCTGGGCCGGCCAGCTGACCACCACCAGCCCAGCGGTGTTGCGCTACGGGGCCCAAAACATCTCCCTGCCAGAGGCGGGGATCCAGTCGATCAGCCTGCAAGGCAGCGGCTCGACCTATCAGATTCAGGTGGTTCCCCTGCCGGGGCTACCCCTGGCCCGGCCCGTGATCGGCGCCGATGGCCGCAACCTGGTGATCAGCTTCAGCACCGTGCCCCAGCCCAGCAGCCAGAGCGCCCGGGCCGATCTGCGCAACCCCGGCACGGTGCCCCAGGCCACCTATGCCCCGGCCCTGCAGCCCCGGGCGGTGGCGCCGCCCTTGGGTGACATGGCCGTGGGCAGCATGGTGTTGCGCAATCGCGGCTTCCTTCGGGTTAATGGCCCAGCCGTGTCGATGACGATGCGCAATGCTCCGGCCCGGGATGTGCTGATGGCCTTAGCCGAGACGGGCGGCTACGGCTTTGTCTTTGTTGCTGGTACCGACAAGGACGGCAAACCCCTCGAGGCCGCCTCGACCCAGGGTGCACCCGTGTCGATCTCTTTTCGCGGCGAAAATTACAGCCGAGCGATTAATTCTGTGCTGTTGAGCGCAGGACTCCAGGCCAGGCTGGAGGGCAATTTGATTGTTGCCGGACCAAATGTGCTGGGCCAGATCTTCGGCACCCAGCTCTCGAAGGTGTATCGCCTTAACCAGGCTTCAGCCAGTTCTGCTGCTGATTACCTTGCCAGCCTGGGGGCCTCGATCACAAAAGTGTCCGTGATCACCAATGCCACCCAAACGGGCACGGCCCAGGGTAACCAGGTGGCTGGCGGCACCACTACCACCCAAACGGAAACCCAGCGGATCACCACCACGGAAACCTACGGGGCCACCACCGGCCCCCTAAAGGGCCTCACCGGCACCACCGATTCCCGCCTACAGACGATCACCCTGATCGGCGACCCCCTGGTGATCGCCGTAGCCGAGAATTACCTGCGTCAGCTGGATCTACGTCAGCGGCAAGTGGCCCTCTCGGTGAGAATTTTAGATATTAACTTGCAAAATGATCTTACAGTAAGCAATAGCTTTGCGTTTAGATATGGTAATAATTTTATTGTCAATGATAATGGCAAATTAATCGGGGCCTGGGGGGATAGGCTTCCTCCGACAAGTGCGCAGCCGGCGGGACAGTTCTCTACTATTACCGGTGGGGCTAGTACCGCTAAGCCAGTCTATGGAACAGTTTCGGAAACCACTTTGTTCGTTAACCCAGTTACCGGAGCGTTGACTCCAATAACGACCACATCTCAAGTAGTCGTAGATCCTCTTTCCCCTGCGCCCATTAATCCAGGCGCCGCATATGATGCTAATAATTTTTATAATTTGCTTAATGCTGCTATCACTTCATCGTCTACGAAGTTGCTCGCTTCGCCTACTTTGATATTGACGGATAATCCTGATAGCATCACTGGAGGCGCTTCTGCTGGAGTCGGATCTGTCCAGTCCGGCGGAGCTATTTTGGGTCAGGCTTCAATCGGCCGTGAACGTGCCAATGAATCGTTTGTTACTGTTGGAAGCCAGGTGATTGTAAGCTATAGCGCGTCAAGTTCAGGGGGATCTGGCACGGGTTCTAATGTGATTACCTGTACCCCTTCTTTCGGGACTTCAGGTTTAATATTTGGGGCCAGGGTCTTAAAGATTGATGACAATGGCTATGTAACCTTTAACCTTTCCCCTGCAATTTCGGCCACCACATCTACTCAAAATGTGGTGGGTTGTGGACCGATCAATATCCTCAGTGTAAGGCGCCTCGACACTGGGTCGGTACGGGTGCGCGACGGGCAAACTCTCATTCTAACTGGGGTGATTTCTGACCTCAACGCCCAAGCTTCCACCAAATGGCCAATTCTTGGGGATCTGCCCCTTATTGGTCAGTTCTTTCGCAGTTCAGGGAGTGCTCGAGAAAAGCGTGAATTAGTGATCATGGTGACTCCTCGCATCATCAATGATTCTGATGGTGGTTCCTATGGCTACGGCTACCAGCCAGCTAGCGCCGAGTCAAGGCAGATGATGGGGTCCGGCCAAGGTGGTCTTTGATCCTCGTTAAATTGGTGGCGTAAGTCTTCGCACCGGGCCTTACCGCTGGAATCTTGGGTACTGCTTCGGTCTGGGGGTCTGGTGGGGCCTGGCTCAGATCCCCAGCGGCGCAAGGGCCTTGGCGGCCAGGGGCGCCAGGAACTGGAAGGCGGCCATCGCCCCACCCATCAGTTGGGAGCCGATGCCGTTACCTGATTTTTTGGGGGCTTTGGGATCTTCTAGTAGCAGCTCCGACGCCTTTTTGAGCTCCGCGGCCTCGATTAGATCGCCCATGCGCTCATAAAGAACACTGGCGTAGCCAAAATCCTGGGCGGCCAGGGTGGTTTTGCCCTGTTCCGTGCGGGCGATGCCGCGGGCGATCCAGCTGATCGCCGCAGCGGGTAATTGGCGGATCGCTTCGCCGAAGAACTGTTCGGCCTGGGGATAGCGGCCCTGGTTGGCCTCGGCCACACCGGCGTTATGCAGGGCCCCATAGCCGAGCAGGCCCAGCTCCAGGCCCCGGGCCTGCTGCCAGTGGCTCTGGGCCAGGCCCTGGCGATCGAGCAGGGCGCCGGCCAGGTTGGCCTCGCGCAGGTCCGTGCCCAGCAGCAGGGCGCCGCGCAGGTCGGCGCCGCGCAGGGAAGCTCCGGCCAGGCTGGTGAAGCTCAGGTCGGCGCCCGTGAGGTTGGCGCCATCAAGTTGGGAGCCACTGAGGTTGGCCCGCTGCAGCTTGGCCTGGCGCAGGTTGGCGCCCTTGAGGTCGGCATGGACCAGGTCGGCATCCTCGAGGGCGCAGCCGGGGCAGCCGCGGCGATCGAGCAGGCGCAGCACCTGGGCTGGATCGGCGGCCGAGGCTGGGGCACCAGCTAGGGCAGCCAGCCCCAGCAGGGCAGCTAGGGTCAGGGCGCCTTGGCGTAGGCCGGTCGGCTGGGGCAGCAGGCGCGGCAGCGACATGGGGGCTCCAGCGATTACGACCGTTCTACCGGCCGGCGCCCTAGCCGTCTGGCGGCGGCAGCCAGCTCGCGATCCGCTGCCCCCAGGCTCCGGGCCAGCTCAAGAGCCCTGGCGCGCTCCCGGCCCCGGGGGGCGAAGCGCAACCGCTCATAACTGCTTTGCAGGTGCTCTAGGCCCCTAGCCAGCTCGGGCAGCTGGGCCGCGGCCCGCTGGCAGAAGGTCGGCAAGCTTTCTCCCGGCTGGGGCACCAGGTTGAAGGGGGCCAGGCGGCTGAGGCTGCGATCGAGCCGGCGCCGCTGCTGCTCCTGGCGGGGGGTTGGGCCCAACAGGCCCAGGATCCAAACGGCCAAGGCCAGGGCCAGGGCCAGGCCCAGCACCAGCACCAGCCCCTGCCAGCTGCGGAACGGCCCCAGCCAGCGGCCCATCAGTGCGT
Source organism: Synechococcus sp. UW140 (assembly GCA_945875915.1). Taxonomy (GTDB): domain Bacteria; phylum Cyanobacteriota; class Cyanobacteriia; order PCC-6307; family Cyanobiaceae; genus BAIKAL-G1. The sequence continues at coordinate 24,992 of CAMCMT010000007.1, read as the reverse complement.
CCTGGCCGCTTTGGTCATAATTGAGCAGCTGGCTCCAGGCCAGGTCGAGGTTGGTCCAGCCGCGGGTCAGGGGCCGTAGCCAGGGCAGGCCTTGGCTCAGTAGGCCCAGGTCGGCCCACTGGCCCGCCAGGCCCGAGCGCAGTCCGGCTTGGATGCGGGCCGGGGCCACCCAGGCGGTGGGATCGATGCGCACCCAGCCCTGATCGGCCAGCCACACCTCACTCCAGGCATGGGCGTCCTGCTGGAGCACTTCCAGGTAGCCGCGTCCCCAGAGGTTGGCCGGCACCCAGCTGCCCCCCTGATAGCCCACCACCACCCGGGCCGGCACTGCGGCCGCCCGCATCAGCGCTGAGAAGGCGCTGGCGAAGTGCTCGCAGAAGCCGGCCCGGCTGGCAAACAGAAATTGATCCAGGGGGGCCACGTCGCCCAGGGGCGGGGGTTGGAGCGTGTAGCGGAAGGGCTGCCCCTGGAATAGGGCCTGGGCCGCGGCCAGCCGCTGGGCCGGCGCGAGCTGTTGGCGCCAGCCATCGGCCAGGGCCTCCAGCTTGGGGTTGCTGCCGGCGGCGAAGTCCAGGTCGGAGCGAGCGGGGAGCTGCCGTTGCCAGGCGGGGGGCTGGTTGCTGGCGGTCAGCCCGTAGCTGCGGCGCTCCCTGGTCTGCCAGGGACCCAGCAGCTCGCCCTTCGCGGTGCTGGTGATTTGGGGGTTGAGGGGCACGCCGCTGCCGCCCCAGGGCAGGGCGCTGAGGGGCGAGGGTTCTACCAGCCAGAGTTGCTGGGCTGAGCCCGGTTGGGCTGGTGCGGGCGGCGCCCAGGCTTGGGCCGGGCCCTGGGCTGGGGCGGCGCGCCAGCGCTGGCCATCGAAGCGATCGAGCACGCGTACACGCCAGTAGCGCTGGTCGGCTGGGGGCAGGTCCTGCTCCTGGGCTGGGCTGATCCGGAGGGCTGGCGAGGGGTCCAAGGCCAGTTGGGCAATCGCGCCCGGATCGAGTTGCTCTGAGAGGCCGGTTCGGCCCCGCCCCAGCTCGGCCTGGGGCCAGAGGGGCCCTAGGCGCGGTACGAACAGAAACAGCAGCACCAACAGGGGCAGGCAGACCACCAGCAGCTGCACACTGCGGTTGAGGATCTGGTGCAGGTTGCCGCCGCCGCCGCTTTCCTGGGCCAGCAGGGCGGCGACCAGCACCAGGCCCGTGGCGGCCTGCACCAGGCCCGGCCCCAGGTTGGGGTTCAGACCCGCTAGAACCCCAAGGGCAATCAATTGGGCCAGGGCGGCCCGGCGCAGGTCGGCCTGGAGGCGGGCATTGCGCACCTTGAGGCTGGCCATCACCACCAAGGTGAGGCTGCCCCAGCAGAGCGGGCTGGCCCAATCGCTGCCCAGCAATTGCAGAGCCAGCAGGCTGAGGCTGAGGATCTGTAGGCGGCGGGCGAGGGGTTCGATCACGGCGGTGCCAGGGCCAGGGCCGCCAGGCAGCGCTCTAGCTGGGCCGATCCGGCGCCGGCGGGAACCGTCTGGTTGCCGAGCACCAAGCCGTAGCTCTCACCGCTGGCCGCCAGCTGCCAGATGCGGGCGCTCAGATGTTCCAGGGCCCGCTCCCGGGGTACGGCGGGGTCTGGCGCCAGCAGGTGGGGGCGGGGCTGGGGATCGGCGAAGCGTTTGGCGTAGCGCTCGCCGCTGCGGGCCAGTTGCTTCCAGGCCAGGCGGGCGAGCCCCTCCTCGGGCCGGTGGGGGGTCAGTTCGCGCCAATGGTCGCTGCCGCCGGCCTGGGCGTCTGGGCCGCTTTCGGCCTGGTGCCGCTCCCGGGGTTGGGGCCGATCCAGCTCCAGCACGGGCCCGGGCCGCCGGGCTGGGTAAACGAGCTGGGGAGCCGGCGGATCCCAGAGGGTCCAGCACACGAATAATCCCAATGGGGCGCTGGATTGCAGCCGCAGGCGCCCGGGGGTTTGCAGGCCCCGCTGGCTGGGGCGCCAGGGCACGGCCAGCCACTGCTGGCCCGGCTCCAGGCTGCCGTTCCAGGCCAGGTCGCCCTCGCAGCGGCGGAAGCGGGCGCCTAAAGCCAGCCGTTGGTCGCGGCTGATGGCATGCACTGGATAGGGGAGCACCTCACCGGCAAAGCCTGGCGCGGGACTGCCACAGCGCAGTTCGAGTCCCTGCAGGTTGAACTGGGTGAGGTAGGGCGCCAGCAGGAACAGGCCCAGGCCCAGGTAGGCCAGCAGCAAGGCCCCGTGGCTGCTGCCCTGGACCCCCAGGATGAACAGCACGCCGCAACTCAGGAGCCAGAGCCAGCCAAAGCCGCTCGGCAGGATGTAAAGCGTCCGCAGGCCGAGCCGGTGGCTGGCGCCGCCGTGCCGCCGGATCAGGCGGTCTGGAAACGGCTCCCTCAAGGGTTCAGGGGCGGGCCTAGGGGGGCCAGGGCGCTGGCCATTCAACGGATCGCTTCCACGGCGGCGAGCAGTTGGCGGCTGTAGCCCCCCGGATCCTGGGCCGGCCTGCCGCCATCGAGCCGGTGTTCCGCCACCGCCGCGAACACCGCCTGGACATCGGCTGGAACCACGTAGCTGCGCTCCTCGAGTAGGGCCCAGGCCTGGGCTGCGGCGACCAGGCCACAGCCTGCCCGGGGCGAGAGGGGTGTGCCGGTAGCGAGGCCCCCCTGGCGGCTGGCGGCCAGCAGGTCGAGCACGTAGTCGAGCAGGGGCGGCTCGCAGGCCACCCGGCTGGCCTGCTGCTGCAGTTCCACCAGCTCCTCGGCTGCGATCACGGCCGCGAGGCCGTCTAGGGCTGTGGCCTTTCCGGCCAGCAGGGCCGCTTCGGCCTGGCGGGGCGGGAAGCCGAGGCTGAGGCGCATGGCAAAGCGGTCTAGCTGGGATTCGGGCAGGGGCGAGGTGCCGGCCTGGTCGAGGCCGTTCTGGGTGGCGATCACGCAGAAGGGCTTGGGCAGCTCGTGGCTGGTGCCATCGACGCTGACCCGGCCGGCGGCCATCGCTTCGAGCAGGGCGCTCTGGCAGCGGGGGCTGGCCCGGTTGATCTCATCGGCCAATAACACCTGGCTGAATAGGGGCCCGGGCTCGAAGCGGAACTGGCCCAGCTGTTGGTCGAACAGGCGCAGGCCGCTGAGGTCGGCGGGCAGCAGGTCGCTGGTGAAGTGGACGCGGCGAAAGGCGAGGCCGAAACTGCGGGCCAGGGCCTCGGCCAGGGTGGTTTTACCGACGCCTGGGAAGTCCTCGATCAGCAGGTGGCCGCCCGCCACTAGGCAAGTCACCGCCAGTCTCACCTGGTTGTGTTTACCAAGCAGGACGCCGTTGATCTGGGTGAGGACCTGGTGGAGGGAACCCATGCTCGGGCGCAATCCGGTCCAGGCTAGGCAAGTCCTGCGTTCAAGCCCCTTGCCTAGGCCGCTCACCCATTGGCGCCAATGACGGGATCCGCGGGCGAGCCCGCCCGCCATGGCGGCAACCTGGCCCAGGCGGCCGAGCGACTCGGCTGCCGGCCCGGCCAGATCCTTGACGCCAGCGCCTCCCTGGTGCCCTTCGGCCCGCCTTTGGCCCTGCGGGCGGCCCTGCTGGCGGCGCCCCTGCGCCCCTACCCCGACCGGGACCACACCAGCCTGCGCCGGGCCCTGGCCCACCACCACGGCCTTGATCCCGACCAGCTCCTGCCCGGCAATGGCGCCGCTGAATTGTTCACCTGGGCGGCCCGGGACGCCGCCGCTGCCGGCTGCAGCCTGCTGCCCGCGCCGGGCTTCGCCGATTACCAGCGGGCCCTGGCCTGCTGGGGAGGGGTCTGGCGCGACTGGTCCTTGCCGTTGCAGTGGCCTGGCCCAGGCCCCCAGGCCTTCCCGCCCGGCTCCGGCGGGACTGGGCAGGAGGGCCTGGGGGCTGGGGCCCTCTGGATCACCAACCCCCACAACCCCACCGGCCAGCTCTGGAGCCGCGCCAGCCTCGAGCCCCTGCTCGAGCGCTTCGCCCTGGTGATCTGTGATGAGGCCTTCCTGTCGGTGGTGCCCGGCGGTGAGGCCCAATCGCTGGTTCCCCTGGTGGCCCGCCATCCGAATTTGGTGGTGATCCGCAGCCTCACCAAGTTGTTTGCGATCGCCGGCCTGCGCCTCGGCTACGCCGTGGCCGCTCCCCAGCGCCTGGCCCGCTGGGCCGCCTGGCGTGACCCCTGGCCCGTGAACAGCCTGGCCGGGGCCGTGGGCGAAATCGCGCTGGAACAGGGTCGCTGGATTCGCCGGGTGCAGGCCTGGGTGGGATCGGAAGGCCCCTGGTTGGGCCAGCGGCTGGCCGCATTGCCTGGGCTGGTGCCCCTGCCCTCGGCGGCCAATTTTCTGCTGGTGCGCGGTGAGCGGGAAGGGCAGCCCTGGTCGCTGGCGCCCCTGCGCCTAGCCCTCGAGACGCGTCACCGGATCCTGCTGCGCGATTGCCGCTCCTTTATCGGCCTCGATGCCAGCTGGTTGCGCATTGGCCTGCAGGACCGGCGCGGCAACCTGCGGCTGCTGCGGGCCCTGAAGCGGGAACTGGGCTAGGGCCCTGTGCCCTGGCTGGGATCACTCCCTGGCCCCGACCAGCCCTTGCAGCAGCTGGGCCAGGTGCCGGTCGGCGTGCCGCTGGGCCAGGCGCCCCATGCCCAGCCGCAGCTCCAGCAGGGGATCGAGGCTGCGCCCCCCGTCCGCCGGTTCCCCGCCGGCCTCCACCTGGCGCAGCCGGGGGCCGAGCAGGCGCCAGATCGCCCGCTCTAGGGCCGGTTCGCCCGGGGGGTGTTGCAACACGATCACCGCCGCCCCCACCGCAGCGGCCGCGGCGGCGTTGGCCTCCTGGTGGCCGTCGGCCGCGGCGGGGAAGGGCACCAGGATCGCCGGGGTGCCAGCCATGGCCAGTTCGCTGAGGCTGCCGGCCCCGGCCCGGCTGATCACCAGGTCGACGTGCTGCAGCAGCCCTGCCACTTCATGGCTGAAGGGCAAATCCACGTAGCCCGGGTGCTGGAACTGGCCCGACGCGCCATCGTTGCTGCCGCTGAGGTGCACCACCCGGCAACCGGCCGCTAGCAAGCGGGGCAGCAGGGGGCGCACCATGCGGTTGAGTCCCACCGCCCCCTGGCTGCCGCCCATCACCAGCAGCAGGGGCCCCCTGCCGGCGGGCACCCAGGCCGGCAGGGGGGCGGGCTCCAGGAAGGCTTGCCGCACGGGAGTACCGGTGATGACCGGCTGGCAGCCCCGCAGCTGGCCAGCGGCCTGGGGCAGGCCCAGGGCCACCTGGCTGCAGAGGCGTCCCAGCAGCCGGGTTACCCGGCCCGGTACGGCGTTGGAGTCGTGCAACACCACGGGAATGCCGCACCAGCGGGCCGCCAGGATCGCCGGGGCGGCGATGTAGCCGCCGGTGCTGAACACCAGATCCACCCCTTCGCGGCGAATCAGGCGGCGCACCGTGCCGGTGGCGGCCAGCAGGCGCAGCAGTTGCCACAGTTTTTTGAGGCCCCGGCCCTGGAGGCCGCCGGCCCGGATCGTGTGCAAAGGAAAGCGGCTGGGGACCAGCTCCCGTTCCAGCCGGTCCGGCACCCCGAGCCACTGGATCGACCAGTCGGGCGGCAGGGCCTCGGCCACGGCCAGGGCGGGGAAGAGGTGGCCCCCGGTTCCGCTGGCGGCGATCAGGAGCCGGGTCATGGACATCTGCAGCAGGGCCTGGCGCCCAAGCCGGGCGGCCCTAACTTAAAAGCTGGCCTGGGTGCTTGTTCATGGTTCCGCTCCGCCCGCTCCTGCCCGCCTTAATGGCGCTGGCTTGCCTGCTGGTGGGTGCACCCCTGGGGGCGGCCCCCTCCCCGGTGGCCCCTTCCCCGGCGGCCCCTTCCCCGGCGGCCCTTGAGGCCGCCCTCAACGACCCAGCGCCGACCAGCTTGGCCGCGGTGTTTGAGCCCGGCCCTGGTTTCGCCCCAGCCGAGCTCGAGGCTCGCCGCGCCGCCCTGCGGGAGCGCTTTCCCGATCTGCGCTGGCAGGTGGCCCCTGGCACCCCCCTGAACGACGGCAGGCCCACCCTGGAGATCAGCGTGAGCGGCAGCCGCCAGGAGGGCCCAACCCGCTATCGCATGGTCGCCAATGAACGGGTGGCGCTGCACAGCCATGGCGATCGCTTCAACGGCCAGGACGTGATTCGCGAAAGCTCCCTGGTGCGCAGCGGCTCCAAGGATCTGGCCGTAACCCTGGTGCTGCCCGATGCGGTGCTCACTGGCCAGCGTTACGACCTCGATGTGGTCGTGGATGAGCCCCTTGATGGGGCGGTTCTAGCCGGAGCGGTGGCGGCGGTGGCCCCAAGCCAGCTGCTCCAGTCCGCCATGCCCGAGCTCCAGCTTGAGGCCCTCGGCGGCGGTGGCATCTTCAAGACGGTGCAGGCCCCCAGGGATCCCGGCTCCCAAACCTGGGCGGTGCTGCTGGTCCATCCCGATGGCATCGTTACCGCCACGAAGCGGGTGCGGGTGGTGGCAGACAAGGCAGCCCTGGCTCCCTAAGCCGGTTTCTGCAGCCGCCACCGCTGGCCTGGCGCAGTCCGATTCCGTCACAGCTTGGGGGCGGCCCAGTCACATCTGGAGTCCCCATCGTGGTCAGGATGGGCCAGTCCCTATCCGCCGCAAGATCCCCATATGGCCCTCCGTTCCTCCCTGCGGGCCCTGCCCTTGGCGCTCGTGGCCCTACTAAGCTCCCCCCTGGCGGTGATCGCCCAAACCAGCGGACCACCCCCGGGCGATGACCAGGGCCGGAGCGAGCGTCCCAATCCGCCCCAGGGACCCTCCAAAGAGGCCCGTGAAGCCATGCTCAAGAGGGAGGCGGCCGCCATGGCCAAGCTCAGCCTGGCCAAGCGCAAGGCCTATATCCAGGCCCGTCAAGACATGCAGCGCCAGCTGTTTGAGAAGCGCCTTGTCGACCTGAAGCGCTTTGGCCAGTGCTATGAGCAGGCCACCACCCTGGCGGCGATCCAGGCCTGCCAGCAGCTAGAGCGCACCAGCTGGAAACAGGACCGCCGCCAGACCATGGAGCAGGTGCTCAAGATCCGCCAGCGCTTTGGTTTCCCTGCCCTCACGCCGCCGCCCGGCCGCGGTGCTGAAGCAGCCGGGAAACCCCAGCACAAGGGTCAAGACGGCCCTCCCCCTGGTGCGTTCTGACTCTTTGGGGGCGTGAACTAGAGCGAATAGTTGGTCGCCGAATCGGGCGACCAACCCACACCAGATTCGGCTGTTCAGCCCCCCTGAGATCAGGCCTCGTCGAGGGCGGCCACGCCAGGCAGCACCTTGCCTTCGAGCAGCTCCAGGCTGGCGCCGCCGCCGGTGGAGATGTGGCTCATCTTTTCGGCTACGCCCACCTTCTCCACGGCAGCCACGGAGTCGCCGCCGCCGATGATCGTGCAGCAGCCCTTGCCGCTCAGGTCGGCCAGGGTGTAGGCAATGCCGTTGGTGCCGGCGGCGAATTTGTCGAACTCGAACACGCCCATGGGGCCGTTCCAGATCACGGTCTTGCAGTCGGCAAGGGCGTCTTGGAAGGCCTTGATCGAGTCGGGGCCGATGTCGAGGCCCATCCAGCCGTCGGGGATGGCATCGATCGCCACGGTTTGGCTATTGGCATCGGGGGAGAAGGCATCGGCCAGCACCACATCGGTGGGCAGCAGCAGTTGCACGCCCTTGGCGGCCGCCTTGGCCATCAGCTCCTTGGCCAGTTCAAGCTTGTCCTCTTCCACCAGGCTCTTGCCCACTGCAAGGCCGCGGGCTTTGTAGAAGGTGAAGATCATGCCGCCGCCGATCAGCACCTTGTCGCACTTGTCGATTAGGGCTTCGAGCACGCCGATCTTGCTGCTCACCTTGGAGCCGCCCACGATCGCCGCTAGGGGACGCTTGGGCTCATCGATGGCGCCCTGCAGATACTGCAGTTCCTTCTCCATCAGGTGGCCGGCCACGCAGGGCTTGAGGTGGGCGGTCACGCCCTCGGTGGAGGCGTGGGCCCGGTGGGCGGCGCCGAAGGCGTCGTTGACATAGACATCGGCGAGCTTGGCCAGTTCGGCGGCGAAGTCGCTTTCGTTTTTCTCTTCTTCGGCGAAGAAGCGCACGTTTTCAAGAAGCAGCACGTCGCCATTGGCCATGGCGGCCACTTTGGCTTCGGCGTCGGGGCCGATGCAGCTCTCGGTTTTGGGCACGGCCACGCCCAGCAGGGCGCTGAGGCGGGCGGCCACGGGGGTGAGGCGCATCGCCTCGTTCACCTGGCCCTTGGGCCGGCCGAAGTGGGCCGCCAGGATCACCTTGGCGCCCTTGGAGGTGAGGTCGTTGATGGTGGGTAGGGCCGCCTTGATCCGGGTGTCGTCGCTGATCGCACCGGCGTCATCGAGGGGCACGTTGAAATCCACCCGCACCAGCACCCGCTTGCCACGGAGCTCATCGGCGGACAAGCTGGCTAGAGAGCGTTTTGCCACGGGTGCGGGGAGCTAAGGAGCGGTGAGATTAACCCGCGGCCCGGCTGCCCGATCGGCCAGCCCGGGCACCAGCCCATGCCCAGCGGCCAGGGACCGCGCTAAGACAAGGGGGTACGGGACCTGCCGGCGCAGGACCGGCCGCTTTTGCCGGTCCCCTTCGTCACCATGTTCGACACCGTTCTCTTCCCCATCGATCGCAGCCGCCAGGCCGCCGAAACGGCTGCCACCGCCTTGAAATTGGCCCAACGCCACCAAAGCCGGCTGGTGCTGCTCTCGGTGGTGGAGCCCGAGCAGGACGACCCTGGCGCCGTGGCGGCCTTGCTGGAGGATGCCCGTAAGCGTTTTTTGGCCGAGGGGATGGAGTGCCAAGTGATTGAACGGGAGGGCAAGCCTGCCTTTGTGATTTGCGACGTGGCTGATGAAATCAATGCCGATGTGATCGTGATGGGCACCCGGGGCCTGAGCCTGGAGCCGGATGAGGCCAGCACCGCCTCGCGGGTGATCCAGCTGGCCCCCTGCCCCGTGTTGGTGGTGCCTTGAGCGAGGCCGCCGCCGCTGCGGAAGCGCAATTGACTGGGGAAGCGCAATTGGACGCTGAAGCGCAATTGAACGCAGAAGCGCCACTGGACAACGAGCGCCAACTGACCACTGCCGCCCAATTGAGCAGTGCCGCCCCGGCGATCCAGTGGTATCCCGGCCACATCGCCAAGGCCGAGAAGTCGCTCACCGAAAACCTGGCCAAGGTGGACCTGGTGATCGAGGTGCGCGACGCCCGCATCCCGCTGGCCACCGGCCACCCGCGCCTGCAGCGCTGGATCAAGGGCAAGCAGCACCTGCTGGTGATCAACCGGCGCGACATGGTGAGCGCTGAAGCGCGCCACGCCTGGGACCAGTGGTTCCGCGCCGCCGGCCAGACCCCCTGGTGGTGTGACGCCAAGGTCGGCACCGGCGTGAAGCAATTGCAAACGGCGGCGATTCGGGCTGGCGAGCAGCTCAATGCCCGCCGCGCTGGACGCGGCATGAAACCCCGGCCGGTGCGGGCCCTGATGCTCGGCTTCCCCAACGTGGGTAAATCGGCCCTGATCAACCGGCTGGTGCGGCGCAAGGTGGTGGATAGCGCCCGCCGGGCCGGCGTCACCCGCAGCCTGCGCTGGGTGCGCCTCGGCCAGGACCTCGACCTGCTCGATGCCCCCGGCGTGTTGCCGCCGCGTCTCGACGACCAGCTCGCCGCCCTGCGCCTGGCCCTCTGCGATGACATCGGCCAGGCGGCCTACGAGGGCGAGGCGGTGGCCCTGGCCTTCCTGCGCTTGCTAGCCGTGCTGGAGCCGGTGGCTGGCGCCGGCGTGGCGGCGGGCCTGCTGGAGCGCCGTTATGGCATCGCCGCCCAGGACCCGAACGCCTGGCTGGAGGCGGCCGCCAGCCGCCACACCAGCGGCGACGAGGGCCGCATGGCCCAGCGGCTGCTCGATGATTTCCGCCGCGCCCAGCTGGGGCCGATCGCCCTGGAGCTGCCCCCCAGCCCATGAGTGCCTTTGGCGAAGGCGAAGGCGAGCTGCTGACGCTCCACTACCCCAAGCCCCTGCCGATGCGGCTGGACCGCTGGCTGGTGGCCCAGCGGCCCGAGCAGAGCCGGGCCCGCATCCAGAAGTTCATCGATGCGGGCTACGTGCGCGTCAATGGCGTCACCGGCCGGGCCAAGACGCCCCTGCGGCTCCACGACGAGGTGCAGCTGTGGATGCCGCCACCCGAGCCCCTGCCCTACCTGCTGGCCCAGGACATCCCCCTCGATGTGCTGTTTGAGGACAGCCATCTGATCGTGCTCAATAAGCCGGCCGGCCTCACGGTGCACCCCGCCCCCGGGAATAAGGACGGCACCCTGGTGAATGGCCTGCTGTTCCATTGCCCCGACCTGCCCGGCATCGGCGGTGAGATGCGCCCCGGCATCGTCCACCGGCTCGATAAGGACACCACCGGCTGCATCGTGGTGGCCAAGAGCCAGGAGGCCCTGGTGAAGCTGCAGGTGCAGATCCAAAAACGCATCGCCTCGCGCCAATACCTGGCCGTGGTCCATGGGGTGCCGCCGGCGGAGCAGGGCACGGTGGTGGGCGCCATCGGCCGCCATCCGGCCGACCGCAAGAAATATGCGGTGGTGGCCGATGAAACGGGTCGCCACGCCTGCACCCACTGGCGCCTGATCGAGCGCCTCGGTGATTACTCGCTGATGCGCTTCAAGCTCGACACCGGCCGCACCCACCAGATCCGGGTCCATTGCGCCCACATCGGCCATCCGATCGTGGGTGATGCCACCTACAGCCGCTGCCGCAAGCTGCCGATTGCCCTCAGCGGCCAGGCCCTGCACGCGGTGGCCCTGGGGCTGGATCACCCGATCACGGGCGAACGGATGCAGTTTGAGGCGCCCCTGCCCGAGGTGTTTGAGGCCCTGCTGGCGGTGTTGCGGCGGCGGCTGGCCTAGGGCCTAGGGCCGGCCCCCTCAGGCGAGGGCAGGCAGCCGCGGGCAGGCCTCCACCAGGCTGCGGGTGATGGCGGCCTGGGGATGGGCCAGCAGCTGGTCGCCGGGGCCCTGCTCCACGATCCGGCCGCCCTCAAGCACGATCACCCGCTGGCAGAAGCCACTGGCCACGACCAGGTCGTGGGTCACAAAGAGCAGGGCGAGGCCGAGGCGGCTTTGGAGATCGCGCAGCAACGCCAACACCTCCGCCTGCACTTCGGCATCGAGCATGCTGACGCTCTCATCGCAGAGCAGCACCTGGGGCTCCAGCACCAGGGCCCGGGCGATGGCAACGCGCTGTTGCTGGCCGCCCGAGAGCTGGCGGGGCAGGCGCCGCTCAAAGTCTTCAGGTGGATTCAGGCCCACGGCCGCCAGCAGCTCCCGGGCGCGGGACCGGGCTGCCGGCCGGCGGGCTAGGCCATGGATCAGCAGGGGGTCGGCGATCGCCTCGCCCACGGGCATCAGGGGGTTGAGGCAGGCCAGGGGGTCCTGGAACACCATCTGGATGCGCCGCCGGGCCCGTCGCAGGGGCCGGCCATGGAGGCCGAGCAGGTCGACGCCCTCGAGGCGCACGGCGCCGCCCCGCACCGGCGCCAGGCCGATCAGGGCGCGGCAGAGGGTGCTCTTGCCGCAGCCGGAGGCGCCCACCAGCCCGATTGTTTCGCCCTGATGCAGCTGCAGGCTGACGCCATCAACGGCCTTGAGCCAGCGCTGCTGCCAGGGCAGGGAGGCGACGGGATGCCAGCAGCGCAGCTGGTCGATGTCCAGCAGCAGGGGTGCTTGCTGGGGGGGAGGCGTGGCCTGGCCTTCGCGGGCCCGGGCCGCCGCCACCAGCCGCTGGGCCAGGGCGGAGCGGGGCAGCGTGAGCAGCTCCAAGGCGGGGGCTTCCTCCACCAGCCGGCCCTGGTCGAGCACGGCGATGCGGTCGCACCAGCGGCCGGCCAGGGCGAGGTCGTGGCTAATCAGCAGCAGGGCGCTGCCGCTGTCCTGGCAGAGGCTGGTGAGTTCGGCCATCACCTGGCCGGCCACCGCCACATCCAGGCTGGTGGTGGGTTCATCGGCAATCACCAGGGGCGGTTGCAACGCCATGGCCAGGGCGATCGCCAGCCGTTGGCGCATGCCGCCACTGAACTCGTGCGGATAGCTGGTGTAGCGATCGGCGCCAATGCCGACCCGGGCCAGCAGGGCCTCCGCCCGCCGCCGGATCGCCCGGCCCTGGCCCAGGGGGCCCCGGCTGAAGAGCCCCAAGCTGGTATTGCTGGGGCGCTCATTGCTGGCGGCTAACCCCTGGTGGGCCGAGAGGGTGTCGGCCAGGTGCTCCCCAATCGTCATTAGGGGGTTGAGCCGCGTCATCGGGTCCTGGAACACCAGGCCCACGGCTCCGCCCCGCAGCCGCCGCAGGGCCCGTTGACCCAGCCGCCGCGGATCCTGGCCGGCCAGCTCCAGGCCGCCCTCGCAGCGACTGCCGGGGGGAAGCAACTGCAGCACGGCCCGGGCGACCGTGCTTTTGCCACAGCCCGAGGGCCCCACCAGGGCCAGGCGTTCGCCAGGGTGGAGCACTAGGTCGAGGCCGTTGAGGGTGGCAACGGCCCTACCGGGGTAGTGCACCAGCAGCTGCTGCACATTCAGGATCGGCAGGGCCGGCCCCCGGGTGGTTGCCGGAGCGGCGGCGGGCGATCCGCTGGCAGGCGATCCGCTAGAAGCCGATCCGCTGGAAGCCATTCCGCTGGAAGCCATGGCACTGAACCAGGGGCACAGGATCCAAGCTTGGATGGGCAGCCCCACACAGCGCTGACAATGTGTCGCGAAATGCATACGATGGAATCATCCGCGGGCTTGGATGGTCAACGCAGCGGCTGACAAGACGGAAGCAGCCCGGGCGGATCGTGCCCCGGCCATCGCTGACCCCCTTGAGGCGCCCGCTGCCTTAAACCGTTCTGGTGGGGATCGGACGCAGATCCCAGCCCCCGAGCTGGAGCGTTCTGCCGATCCAGGCGCTGATCCCACCGGCCCCACCCCGGCCCCAGCGGCTGAGCTGAGCTGGCCCGAGATCGAGCGGCGCCAAAAGGGCCGCCATCCTGGCCAGCCCGACGGTGACGCAACCAGGGGACTGCAAACGACCCGCTCGGCTGACGCCTACGGCATCCCCCTGCCGGTCTGGCTGCGCCGCTGCATCGAAAAGGGCCTCCCCGCCCCTGGCTCCGCCTGTTCGGCTGACAGCGATGCCCTGCTGGCGGCCGCCTTTGACTTCGCCTTCCAGCTCCACGACGGCCAGGTGCGGGCCAGTGGCGAGCCCTACATCATTCACCCGGTGGCGGTGGCCGACCTGCTGCGCGATATCGGCGCCAGCCCCGGCGTGATTGCCGCTGGTTTTCTCCATGACGTGGTCGAGGACACCGACGTCACCCCCGACGAGATTGAGCAGAACTTTGGTGCTGAGGTGCGGGCCCTGGTGGAGGGGGTGACCAAGCTCGGCGGCATCCATTTCACCAACCGCACCGAAGCCCAGGCGGAAAACCTGCGCCGCATGTTCCTGGCCATGGCCAGCGACATCCGGGTGGTGCTGGTGAAGCTGGCCGACCGGCTGCACAACATGCGCACGATCGGCGCACTCAAGCCGGAAAAACAACTGCGCATCGCCCGCGAAACCCGCGAGATCTATGGCCCGCTCGCCAACCGCCTCGGCATCGGCCGCCTGAAGTGGGAACTGGAAGATCTGGCCTTCAAAATTCTCGAACCGGAAGCCTTCCGCGAGATCCAGCAGCAGGTTGCTTCCAAGCGCAGCGATCGCGAGCAGCGCCTCGGTGTCACGGTGCAGTTGCTGCGCGATCGCTTATTGGCGGCGGGCCTGGCCAATTGCGAGGTGAGCGGCCGTCCCAAACATCTCTACGGCATCTGGAGCAAGATGGAGCGCCAACAAAAGGCGTTCCACGAGATCTATGACGTGGCGGCCCTGCGGATTCTCACGCCCGATATTGAAGGTTGCTATCGCGCCTTGGCCGTGGTGCATGACACCTTCCGGCCGATTCCGGGTCGCTTTAAGGACTACATCGGCTTGCCCAAACCGAACGGTTACCAATCCCTGCACACGGCTGTGATTGGCCGGCACCGGCCGATTGAAGTGCAGATCCGCACCGCCGAAATGCACCAGGTGGCTGAATACGGCATCGCCGCCCATTGGCAGTACAAGGAAGGCGGATCGCCAGCCGCCTCCAGCAGTGATGCGGAGCGGTTCAACTGGCTGCGGCAGTTGGTGGATTGGCAAAAGGATGGGGTGGGCGAAGACAGCAGTGATTTCCTCGCCTCGATCAAGGAAGATTTGTTTGATGAGGAGGTGTTCGTTTTCACCCCCAATGGCGATGTGGTGGGCCTGCGTAAGGGTTCAACCGCCGTGGATTTTGCCTACCGCATCCACTCTGAAATTGGCAATCACTGCCAGGGCGTGCGTATCAACGATCGCCTTTGCCCCCTGGCCACACCTTTGCAAAATGGCGATTTCGTTCAGGTAGTTACTGCAAAGACCGCCCATCCCAGCCTTGATTGGCTCAATTTCGTGGCCACGCCCACGGCCCGTAATCGCATTCGCCATTGGTACAAACGCAGCCACCGCGATGAGAACATCCAGCGCGGCACGGCCATGCTGGAGCGGGAGCTGGGCCGTGATGGTTTCGATGCCCTGCTCCATGGCGTTGCCATGGCCCGGGTGGCGCGCCGTTGCAACCTGGTCAGCACCGAAGATCTGCTGGCCGCGATTGGCTTTGGTGGTGTCACCCTGCAGCAGGCCCTCAACCGGCTGCGCGAGGAAATCCGGCTGGTCACGGCCGCCGCCGCCCCGGTGCTCAGCAATGAGGAGCTGGCCCGCGCCCTCAGCGCCCAACGGGAGCAAGCCGCTGCCGTGGCGCCGGCCGAGCACGGCCACACCAGTCCAATCCTGGGCCTGGAGGGGCTGGAGTATCGGCTGGGGGGCTGTTGCAGTCCCCTACCCGGCGAAGGGATTGTGGGCAGCGTTGCCCTCGGCAACCACGGCATCACCATTCACCGCACCGACTGCGCCAACGTGGCCCAGATGCCCCTCGAGCGCCGCCTGCCGGTGCGCTGGAATCCCCTCGCCGACCATGGTGGCCGCCGCTATCCGGTGCAGCTGCGCATCGAGGTGCTAGATCGGGTCGGCGTGCTCAAGGACATCCTCACCCGCCTCTCCGATAGCCGCATCAACGTCAGCGATGCCCGCGTGCGCACCGCCGCCGGCAAACCGGCCCGCATCGACCTGCGCGTTGAACTCGCCAGCGCCTCCCAACTCACAACCACAATCAACCAAATTCGGACGATGGCGGACGTGCTCAACCTGTGCCGCACGGGGATTGGCTGAGGGGCCTGGCATCAGCCAACCCAGCTCTGGCTTGTCGGCTTTGCTGGTTTGTAGTTTGGGCCCTTTATGGCTAGATTGCAACAGCCAACAAAGGGATCGGTTGACATCGCGCTGGATTAATCAAGCGGTGCTGGCTGGTTTTTTTGGGGACAGTCCCTTGGCTTTTGCGAATGGTCCCCAATCTTGGGGTTGGGTCTTGTTTGCACGTCAGTCTGATCGCTGCCGATGGCTTGTTTCGGGGGTTTGGCTGCCTGCTTCTAGCCTGGAAAATACTTTTTGGCGAATACCTTGGGCTTTTACTTGCATTTACTTGTCCTGCCATGCTGATCCTTCCATGAATAACCTTCTGACTCGACTCTTGCCTGGGGTGCTTGTGTTGGTGGCCTCTGGAGCGGCCGCCCCAGGGGCCCAGGCGGACACTCTGGTGATGCCCATACCGCCTGGCTTGCATTTGGTGACCAAGTCCAAAGGCCGAGAGATCAAGCTCTTTGAATGGGTTGGCCCTGGTGAGACGACATCCAGCTGGCGAGAAATGCTGACGGCGCAGATCCTCATGGGACTGGGGAAGGCAACGCCAGCTCAATGGGAGGCTGGTATGTCGAGGCGTTGGCTTGGCTTTTGCCCAACGTCTAGACATGTATCGATTGCAAGTGGTCACGAGTATGGCCATGCTTTTTCTGTCTTTTTTCTGTCTTGTTTGAAAAACCCCAGCACTGGCTTGCCAGAATTCACTTGGGTTAAGGCCATCCAAGGGGAGCAGGACTTCTTCGTGGTTCAAAGGGCCTTCAAGGCCATGCCCTCGAACCCGAAAATCGTTGCGCTCTCAAGCCATCTTAAGTCCGCCCTGGTCTGCAGTGGCGAAGGTTGCGGTCGGCAGGGGGGACGGACCGTTTGGCAATAAAAGCAACCGCTAAAAGTGCAACGTCCTGGCAGGGTTCAGTTAAAGCGCTAAAATCTAGTTCTGCGCTTGGATAGAAGTGTCCCCAGAGCTGCTTGTTCTTGCCGGACCTTGCCTTGTCGTGGCCCTGGCCTATGGCTATGCCAGGTTTGTGGAGCCCCGATGGCTCAAAACAACCACCATCTCCTTGGCCCTGTTGCCGCCAACGGCCGAGGCGGACGGGATCACAATCCTGCAGTTGTCAGACCTGCACCATTCCGATGCGGTCTCCTTGCGCTATTTAAGGCGCTCGCTGCAAAGGGCTATCAACGAGCAGCCAGATTTAATCTTGCTGACTGGTGACTACATCACAACCAGAATCGACGATGAACGTTTTCTGGAGATCTTGAAGTTGCTGCCCCAGGCAGCCCCCACCCTCTCCTGCCCCGGCAACCATGACGGCGGCCCATGGGCCCAGGCCATGGCCGGTTACGCAACAACCGGGCCGATCAAGCGTTTGCTGGAGGAGGCAGGTATCCACTACCTAGAGAACGACTGGACCCTGATCAATGTCAGGGGAGTGGCCATTGCGATTGGCGGTATGGGCGATTTGTGGGCTCGTAATTGTGAGCCGGAAGCGATTCAGGAGGCATTTAATACTGCCAACGCTGATCTCAAGCTCTTGCTCTCCCATAATCCCGATTCCAAGGCCAAGCTTGGGGCCTTAAATTGGGATTTAATGCTGTCTGGCCACACCCATGGCGGCCAATTTAGGCTGCCGCTCCTGGGGGCGCCGTTTGCGCCCATCAAAGATAAGGCGTTTCTTGTGGGTTTGTGCGCCTATGGCAATCGTTGGATTCATGTGACAGCCGGCCTAGGTAATGTGCATGGCTTGCGCTTTAATTGCCGTCCGGAGATTTCTGTTGTCAAATTGGTAAGGCGTGTCGAGGGCGAAACCACTGGCACGCAGAGGTCCGCCCCCTAACCTGGAGCCATGACAGGTCATGACGTTCGCTGGCGCCAGCGCTCAAGCAATTTCCGCCGAGCCCTGGCGCGGTTGGTTGAGGCTGTTGATCTCTCAGGCCAACGCACCCTCAGCGATTTAGAGCGCCAGGGATTGATCCAGGCCTTTGAGTTCACCCATGAGCTCAGTTGGAAAACCCTCAAGGATTTTCTGGCCTCCCAGGGCATCGAGGAGTTGTATGGCTCTCGCGATACCACCCGGGAAGCCTTCGCCCAAGGGCTGATCAGCGATGGCGAGGCCTGGATGGAGATGATCCGCCACCGCAACCTCAGCCCCACACCTACGACGAAGCCACCGTGCAGGAGATTGTCACAGCGGTGGTGAGCCGTTACATCGATGCCTTCCAGGGGCTGGAGACGCAGTTGCAGGACTGGGAGCGCCGGCCGTGACCGTTCAGGCAACTCCTCAGGCAACCCCAGCCAGCCACGGTCTGCCTGCCGCCGCCGTGGCGAAAATCAAAGACGCGCTGGCCACATTCCCGGCCATCGAGACGGCAACCCTCTACGGATCTAGGGCCCTGGGCAGCCACCGGCCCGGGTCTGATATTGATCTCACCCTTGCCGGAGACGGCCTTGATGCCCGCACCCTGGCTCGACTTGATGGTGCCCTGGATGATCTCCTTTTGCCCTGGCGCTTTGATCTTTCCTTGCAATCGTCCCTGCAGTCTCCCGAGCTGATTGATCACATCCAGCGGGTTGGGACGCTTTTTTATAGCCGCGGCGATCGGTCCTAACCCCCAAAAGTCGCAAGTTCGTAGAGGTTCCTCGATCAGCCCCTTGGGAACTCGGGGGATAGAAGTTCATCCCTAGGGCAGCCGAGTCATTCGGTTGGGAGTGCCCCCAGCCAACGTCAAGGCAACGTGAACCCACCGGTGTTGAGGTGCTTGAGATCGAGCATCACGATGCCCAGCCAGGCCAGCAGGGCCAGGCCGCCCACCACACCGAGGGCCACCAGCAGGGTGACCAGGACGGGTCGCGCCGAGCCGTTGTTGTTCGCCACGCGTCCATGGGCAAGGAAGCCTGATCCTGCCACGACCCAATCGGTGACCCTGGCTGGGCGCGGCTCTCCCTAGGGTCAAGGGGTCTGGGGTGGTTCACGCCCTTTGCTGGCACCTGGACCCCGCCCCCTACCGATGTCTGCCGCCGATTGCGCCGCCAATCCCCTGCTGGCCTTGCCCTTTGAGCCCTCGATCGAAGGTCTGGGCGATGCCTATTGGGATGGGGTGGAAGCGGCAGCCTTCCCCCAGACTCGGCTTCGCTTTCGCAATGACGCCCTGCTGGAGCAGTTGGGGCTCGATCCGGCCGCCGTGGCGGATCGGGATTTTGAGGCGGCCTATGGCCGCTTCGAGGCGCGCCAGCCGCTGTTGGCCCTGCGTTATCACGGCACCCAGTTCGGCACCTACAACCCCTTTCTCGGCGATGGTCGCGGCTTCCTTTATGGCCAGCTGCGCGATATCTGTGGCGATCTCCAGGACCTGGGCAGCAAGGGCAGCGGCACCACCCCCTGGAGCCGGGGCGGCGATGGCCGACTGACGCTGAAAGGTGGCGTGCGTGAGATCATTGCCGGGGAGGCCCTGCATCGCTTGGGGGTCAGCACGAGCCGCACCCTCAGCCTGGTGGAAACCGGCGAAGACCTCTGGCGCGGCGATGAACCCTCGCCCACCCGCAGTTCGGTGATGGTGCGCCTGGCCCGCACCCACCTGCGTTTTGGCAGCTGCGAACGGCTGCTGCATCGGCGTGAGCCCCAGCAACTGGAGCGCCTGTGGCGCCATGTGCAGGCCACCTATTACCCCCAGCTCAATCGGCTCGAAGCGGAGGATCGGGGCCTGGCCCTCTATGGCGAACTGGTGGAGCGGGTGGCCCGCCTGGCGGCCGAATGGATGGTGGCTGGCTTCACCCATGGGGTGCTCAATACCGACAACATGTCGCTGGCTGGTGAGAGCTTTGATTACGGACCGTTTGCCTTTTTAGACAGCTGGGATCCAGGGTTCACCGCCGCCTATTTCGACCAAACCTCCCTTTATGCCTACGGCCAGCAGCCACGCATTTGTCACCACAACCTGCGCCTGCTGCAGGAGCCCCTGGCGATGCTCTGGCCGCGCCAGGAGTTGGAGGAGCGGCTAGGGCGCTTCGGTTCCGCCTACACCGCCCATTACCGCTCCCGCCTGATGCGCCGGCTCGGCTTTGACGCTGCGTTGCCCGAACCCGGTGGCAAGGATTGGCTGGCCAGCGATGAGCTGCCGGATCTGCTCCTGCCGACGTTGCAGTTGCTGGTGGACTGGCCGGTGGCCTACGGCTCCTTTTTCGCTTCCCTGGAGCGCCATGTGGCCCTGGCTGGCTTACCAGCGGAAGCGGAAGCCCTGGCGCCGTTTGTGCCCGGGGCGCCGGACCCGCCCCGGGCCGTCTGGTTGGCCTGGCGGGATGCCTGGTGGGCCTGGAGCCGGACCTGGCCCCAGCCCAAAACCATCGCCCCAACCCTGGCCCGCTGGAACCTGCCGGTCACCCCGGTGCGCGCTGAGATTGAGCGGATCTGGGAGGCGATTGACCAGCGCGATGACTGGAGCCTGCTGGAGGATTGGCTGGAGCAGACCCGGGGGCGAGCCTGATTATTCGGGGCTTTAGATTGGGTATTTGCCCCCAACCTGGCTTGGTTAAACGGGTCTAATGGCAGTAGGGCGTGCAGTCGCCGAATGCTTTGTTTCTGCTTGAGAAGGCTGCCCCCTTTGCTAAGATCGTTCGTGTCGCTCTAAAACTAATTAGTGCCTAATCAATCAACAGTGAAGTCGACTTGTCTGAAGTTGGTCTTCGCCGGTGCAACCGTTGGTGTTGGTCTTTTGCAAGGGGCGCTTGCTGCAGGCGATTATCCCTTTGTTGTTAAAAATACAACGGGCGCCACGATCTGCAAATTGCAGGCTGGCCCAGGCATTGTGGCCGACACGGCCGCCGCTTTCCAGGAGGCCTTTGCCGCTGCCAACAAGGGAAATCCGGATGCCCTGGTTGACAAGTATGACCTGGTGAGCTGTAAAACACCTGTTATTCCAGCGGGCTACAACGGCCGCTATAAGCAAATTTGGCACTTTGATCTGGGCTCTGGAATCAAGCCAGGCAAAGAAGCTTCTTTTAATTGGAAAGGAAAAATGGGCAGTAACGACTACTGCAAGCTGGACGTGATTATGACGATCCAGAGCGCGGACGCCACGGGGATCACAACATCAGCCGTTTATATGAAAAATGAGGACTTCTGTGCCGGCTCCCCCCACCTGGTGGTGCCGACGGCCAAGAATTCTTCCTATTTGCCAAGCCCTTAGGGGATGGTCCCCCATGGGGCCTGGTCCTTGATGCAAGCCCATTGCTGCCCTGGGGATGAAGTGAATCGGCGCGCGGACGGCTTGGGGTTGGCGCCGAGCTGGCTGGGCCTGATTCCACGAAAACTGACGATTGATGAGAATCTGGTCTCATTTAGTGCCCTTAATCTCCACCTCTAAACTCTCCCAGTCCTGGGGTAGATCCCCTCGCTGCACCATCTGCTGGAAGACGGCGTAGCAATCCTTGCGATCGCCATCTTTGCGCGGAAAGCCGAGCCAGAGAATCAGCAGTAATTTTCGCCTTTCGGCCTCAAAGGGCCGAAAGAAAAGGCGATACCGATCGGGATGTCCCAGCCCCTTCAGCCGGCCATAGCGCCGCAAAGGGCCGCTTAGTGAAAAGCGGCTGGCGTAGGGATCTAGGGCAATCTGCTCCTTGATCCCCGCCATCCCCGCTGCCAGCAGTTTGACCCTGGGGTGCTGGACAAAGCTCTGAGCATCAAGTTCAAGTTTTAGGCGCCGCACCTCGGCTTTAAGTTCGTCGTACTGGGCGGCAAATAACTGGGGCTGGAAGGCGATCTCCCAGCCATGGCGAACTAGCGGTGCACTCATGCCGGTTCGATGTCATCCACCTCCACTTCTGCCAGCAGCGCGTCATCGTCTGCGGCCATGGCCTCGGTATAGGAGCGCGGCCCAGGGTCTCCCATCAACGCCTGGCGAGTCAGGAAGTCGAGGAACAGGCCCAGAAGCAACGACTCGTCCTCTAGCTCGGTATCCGCTTGAACCTGGGGTTCAAGGCGTAGCAGCAGGGTGTTGCCACTTAGCACTTCCACCTGGCCGGGTGCTCCCTGGAACTGGGGATGGTCCCGGTAGAAGGCCGCCGGTAGGCGCAGGCCGGAGGAGTTGCCGATTTGCGCGGCGGTGACGCGATAGGGGGAACCAGTCATGCCACAGGCCCGATTCGGGCGGACTTACGCCTTGTAAGTCCATAGCCTAGGCCTGCTGGCTAGGCCTGGCCAGCAGGCTGGTTAAAGCCTGTTCTCTCCGACACCTCCAGCGTCAATCCAGAAGCCGATCACTGCGTTAGATCGCCTCCTGCCGGTGCCCCCATGACGGCTAGCGGTGCTCGGCTGGCAGCACCAGCGCCAAGGCCATGCGATCACGCAACGCCAGCAGGTCGGCTAGGAACAAGAACACGCCCAGGTCCTGAGGCCATCCCCATTGCTGAGCACCCCCGCCAAGGAAACCGGGAGGTCGCGCCACTGCACTGAAGCCAGCATCCCGGCATAGGTCCGCATGGCATCTCGGACAATGCCGCTCGGCCGGGAATTGGCCAGGCGCTTCAGGGAAGTCGGCATCGTGTTCCTTGCTGCCCTGGGGCAGGTACGGACCTGGATGCGACTGGCCCCCGTGCCAGCGAGCAGATTCCAGCCGTCAGCAACCAGCGGTAGCGGCAGCGAGGGCGGTTGAGGCCCCTTAGTTGTAAAGGCGCCGAGCAGGGTGTGCTACATAAACATAAAAGATATCGTATTTTACTGAACGATCAGGCCAATGTGCCCGTACTTAGCTTGAAGTTAAAGCCGATAATCAGGTCATCAAAGTCGCGGTCGCCTCCGCCTTTAATGTCCTCTAAGCCCAGAACTCCTGAACTAAGCACCCGGAAATGACTGAGGCCATCGCTGTTGGCAGCAGAGAAGGAGAAGTAGGTCTCGCCGGTGTTAGCCACCCTGGCGAAGGGGGCCAGTAGGCCAGCGTCCTTAAAGGCCGCCAAGTCCGCAGTCTTGTTTGTGCGGTTAGCGGTGGCCAGGCTGCCAAAACCGCTGAATAGGTTGGTACTACGCAAGGCGGCTGCTGTATACCCGACCTGCCCGGGCAGGACCAGACTATTGGTAAGGCTGTCGCGTACGGCACCATCAGTGCGCTCCAGTTTGTAAAAGCCGATCGTGGAGTCGTAGGACGCCTCGCGGGCAATCAACACATCACCGGTGAGGGTTTGGCCTGAAAGACTACTGAAGTCAAACACAGGTGCATCACCCATCTGGCTGGAGATCAACTCACCAAGTCCGGACACACCGCTGCTCAAGAAAAGGTTCAAGCTGCTGCCACCCTTGGCTGCGGTGGCGCTGCTGTCAGTCAGCTTGGTGACATCAAGGGTGCGGAAGCTGGCGTCGAGGCTGCCGCCCTTGAGCAGGGCTTCTAGGGTGTTGTCCACCACTTCAAAGAACATCAACTTCTGACCATTGATCAGGTTGATGTCCCGCTGGAAGCTCATCTTTGTGGTGTCTGGCACATCGTTGTTTGACAAAGTGCCAAACAACAGGGTTCCCCGCTCCTTGACCAGGTCGTAGCTCAGGCTCAGCGATTCAGTTGCATTGAGGGCAACGTAGCCGATCTGGTTCACCGTGCTGGAGCGTGAGCTCAGGCTGGCACGCACCAGTAGGGAGGCAGGAGAGGTGGTGTCGGTGGGATCGCCAACGGTGAGGCTATTGGCCGAGGCCGTAAAGATGGCGTTCATCTCCACGGCGCCGGCGGTGGAAGGATCGACAACAACGCCATTTTTCGCCCCATCCTTGTCGCCATAGCCTCCATCAACGAACTGGAGATCGGCGGTGTCGGCGGAGCCATTGCCATCGAGGTCATAGAAGCGGGCGCCTGCTTTCTTCACCGGGTCATAGGTGAAGGGCGTCGCTATCGGCGCAGCCAGGCCGACGGGAGTGCTATACACAAAATAGGCAAGCCGCTTTTGAGTGGTAATGACACCATCAAGGAGAGGAGCTAAGTCTACTGCCAATTTGGCAGTTTTACTATTGCTAGCAGGATCTAGATTAAGCGAGAAATTGATACCCGTTTTGCCGATTGAGAGCTTTGCATTCTGCTCTGCATAGCTGGGGGCAGTCTCCAGTCGTTTTAGGGCCACAGCACCATCGAAACTACCAGAAGTAGTTGCCAGTCGGGCTGACATTGTTTGGCCTGTGCTTGAAGTGTAAGTAAGATCTCGAGCTTCGTATACAGGGACGGTTCCGGCAGCAAATGTGAGTAATTCGCTGAAGTTTTGTAGATCGGAGTAGGAGACCCGAACCCGGATCTGCTTGCTCTGCTCAAGAGCGGTGAGAGTATAGGTAGAAGCATTGGTGCCGATGGTGCCCCAGGTGCTGCCATCCGTTGATGATTGCCACTGGTAGGTAAAGGTGCCATTGCCATCAGGATCATCCGCTGTTTTAGCAACGGTGAGGACTTGGCCTACCAGGGCGTTACCTGACACAGCAAAGGATGCAGCGCCATCGTTGACTGCTGCAACGGTTCCAGCCGCAACAGTGAGTGATTCGCTGAAGTTTTGGGCATCGGTATAGGAAATCTGAACACGAATTTGTTTTGCTTGTTCTGTGCCAGCAAGGGTATAGGTGGCAGCATTGGCGCCGATGTTGACCCAGGTGCTGCCATTCGTTGATGATTGCCACTGGTAAGCAAAGGCGCCATTGCCATCCGGGTCATCCGTTGTTTTAGCAACGGTAAGGACTTGGCCTACCTGGGTGATACCTGAAACAGCAAAGGTAGCCGCCCCATCGTTGACTGCTGCAACGGTTCCGGCGGGAACAGTGAGTAATTCGCTGAAGTTTTGTAGATCGGTGTAGGAGACCCGAACCCGGACCTGCTTGCTCTGCTCAAGAGCGGTGAGGGTATAGGTGGCAGTATTGGTGCCTATTGTGCCCCAGGTGCTGCCATCCGTTGATGATTGCCACTGGTAGGTAAAGGTGCCATTGCCATCCGGATCATCAACTGTTTTCGCAACGGTGAGGACTTGACCTACCAGGGCGTTACCTGAAACAGCAAAGGATGCAGCGCCATCGTTGACTGCTGCAACGGTTCCAGCAGCAACAGTGAGTAATTCGCTGAAGTTTTGTAGATCGGTGTAGGAGACCCGAACCCGGATCTGCTTGCTCTGCTCAAGAGCAGCGACGGTATAGGTGGCAGTATTGGTGCCGATGGTGCCCCAGGTGCTGCCATCGGTTGAGGATTGCCACTGGTAGGTAAAGGTGCCATTGCCATCCGGATCATCCGTTGTTTTAGCAACGGTGAGGACTTGACCTACCAGGGCGTTACCTGAAACAGCAAAGGTTGCAGCGCCATCGTTGACTGCTGCAACGGTTCCAGCAGCAACAGTGAGTAATTCGCTGAAGTTTTGTAGATCGGTGTAGGAGACCCGAACCCGGATCTGCTTGCTCTGCTCAAGAGCGGTGAGGGTATAGGTGGCAGCATTGGTGCCGATGGTGCCCCAGGTGCTGCCATCGGTTGATGATTGCCACTGGTAGGTAAAGGTGCCATTGCCATCAGGATCGTCCGTTGTTTTAGCAACGGTGAGGACTTGGCCTACCAGGGCGTTACCTGACACAGCAAAGGTTGCAGCGCCATCGTTGACTGCTGCAACGGTTCCAGCAGCAACAGTGAGTAATTCGCTGAAGTTTTGTAGATCGGTGT